>JADFKK010000380.1 GCA_022564995.1 Planctomycetota bacterium | reverse complement strand
GGGAATTATGCACGAGGCAGAAACGCGGTTTTTGGCACCCGGATGGAGGGAGGGATTTGCGATTTTGGATTGGCGATTTTGGATTTGAAACAGAAAAACACGGGGTTTGGCGGCGCAGGGGGTCGGAGTTTTGCAGGGGGGGTCGGCAGCAGGGGGGGTGTTTTGCAACGCGCGCGGCGAAGTTGGGCTTTTGCATAATTCGACCCGCTGGTGGCGAAACGGCGTTGCAAAATTCGATGGCTCAGGGGGCACTTCGCACGAGGAAACACGGGAAATCGGCCCGCGAGCGTAATCAATGGAGCGCCAGCCTGCTTTGCAAAAAGAGCCCGAATTATGCGAAAAAACGACGAAAACGGGGGTTTTGGCTACAAAAAGCAGAAAGGCAAAACACGGAAGTGGTTGCTGCGAACGGGGTTGCGGAATATCGCGGCGCGAATTATGCGAAAATGAGCGAGGGGCGTTTGCAAAATGAATTCAGAAGTGGGAAATCGGAATTCGCAGAGAAGTGGCTTGCTCTAGCTCCTAGCCCCTGACTCCTAGCTCCTCCCTTTTCCGCCCGGCAAACACCGCTCATCTACGAAATTTACCTCGGCCGCAGGAACCGTGAGGGCCTCGCCGGCCGTGCTGCTACCATTTGGCTGCCAGTCGCTCCTGATATTCCTGCTCCGTATATCTCGGTGTGATGTGCTGGGGGCAATTCCAGTCGAAGGCTTCGAGGTGCAGGACGACGGCCCGTTCGACGCGTGCGCGATAGTCGGGGTCTTCGACTTGGGCGATCAAATCGGGGCGGTCGACGGCGTCGAAAATCTCGGCCCGGGCCATGATCTTTAGACGTCGGCGGCCCGCGTAATCCATCAGGATCAGGGCCACACGATCGTCGTGGGCGACGTTGCCCGTGGTGATGTATTGCAGATTTCCGCGGAAGTCGGCGTAGGCGAGCGTGACTTCGTCGAGCACCTTCAAGAAGCCTTTCGGCCCGCCGCGGAACTGCACATAAGGCCAACCCTGTTCGTTGACGCTGGCGACGTAGAAGCTGTCTCGTTCGGCGATGAACTCGGCTTCGCGCTGTGAGAGCCGGCGATCGTCGAAGTCGCTGGACTCCAGCTTCTCGTTTTGACGCCGCGTGCCGTAATGATCCTGGGCCGCCTTGACACTGTCGGTGAATGCTACGGCCGGGTATTGACGGGTCATCGTTTTGGCTCCTATCAGCCGCTGGGCGCTAGTCCAACGGCACGTACTGTGAGCGGCAAGGCGCTAGCCGCCGGTGAGTTGAGGTTGCGTTTTCCCAAACAAAACCCGCGGCTAGCGCCTTGCGGCTCACCATGACGTCGGCCAAAGTAAGTGGCATTGGGCGCTAGCCCACGGTTCTTAGCGGAACATCTCCCAAGAGAACCGGACGCTAACGCGTCGCGGCTGATTGATCTGTCGTAAGACAATGCCTCGGCTATCCTACCGCCACCGGCTCGGCCAGCAGCGCGATTTTGGGAAAGTCGACGTCGATGCGGCCGGCTTTGCCCAGGAAATTCGTCAGCACGTTCATTCCCACGAGGGCGATGATCTCGACGATCTCGGCGTCGCCATATCCGACGGCGCGGACCGCATCGATCTCGCCGGTCGTGACATCGCCTTGATGGTCCAACAGGGCGCGGGCAAATTTAACCGCCGCGTCGGCTTGCTTGTCGGCCGAGCCACCCCGGCGGGCCGCGTCGATTTCGTCGCTGTTCAAGCCGGCGCCTGCGGCCAGCGCGCTGTGCGCCGACACGCAATACTCGCAGCCGTTCGACTCCGATACGGCCAGGGCGATCCGCTCTCGGGTTGCCGCGTCGAGCCGGCCGCGCGCCAAATGCGAGTTGAACTCAAGAACGCCGGCCAGCGCCGGCGGCGAACTGGCCAGCGCCCGCAGGAAATTCGGCGTGCTGCCGAGTTGGTTCTGCACGGCGTCGAGCAGTTCTTTGGCTTCGCCGCTGGCTTCGGTTGGATCGACCAGATGGATTCGTGACATGATAATTCTCCTCGTGGGTTGTTGGGCGAAGTTTCGCCCGTTCAAGAAAACGAAAACGGTTACGACATGCCCCGTCAGACCGCCGCGCCGACCTGCTGCACGACCTCGGCGTAACGCTGCTGGGAATGCACGCCGACGAGCGTCTCGACGACCTGCCCGCCTTTGAACAGCAGCACGGTCGGAATCGAGCTGACGTTGTACGTGCGAGTCGTCTCGGGATTGGCGTCGATGTCGAGCTTTCCGACGAGCACTTCGCCGCCGAATTGCTCGGCCAACTTTTCGATGACCGGCCCCACCGCATGGCACGGCCCGCACCAGTCGGCGTAAAAGTCGACCAACACCGGTCGGTCGCTGGCGAGCACTTCGCTGGCAAAGCTCTCGTCAGTGAAGTGATGAACATTTTGGCTTGGCATGACTTTCTCCGTGTGACGTGGGTTTGGTGAAAAGCGTCTGCTGATGACACGTCGGATAAAGCATGTTGCGTGCCAGCGGAACGTAAATCGCATAGGTCGTTTTGTTTCAACAGGTTATGAAAATCAAGAACGTAAAACTGAAATACGATATTTCGTTTATTACGATATACCGTTTACAAATCAACGACATATCGTATAATTCACCGTCATGCCCGCTCATCAAGCCGAATGCCCCATCAACGTCGATCTGCTCAAGCGGCTGTTGCTCGACATGTCCCTAGAGCGCCGCGTCGATGGCGTGTTGAAACTCGTTGTCGACCGGCTCGCCAGCCAGCCGGAAGTCGCGCTGGTGCGCATCTGGCTTATGCGGCCGGGCGACATTTGTGATGAATGCCCGATGCGACAGCAGTGCCCCGACCAAACGGCCTGCCTGCATCTGGCGGCCAGCGCCGGCCAATCGCTCTCGGGCCAGTCGTGGGAACGTCTCGACGGCGACTTCCGCCGTTTTCCAATCGGGGTGCGCAAGGTCGGTCAGGTCGCCAAGTCCGGCCAGCCGCTCGAAGTCTGCGACCTCGACAAATCGGCCGAATCTCTTGCGCGTCCGGAGTGGGCCAAGGCAGAACGCATTCGAGCCCTCGGCGGACAGCCGCTCGTGTATCAGGGCGAAGTGTTGGGCGTGCTGGCCGTGTTTACCCGCGCCTGTTTGGGCGAAGAGAATTTCATCTGGTTGCGGATGATCTCCGACCACGCGGCGGCGGCCATCGCCACGGCCCGGGCGTTTGAAGAAATCGGACAGCTCAAGCAGCAACTCGAGATGGAACGCGACTACTTGCGCGACGAAGTGCGCGAGGCCAAGGCGCTCGGCGACATCGTCGGGCAAAGCCCCGCGCTGCAGAACATTCTCCAGCAGATCGAGTTGGTCGCGCCGACCGACGCCGGCGTATTGATCCTCGGTGAGTCGGGCACCGGCAAGGAGTTGGTCGCCCGAGAGATTCACGCGCAAAGCCAGCGGTCGCAGCGGACGTTGGTCACGGTCAACTGTGCCTCGATTCCTCGCGAGCTTTACGAGAGCGAGTTTTTCGGCCACGCGAAAGGCGCCTTCACCGGAGCGGTCAACGACCGCGTCGGGCGATTCGAGTTGGCCGACGGCGGCACGCTGTTTCTCGATGAAGTCGGCGAAATCCCCATCGAGTTGCAAAGCAAATTACTTCGCGCGTTGCAACAGGGTGACTTTGAGCGGGTCGGCGAGGATCGCACGCGGCACAGCGACGCGCGGATTGTCGCGGCGACCAATCGCGACCTGAAGAAAGAGGTCGCAGCGGGGCGATTTCGTGAAGACCTTTATTACCGGCTCAACGTCTTTCCCGTCGAAGTCCCGCCGCTGCGACAGCGAAGAGACGACATTCCACTGCTGGCGGCCCATTTTCTTTCTTTGGCCGTCGCCCGACTGAATCGCCCCGCGCCGCGGCTGACCCGCGCCAACACCGAGCAGCTTCAGCGGTACGATTGGCCCGGCAACATTCGCGAATTGCAAAACGTGATCGAACGGGCCGTCATCACCGCCACCGGCGGCCGGCTGCGATTCGACTTGCAAGACGAAACGTCCGGCGCGTCGACGCCTGAGGGCGAAAAGCACATGACCGACGGCACCGAGTCAATCATCCATCCCGACGACGAAATGCAGCGCCGCCAGCGAGCGAACATCGTCGCCGCGCTCGAGGCCTCCGCCTGGAAAGTCGCCGGAGAAAACGGCGCCGCCCGGTTGCTCGGTCTCAAGCCCACCACCCTGGCGTCGCGGATCAAATCGATGGACATTCGACGGCCGTTAGCAGACCGTTGATGATGTAGCAGGCGACTCCTGTCGCCGATCCATGGGCTTAATACAGTCGGCTGCTACGCACGTGCAGCACGACGTGCGGCGCGGAGCTGGCGTGCCAGAGATAGGGATGTCGCGAGTTGGAGCCCCAACGCGGTGACTGCGGGCCGAACCATGGCGTGGGCGAGTGATCTGGCCGGGCGTTGGAAAGGCCGTACCACTTCATCGACGCCAAACGCTGCTGGCGCTGGGCACCGCGAATCTCGGCCCGACGGCGGACCATCGCCTGCGGGTTGTCGTATCGATCGCGCTCCTGTTCATAGAGCCACATCTCGGGCGTGACGGGCGTGTCGCTCAGAGCGCCCGGCTGGTTGTCGCGGCGAAGGTTCACCTTTGCCTTGTCTTGCGCCAGCGAGACGCCGGCGGCGAGAAGCATGGTAGCGGCCACTAAGAATGCGATACGTTTCATGGGTGGTTTCCCTGTTTGTGGATTACGATGGCTCACGCCGGCTCGATTCGCCCGGTTTGATCTGCCTGTGCGTATTATTCCGATTCGGCCCGGTTTGCAGCAGAAGATTAGCGGCAATTGGCCAATCGGGCGACCAGAGAGGCCGCCGGCGCGAAGAAAGCGGAAGCTTTGACGATTAGGCGCCTGATGCGGGCCGGCAGCCGAAATATCGGCGTCTTAGGCGAGCGACAGATTAGATAATACCAGCACGACGCGCAAGCAAGTGAGTGAGTCTTCTTGACCCATTCGCTTGCGCGTCGTGCTGGTATTAGGTACTTCCGCTCGCCCTAGAAGCCGCTGATCACCGGAAAAGTCGGCCTCTCGGCTCTGCCTTAAAAGTCACGCGACGCCGACGTAAAATCAGGCGAACTCGCGATGGAGATTCTCGATGAACTGCCGGAAGGCGTTTTTATCGCCATGCACTACCAGCACGTATACCAAATCTCCCTTTTGCCAGGCAGAGAGCAAAGCGCCACCGGTGCCGTGATCCGTCTTGGGATTCGGCCATTGCGGCAGATCCGGGACCGAAAGACGCACGACATACAGCGTTGCTATCGGGCTGCCTCCCGGAGCGGGGATGTCGTAAGCGATCGCCTGCGGCGTGCCGAGAAAGCCGCTGACATGACGCCATGTAGCGCCCGGCATGACTTCCGAGAACTGTCGGACTTGGCTGCTCAGTGGATGCGACTTGGGCGGCGGCGTTTGTGCGATGGACCGACCCGTCCGGATATTATCCTTGTCGGCCAAGTAAAAATCAAGCGCCGTATCGTGAACCCAAGAGGCCGTCGGCACGAAATCCGGCTGCGTCTTATCCATCAAACCAATGACAATCCCCACGGTCGCCGCGGTCGCCGCCAATCCGACCAACCACGTCATTGCCCGACGACGGGAAGTGCGCCGCACCGTCGGTGGTTCGCTCGATGTGGCGTCGCTCGATAGGTCGCCGGTCGAAACGTCACTGGCCACAGCGTTCTGCGAAGCAGCGTTCTGTGAAACAGCCGCCAGCAAACGCGCTTCGAGCCCGCTGGCCTGCGGAAATTCTTCCAGACGAACCTCGCGAACCGCGGCGCCGAGGCGAGCGTCGAAGTTCTGGAGCGAATCGTAAAGCTCGCGGGCCTGGGCGTCATGCTCCAGACGCTGCTCGAGCTGCCGCAATTCTTGCAGTTCGGGCGCATGGATATCGTCGCTGCCGGCCCGGCAGGCGTCGATCTGCTCGATCAAATTTTCGAGATCCTCGCGTCGCTGCATGTCTTGCTCGTTTTAGGTTTTCTGCCGGACATCGGCCGTCAACACACCCCGCAGCCGACCTTTGGCCCGCGACAGCCGGCTCATGACGGTGCCGATGGGCAGTTCCAGTTTCTCGGCGATGTCCTTGTAAGTAAGCTCCTCGAAGTAAAACATCAATACCACAATCCGAAACTCCTCCGGCAGCGAGTCGATCGCCGCCTGAATTTTCTGCCCGTCCAGCGGTCCGTCGGACAGTCCACTGGAGGCTATCGGCTGGGCAATCGTCTCGACGTCCAGATCGATGTCCTCGGCCAGCGCCGGGGTGCGGCGGCGGCAGTTTTTCAGGAAGCAATTTCTCAGCACGGTGAAGAGCCAACTTCGCCGGGAACCGACTTCGCGGACCTGGTCGATCTTCTGCTGGGCGATCAAAAACGCCTGCTGCGTCAGATCCTCGGCGTCGGCGGCCGAACCGCTCAGCCGATAGGCGTAGCGGAAGAGTGCCTGGTGATGTTCATTCACCAAGTCGGCAATGGTCTGCTGTGTCGCGCCATTTTCGGCAGCGCCGGCTCCACGCGATTCGGCTCCACGCGATCTGGCAGGCTCAGCTTGCCCATCTTCCGGTAATGTGTCACCTTCGGCCATCATGTACCCGGCCTATTAAGTAAGAACCCCGAGCCCCAGCTATTATTCCCAAAAATCTCACGAATCTTGCCGCCAGGGTGCTGGTCAACCGTTGGGGGCATTGCTATCATCATCGCTTTGCGGCGGTCGTTCGTCCAGCGGGCAGGGTAGAAGCGGCGTCTGGCCGCTTTTCAGTGCCCTGTTTTTAGCAGAATTGACGGATAACGCGGAAAAATGCCGCGTTTACTTTGGCCCTGTAAGCGGGAGTGGGCGATGTGGCGCGGCCGATCGGGCGAGCGTTTTCCGGGATTTTTTTCGAGAAATCGGGTTTTGTGGGAATAATCGCTCTGCCAAGCGGATCAATCAAGAGAGACACTCGCAGGTTGGACCTGCATCGAATCGTTTTTTCGACCCTCACTGAAGACGAAAGGTAAAGAGCAATGAAGAAGCTAGGAACACTACTCATCCTATTGGTTGTCGGCATGTTCGCTATTGGCACGACCGGTTGTGGCGACGACAAGGACAAGAAGGACGCCAAGAAGGACTCCGCCAAGAAGGACGACGCCAAGAAGGACGACGCCAAGAAGGACGACGCCAAGAAGGACGACGCCAAGAAGGACGACG
>JADFKK010000067.1 GCA_022564995.1 Planctomycetota bacterium | reverse complement strand
GGCTGATTATGGCCTCGCGGCGGCTCGACCAGCAGCAACAAAATTCCGGCGAGAATTCGGGGGCCGTGCCCGGCGGCGAGAGTGTCCCTCTGCCCGTGCCCGGAGCGCAGCAGCCGCCTCCGCCCGACGGCTCGGAGAACGAGGTCGAATGGTACGTCACCCGGCAGAGTTCCGCTCGGCATCCGACGCGTTGGGATTTAATCAATCAGAACTGGACCATGCAGATGGTGCCAGCCACCACGCCGGCGCTCGCGGAGATTCTCAGCACGTCGCCCGAGTCGATCGGGGTGGAGGCCAATGTGCCGGATCTGCGCAGGCTGACGGAAGAAGATTTGCGGTGGATTAGCAATCACTGATAGTCGTTGTTCGCTCCGCGATCGAAACGAATTGTTCAATAGTCGTTGTTCGCTCCGCGAACAATACGTTTCGATCGCAGAGCGATCAACGACTAACCACGTAGGTCAACATCATGAATCACAGTCGACGACGTCGCGGCTTGGCTCCCCTGGAGTTTGTCCTCTGGCTGCCGGTGTTTTTGTTCGTGACGGCGCTGATGGTCAATCTGGGCACGATGACCGCCTGGCGGATACGCGGCGAGATCGTCGCCCGCGATGCGGCCTGGCGGGTGCGTTGGCCGCGGACGGGGCGCGACGAGCCGCGGCCCGAGACGAAGGTTTGGCCGGCGAATGCTAAAATGGACGTGGCGGGCGACGTCGAGATCGCCCGGCTCGACGATCAGGCGATCGATCTTCCGGTGGTTCGCGGCCCCTTGCCCAACGGCTTCATCGTGCGTCCGCTGCTCAATCCCGATCGCGCGGGTGCCTATCGCGGCTCGGCGGAAATCACGCGCGGATATCCCCTGCTGTCGAAGCTAGGTGAGTTCAATAGCGGCGAGATTCGCCACCCGATGCTCGACGGCCAGTGGCAGACGTCGCAGATGAACGTCGAGAACGACGCCGGCGACCGCGTTGGCCTGCCGCGTAACATCTATCGACGCACAAAGGTGTTGTATGAATTGCCGAAGACCGACGGCAGTCTCTTCGTAAAATCGGTGCGTGACTTGCTGTCGATGCCCGAGCGCGAGGCGCTGGAAGTGCTTAACGGCTTTCATCCCAGGATCAACGCCGGCCGCTGTGAATTGGACGAGGAGGTGGTCGAGAGGCTGGAAGTCAATCGTCTGATCGACACGCCGGGCCGTCGCGGGCTCATCAGCCAACTGCCTCGACGATTAGAGCAAATCTTTCAACAACGAGAAGCCGCCGCATTAGGGATGTAGGTTATGCTTTAGCATAACGAAATCCAAGCGAAGGCGTCGCGTGCCTGCGATGTTATGCTGAAGCATAACCTACGAAAACCGATGAGCGAATCTCCGCCCCGCAAATCGAAAGAGCCGCTTTCGCGCCGACGCCGCGTTACCGGGTGGGTCTGCAACGTCCTGGCCACGCTGATCATTCTTTTTGGCGGCTGGATGGTCGGCCGGGAGATGATCGGCTGGTGGGGCGAGCCGGCCGAGGAGGCCAACCCGCGACAGATCGCGCTGGACATGTTGGGCCGAGGCGATACGTCCGACGCCGGCGTGCCGCATTCGCTTCAGACGGCCGAAATGGACGGATCGCTCGGCCGTCAGCGATTCAGCGGCGATCGCAAAGCGGCTATGGCCCAACTGCGTCGTCGCTGCCGCGTTATCGTGGGGCGTTCAGCACCTCCCGCCGCGCCTGCGCTCGCCTCGGAACTGAAAATGTTGGCCACCCTCGATGCACTATCCCCGGTCGAACATGGCCCCATCTCGGGCGAAGCGGCGATTTGGGAAATTTTCCAGCTCGACGGGCCGCTGCCAATGGTCGCCGCGACCCGAAAAACGGCCGCCGAGAGCCGAAAAAAGGCCGTTTTGGCCGCTTCTGACCAGGGCGGTGAAGTTGCCCCATTCGACCGCCGCGTGGTATGTTGGGGGTTGGCGCTGGCCGCGTCCGAGCACGAGTGGACGCTGTTTACTTACCACCTACAAGAAGGACGTCTCGCCGTGGCCGCAGGCTCACTTGAGGTTCCGCTTCCGCCGGGGGCAGAACGAACCTTGACGTTGCGGTTTGGCGAGGGCGAGGGCGTGGTCGGTTTTCGACAGCGAGCGCCTCGAGCGGAACAGAATTCAAACGGAACGCCACAAGCGTGGATGCAGTTTTACGACCGGTGGTTGGTCGGGCACGGCTATTCGCCCGACGTCGCCTGGCGCAATCTGCACGGCTCGTGGCATGCGCGGTTCGAGCACCCCGAGGCAGGCCGAATCGAAATCCAGTTGGCCCGGGATCGAGACCATAACATCGGTGGGACGTTGGTGCTGAGGGCGGCGCCGAGCGGTTCCCGGGAGTAATCAACGTATGAAGGGTTCGATAGGTCTTATCATCGCGGCCGGGCTGGGCCTGCTGGCCGTGGCGGTCAATTGGGTTTATCTCAGCCAGAAGACCGAGGGCAGCGGTAGCGTGGCGTTTATCGGGGTTCGCGACGGCGTGACGATTAAAGTCGGCGATCTGATTAAGAAGGATCAGTTGGTCCGGGTGCCGGTGCCGAAAAAACAGGCCGACCAGTTGAAAAAATTCGTCTACCTTTATGACGAAATCAATACGGTCGTCGGCGCGATCAAGGCAACCCGCCCGCTTTCGGAAGGCGATTTGATATTTCGCAAGGACTATCGCACGCCGCCGACCGAGATTACGTTTGAGGGGGAGAACAAGTCCTGGATGGTTGTTCCGATCGACTCCAACCGCGTTGTGACGGCGCTGATCGATCCGGGCGACCAAGTTTATTTCATCGCGCCGACTCGTCCAGAGGTGAAGGAGTCGCAAGGAACCCAGGATGACCTGATTGGACCGTTTACCGTCGCGGCGATGGGCAGCCGCTTGGGCAGCCGCGAGGCCTCCCGGGGCAGTAGCCGCTCGCGCGCGGAGCGGCAGATCACCGTCTTCATAAAACTAAAAGGCAAGAGATTCGATGGCGAGGCGAAAAAGCTCAACGACGCGATCATCAGAAACAGCGGGCGCGGAATGGGCGTGTTGCCGTATGTGCCGGAGAAGAAATGAGGCTTGAGGCTTGAGGCTTGAGGCTTGAGGAGTGAGGAGTGAGGAGTTGAGGAGTTGAGGCTTGAGAAGTGAGGAGTAAGGAGTGAGCGGTTTAGGAGGAAAATTGACGGAATCATGCTGTTTTCTGATCCGTGTTCGTCCTGTTGTGTTCTTGCTAGTTTTCTCACCCCTCAACCCCTCAACCCTTCAACCCCTCGACCCCTCAAGCCTCAAGCCTCAAGCCTCAAGCCTCAAGCCTCAAGCCTCGCGATGCACCCTGCGCCTTGTCGGTGGCAGGTTAGGAAACCTGCCCCAGGCACCGATCTGAATTGATACTGCACGCATGAAAATCTGGTTTAACAAAGTCAACGAAAGCCGCCGCAGTGTGGTCGAAATCGAGGCCAATGAGTTTTACATCGGCCGCGAAGAGACCAACAGCGTGGTGCTGCGCAGCCCGCTGGTCTCGCGCCGGCACGCCGTGGTGCGCGTTCATAACGGCGAAATGGAACTGGAAAACGTCGGCCTGAATAGCTGCCTGGTCGGCGATACGGAAGTGCTCGGCGGAGAGCGGGCCAAGTTCACTTCCAGCGTCAAGGTCCGCATCTGGCCCTACACGATCAGCTTCGAGACCGAAGAGGTGGCCGGCATCAGCCGCGAGGAGCTCGAAGCCCATCTGCGCACCACGGTGGCCGATCTGGAATTGCGGATTCACAAAAAGCTGCTCGAACGCCTCGATCTGTACGAGACCGATTCCGCCAGCGGAGCCACGCCCGAGAGCATTTTGTCGCTGGAAAACAACATCGAAGACGTTTGCCGCGAGATGAACCTGTTCGGCGATATCAACGACTCGCTGCTGGAGGAGATTACCGGCCTGGGGCTGCGCGACCATCTGATCAATCAACTCATCATGGAGACCGGCGCCGACGAGGTGTTCGATCTGGCAGCGCTCACCTCCAATGAATTCGACATCCCGGCCACGTTGGTGCCCGAGCGCGAGACCGAGCTACACAGCCTGCTGCAATTCCTGCGGGAAAAACTAGATCTCGAAAAGCTGCCCGACGTCAGCCAGAAAATCCAGCGTGTCGAGGATCGCTTCATCGACGTATTTCCGCTGGTTCGGCCGCATCTGCACGGCGAGCTGCGCAAGTATCTGGTGCTGCGGATGCTCAAGAAAGATCTCAAGGACATCGTCTTCGGCTTCGGGCCGCTGCAAGATTTGCTCCGCGCCCCGACCATCAGCGAAATCATGGTGGTCCGTAGCGATCAAATCTATGTGGAGCGCGACGGGGTGATTGAGAACTCCGGCCGGCGGTTTATCTCGGAAAAAGTTACCGAATCGATCATCGAGCGAATCGTTGCCCAGGTCGGCCGGCGGATCGACAAAAGCCAGCCGCTGGTCGACGCGCGCTTGCCCGACGGCTCGCGGGTGAATGCGATCATTCCACCTTTGGCCGTGTTCGGGCCCTGTTTGACGATTCGCAAGTTTCCAATTCAGCGGATGACGATGGACGACCTGATCGAACTGGGAACCATCGGCAAGGCCGCCGCCATGTTTGTGCGAGCCTGCGTGGTCGATCGCAAAAGCATTCTGATCAGCGGCGGCACCGGCTCGGGCAAAACAACGATGCTCAACGTGCTGAGTAGCTTTATTCCGCATAAAGAGCGGATCGTTTCGATCGAAGACACGACCGAATTGCGGCTGCATCAGGAGCACGTGGTCAGCCTGGAGAGCAAGCCGGCCAATGTCGAAGGGGCCGGTGCGTATACGATACGCGATTTAGTGAAGAACGCCCTGCGCATGCGGCCCGATCGGATTGTGGTCGGCGAATGTCGCGGCGGCGAGGCGCTCGACATGATCCAGGCGATGAATACGGGCCACGACGGTTCGATGACCACGGTTCATGCCAACAGCAGCGAAGAGGTGATCGCCCGGCTGGAGCTGTTGATGCTGATGGGCGCCGAGTTGCCGATGAGTTCGATTCACCGGCAAATCGCTTCGGCCATCGACCTGATCGTCCACATCGACCGGCTTCCCAGCGGGCAGCGCGTGGTGGCACAAATCACCGAAGTTTCCGGGGTTCATCCCGACACCATCGAACCGATCCTCACCGACATTTTCAATCGCCGCGACGGAAAGAGCCTGCGACCGACCGGCTACCTGCCGACGTTTGTCGATTCGCTGGTGGAGAAACAACTGCTGGAGCTTGAGTTTTTATATGGAGCCTGGGAGGGAGAAGAACAAAGCAACGGGAAATCGTGAGGGGAGTGATCGCTGCCACGACGCGCCGAATTTATCATTCATTATTTGTCATCCGTCATTCGTCATTTTCAGCTTTCAATGACCAATGACAAATGACAAATAACAAATAACAAATCTTTCGACCCACGAGTTGCTCACCCTACCTGTCGACCTTTACGAACCAATCCACTTCAACCACCCAACGAAACATCGAGAGCCCACCGTGAATGACCTGGGGCTATTAGCCGTCAACCTGATCACCGGCGTTTGCGTGGCGGGTGCCGCTTTCGCAATCCGGCCGGGCTACGGGCAGGCTTGCGATTTGGTCGAGAACGACTTGACCGAACGGCTGCGCGGCCTGCGAATCGGGTCGCGAAACTTGCGCCGCTGGATCAATCTGTGGGCCGGCCTGATCGGCGCCACGTTCGTTTGCCTGTGGCTCGCGCTCGACAGCTTTCCGTTGGGAGTGCTGGCCGCCGTAGCGATGACCGCCGGGCCTTGGTACATCGTGCGCAGGCTTTCGGTCCGGCGGCGCGATAGAATCGAGGAACAACTGGCCGATGCGATGGTTACGTTCAGCAGCGCGATCCGGGCCGGCTTGTCGCTGGCCCAGGCGCTGGAAATGTTGGCCAAAGACTGTCCCCGTCCGATCAATCAGGAATTCCAGCAGATCGTCGGCGAGTACGAGATGGGCAAGCCGCTGGAGCGCACGCTGACCGAGGCCAAGGAGCGGCTCAAGAGCGAAAATTTTCTGCTCTTCGCCGCGGCCCTGTTGGCCAGCCGAGAGAGCGGCGGCCGACTGAATGAGGCGGTCGAGCGAATCGCCAAGAGCGTGGTCGAGATGCAGCGGCTCGAGCGAAAGGTTCGCAGCGAAACGGCCCAGGCTCGCAAGTCGGCCGTTTACATGGCCATGGTGCCTCCGGTCATTTTGATTTTGTATGCGTTCGTCACTCCGGAAAACGTCACGCTGCTGTTCAACACGCTGCCCGGCCAGTTAATTCTTTGTGCGGCCGTGGTGTTGAACGTCGTGGCTTACCTGTGGGCATTGAGGATCATGCGTGCTGACATCTAGCCTGAACATCTCGATCGCACCGCTCGCGGTGATTGACCCCTTGGCGCTGGCTGCCTGTGGACTGACCGGCGGCGCTGTCGCTGCGCTGCTGTGGTGGGTGCTGTCGGCGCTGGCCTCGGACGATGTTGCTCAAGAGGACGAATGGCGTTACGACGTGAGCCGCATCAACGCGCTGCGCCGCGGCGACGTCATCTATCGCTTGTTGCAGCCGGTCGTGCAGTTTTTCGCCAAGCTCAATCGCGCCGCCGTTCCAACCCGCCTGCCGGAGATCGGCCGACAGATCCAAGCGGCCGGGCTATCGCGTTATTGGCTGGCCGAAGAGTATCTGGCTCGCTGCCAGGTGATCTCGCTGTTGTTGCTGCCGGTCTATCTGTACTTCTGCATCGATTGGATGGGATCGGTCGGCGCGGTGTCGGCTCTGATGCTGGCCGGCCTAACCGTCTGGCTGTTGCGCCGCCGGTTGGCTGGACTGGCCGAGCGCCGGTTGGTCGAGATCAAACGCCGAATGCCGTTTGTGCTCGATCTGCTCACGCTGCTGATGGAGGCCGGATCGAGCTTCCTGCAAGCGCTCAAGCAGACGGTGATCGAGTTCGAGGGACACCCCATCTCCACGGAGTTCGGCCGCGTGCTGACCGACATGAACATGGGCAAGGCCCGTAGCGAGGCGTTCGAGTCGATGCGTCGCCGGCTATCGGACGACGAGATCAATTCGATCATCGGTACGATCATTCAGAGCGAAGAGTTGGGCACGCCGCTGACCGGCATTTTGCGCGCTACGGCCGACGTGCTCCGCGTCAAGCGCAGCCAGCGGGCCGAAACAATCGCCGGCGAATCGGCCGTCAACATGCTGCTGCCGGGCGTGTTGGTGATGGCGGCCACCGTGTTAATCATGCTCGGCCCGTTTGTCTTGAATTTCCTCACCTCCGGTTTTGAGCTATAACCGTTTATGCCCGTCCAAGTAAAATGTCCTGGTTGCAACTCGGAGCTGACCGCGCCGGATGAATTGGTCGGCCAACTGGCCTCCTGTCCGCAATGCAAGAGCCAGTTTCCCGTGTCGCTTGGCGGCGAAAGTTCTACGCCAGCGACGTCGCCACCTCCGTCGCCGCCTCCGCCGCCGGACACGCCGAAGCGTCGGGCAGGCGTCGTGCCGGCGGGATTGAAGAGCGTCAAGGGGCGGGATTCCGCCAAAGTGGCTGCCGCAGCCGTCAATCCGGCCGAGCCGCCCACGGTGTTGCCCACTCCGTCGCCAGACGTGCCGACCGCTGATCCGTCCACTGGGCCGCCCGTCCAGCCAAAACGCCAGCCAAAACGCCAGCGCCGCAAGGCCAAGCAAGCGAAGTTCATCACGGCCGAGCGGACGGAGACGAAAATTCAACTCGGCGCCGATGGCCAGTTGCCGGAGTTGGTCTTGCGAGAGGCCGATGCCAAGGAAAAAACCGAGGAAGTCTCCTCCTCGGGCAGCTCGCCGCTGTTGATTGTCGCACTGGTGGTGAGCATCGGCTTTAGCGTGCTGCTGCTGTTGGTCGATATGTCTACATCGCGCAGCGAAAGCAGGAGCAAGCAAGAATCGCGGGAATCGCTCGAGGCCTACTACATTGGCGAGCAGTCCGAGACCTCGCAGTTGCAGCCTTATCAACTGCTGATTCGCGAGGCGCTACAGGAGCATTCCAGTGGCGATGAAAAATCCGAAAAAATGCTCTACAAGCAGGTGCTAGACATGTTACATGCCGAGGGTAAGAATAAGTACGCTGGCGTGACCGGCCAAGTGACCGGGTCGGCGCCCAGCGACGAGAATCTGGAAGCGTTAATCAACATTTTGCGGCGCGAGTGATCCCAGCCATGCAGCCCCACGAGCGATATCAGATTATCGACCAAATCGCCAAGGGCGATTTCGCCACGGTCTATCGCGCCCGCGATCTGGAGCTCAATCGCGAGGTGGCGATCAAGCAGATCCATCAGCAATATCTCGACGACCCGGCACAATTGGAACGCTATTGGCAGGAGGCCCAATTGTTGGCCTCGCTCGAACATCCCAACATCATGACGATCTACGACATCGTCCGCGAGCGAGGCTGGCTCGTTCTGGAGTTGATGAAGGGCGGCTTGCAGCAGCAATTGCACGGCCAGCCGATCGACGTCGACTTTTTGCGACTCACGCTGATCTACACGCTGCACGCGCTGCACTTTCTGCATCAAAACGGCATCGTTCACGGCGACGTCAAGCCCGGCAATCTGATGCTCGACAAATCGGATCGCGTCAAGCTGGGCGATTTTGGCATCGCCCGCCGCGTTGCCGGCGACGATGGCAGCCTGCTCAAGGGCACCACCAAATACATGGCCCCCGAGGTCGTCTCCGACCAATTCGGACCCGTCGGCCCGCACAGCGATCTTTACTCGCTCGGCTTCGCGGCCTTCGATCTACTGTGTGGCGAACAGTTCGAGTCGTTGTTTCCCGGGCTGAACATCATCGGCCGCGATCAACAGGTTGCCTGGATGATGTGGCACGCCGCGGCCGATCGCCGCCTGCCGGAAATCAACCGCGTGTTGGAAGGCGTGCCTGCGGACCTGGTCACCGTCATCGAGAAGCTCACGCAGAAAGACCCGGCCAAGCGGTATCGCACGGCCGAAGAGGCGGTCGTCGACTTGCGCACGCTGGCGCAGCTTGCCGATCAGTCGCCGGCCGAAGTTGAAGCGGCCCGCGCCGAAGAAGAAGCGCGCAAGGCAAAGCGAAAGCGGGTGTTGACCATCGCAGCCGTGTCGGTCAGCCTGCTGCTCTGTGTCGGCATGTTCGTCGCCGACAAGGTCTTCCCGCAGACGGAGACGATTCAGACCGACGTCAAGAACAAGCTACCGAGCGAGGGGACGCTGGAGCACAAAGACGTGCGGCTCAATAGTATCTGGCTGAGCGTGCCCGGCAGTATCGATTCGGTGCGTGTCGACATCAATCCTCAGACGGACGACATCTTCCTCAACGATCGTAAGGTCCAACTGCAAGACCTCAAGGTGGGAGACGCCATCGTCATACGGATATTGGATGCGGGCAGCGCCAAGCAAATCACCGCCAAGCGTCCCGAGGCCGTCGCCGCCAGCGGGCGGATCGCTGCCATCGACACCGAGGCCCGAAAAATCAAGATCGAGTTGACCGGTGCCGGCGCGGACGATCCGCCGTTGGAAATCTATCTGCCCCAAAATTTTGAAATCAAATTGAACGGCTCGGCCAATACAATTACGGGCAGCGGCGGTGGCGGCCGCGCCGTCGGGTTAGAGGACCTCAAGCAGGGCGATGAGGTGTCTCTTGGGCACGTTGCCCGCGGCGATGGTCGCATGGCTACGTCGCTGTCGGCCACGCGGCTGACCGCGGCAGAAGGTTACGTCATCGCGATCGACACGGAAAAACATGAGTTGAAGCTGCGCCTCGGCCCGGGAAACAGCGCGCCGGTCCGCACGCTGCCGCTGGCCGACGATTGCCCCATCACGCTCAATAAACTCTCCCAGGTGAACGGCAAGATTCTCGCGCTGGGCGATCTGCGGGCCGGAGACCACGTCAGTATCAACCACGATTGGCAGATCAGGAAGATCGACGCCGATCGCGTGTTTCATCACACCGGCAACGTCACCCGCGTGGCCTACGAAGATCGTAGCGTATTTCTCTCACTCAGCGGGCAAGACAATCCGGTGAAGTTTTCAGTGCGCAGCGATTGCCGGATCACCGTCGGCGAAAAAAACACCCCGGTCGATCTTTATTTTCTTCGCCAGGGCGATCGCGTGACGGTCGCCCACGACTCGCCCGAGCTGGATCGGCCGCAGGCGATGGCCCTTAGCGTCGCGCGTCAGGCGGATCGTAGCACCTGGGCGATTATCATCGGCCAGGGAGAGTACGATAACGATGCCATTTCGCCGCTGCCCCGCGCAACCACCGACGCCGGCCTGGTGCGCGACGTGTTGGTGGAACATTATCGCGTCGACGAGAACCAACTCCACTACAAGCCAAACGCCACACGAACGCGGCTCGAACAGGATGTCTCTCGAATGCTCAAGCTGGTCAAGCCTGAGGATCAATTGATCGTTTATTTCGTCGGGCACGGCTATCGTGATGCTTCGGGGACGGCCTATCTGGCCACCAAGGAATTCGACTTGGACCGCATGGCGGCCACGGGGCTATCGCTGCGATGGTTGGTCGGCCAGATGGAGGCCTCGGCGGCCAAGGAGAAAATCCTTCTGCTCGACACTTGTCACGAAGGACGTGGAAAGGATCTCCGCAGGCAGCCCTCGTCGGCCGAGTTGGCTGAATCGCTCCGCACCTCACCGGGGCGCCCCGTCTCCACGTCGGTCAACGTCGTGGCCAGTTGTGCGCGGGGCCAGCGGGCGGTCGTGAAAAAGGACGGCAGCGTCGGGCTGTTTGCCCAGGCGGCGGCCGAAGCGCTCATGTGTGGGCCGGGCGTCGATAAAGACCGCAATCATCGCCTGAATACAGATGAACTTTTCGCTGCGGTGTTGAAAGACCTAACGGCGAAAACCGCCGGAGGGCGCCGCCCACAAACGCCCGTGCGATTCGTGCCCGACGCCACGCTCCAGCGGCTCAGCCCCGAGGCGAAAGAGGCGATCCTCACGCTGCTGGCAGTCCGCAAGCATCCCAACCGCAATGTATATCTCAACGCTTTTAACGACGCCGACGATTTGGCCCGTAGCGAGCCGGAACCAAGGCTCGCTTATGGCCTGGTGTTGCTCAAGTACGGCAAGACGCCACTATCGAAGCGGGAATTCGAGGACGTGCTCTTCGATCATCCCGATTCGCTATTGGCCTACCACGCGTTGGCTTGGCAAAATTTCTCGTTGGGCAAGCTCAACGAAGGGGTGAAGTATCTGGAAAAACTCGTCAAGGCCCTGCCAAAGGCCAAGCCCGACACGCCGGCGGCGGCCTACGCCCGGCACATCTTCGAGTGGTCGGGCGCGTTGCGCGAGTACGCCTTAGGCGCCGCGAAATCGCCCCTGACGCCAGACGACCTCAAGCCGCTCGACGATGCAATCGTCGCGCGCGGAAAAGAGGAACAACAGGCCTTCGACCTTTACAAGAAAGGTATCAAGTCGGTCCGCGACGATCTGAAAGACATCAATACAAAAATTGCCAAGGCCGTCGATCCCGGCGTCAAAGCGAAACTGAACCTCGACCGCCGCCGTTTGACGTATTACACAAGCTTTGATTTCGACCTTGCCGAAGCGCTGCTGCGCGCGTCACTCGATGAGTAGATGTCGGCTTGAGAGGGCCAGTGAATCACGGCCAATGTTATGTTAAAGCATAACCTACGTCACTTCTTCAGCGGCGCGTCCATCAGCGCCTTCGGCTTGCCCCAGAACTCTTCCAGCTTCTTGGCGAAGACCGGATCGCGCTCGGCGAGCTGCTTGCGGACTTCTTCCGATTCAAAATACCGCGTCGACAGCCCGGCGAAAAACTCTTTGTGGTTGGCCCGCACGACCCAATCCCGCGGCGGATACTTGCCCTCTTCGCGAGCCCGCTTGTGGGCGGCGATCACGTCGGGATCTTCAAACGTGTACACCTGATGATGCAGCGCGTGGGCCAACTCGTGCATCGTCACATAGACCGTTTTGAAATCGGACCGCTTGGCCAGGCTCGCGGCGTTGCCGAATTCGACGCACTTGAGCTTCTGGGGATTAAAGTCCATCTTCTTCAGCCAATCCAGCCCGGGATGATACTGATAAGCCGATGTGCGGCCGTGCTTGCCACGGGTCGAGTCGACCTCCAGCCAGATCTTCACCTTTTGTAGCTTCTTAAGCGGGCCATCGGCCACCATCTGCCGCGCCATCGCCAAGCCGTGCTCCAGCTTCTTCAAGGCCGGCGCCCCCGTCTCCCGCTGCTTCCCGCCCGGCAGCAGATCGCGGTGAACATACACCTTCCAACCCGCGATCTCCTTGACCACATACTGCGAAGTTGGCTCAAACGCGCCGGCGCCCCGCGTTGCCAACAGCAGAACGAATCCGGCCAATAACGACCGCATCGGCGGATTACCGAGCAAGAAAAATCTCATGAATGAACTCCTCGCTTGTTTCAAAAACTAAGCATTCTCCGATACTCTTCCATCCGCCGCGTCAGGTCGGCCCGTTCGATCTTCTTCATCCGGTCGAGGCTGAAATCTTCGACGTTGAAGCTGGCCACCAGCGTGCCGTAGGCCATGGCTTCCTTGAGCGTCTTGGGCTCGAAGTTTCCCTGCTCGGCCAGGAAACCCATCATGCCGCCGGCGAAGCTGTCGCCGGCGCCGGTCGGGTCGATCACGTCCTCGGTCGGGTAGGCCGGCATCACGTAAGTCTCGTGCTCGGAGAAAAACATCGCCCCGTGCTCGCCTTTCTTGATCACCACGAACCGCGGACCCATCTCGCGGATGCGGTGGCCGGCCCGCACCAGGTTCTCGTCGCCCGTGAGCAGCTTGGCCTCGGCGTCGTTCAGCACCAGCCCGTCGACGCGTTTTAGCAGCGCCATCAAACCGTCGTGTTGCTCGCGAATCCACAGGTCCATCGTGTCGGCCACCGTCAGCCGGGCCCCCGGGCATTGGTCCAAGACCTTCATCTGCACGACCGGCGAGCCGTTGGCCAGAAACAGAAACTGGCAACGGGTAAACTCCTCGGGCAGCACCGGGTCGAACTCGCCGAAGACGTTCAGATGCACCTCGAGCGTCTCGCGATCGTTCATATTCGGCAGATACTTGCCCCGCCAGCGAAACGTCTTCTTGCCCGCCACCACCTGCAACCCGGCCGTGTCGATTCCTCGCTGCTGGAGCAGCTCGGTATGCTCCGGCGGCCAATCCTCACCGACCACCCCCACCAGCCGCACCGAAGTAAAGTAGCTAGCCGCATAAGCAAAATAGACCGCCGACCCGCCCAACACATCATCGCGCCGGTCGGTCGGCGTCTCGACACTATCCAAAGCCACCGAACCAACGACCAAGAGAGGCATGAGGGTGATTCCTTGTTTCTAACGTGGGGCAGGTTTCCCAACCTGCGTATTTGCCGTGGGGCAGGTTTCTAGGAGCGGAAGGCCGGTTCCACCCCATCGAAAACCGTCCGTCATTATCCGCTGTGATGCGATCAACGCAAGGGAAGCGCGTAGGTCATGCTCCGCATGCCGCGACCGGCCCGGCGCGCCTGTTCTGAGGTAGAGTGCAGTCGTCGAGGATCGCGGCCGACTGCCGGCTTCACGGTCAGCCACCAGCTTTAGCTGGTGGTTTGTCAGCCGCGGGGCGCTAGCCCCCGGTTTTGGCGACGAGTTACGCTGAGAACCGGACGCTAACGCGTCGCGGCTGATGTTTTCTGACAAAGCCTGGTGGTTTCGGTAGCCACCAACTCTGCAATCGTGTCCAGCCGGCTTTAGCCCGGTTCCATTGGAGCACGAACAAGCCGACGGCTAAAGCCAGTGGCTACAGGAAAGCCGGCTGAAGCCGGCTAACGACGAACGTGGGAGCCGCCACCCGTCCCACCGGCTAAAGCCGGCGGCTGACAAGGGAGCCGGCTAAAGCCGGCAAGAGCCAGCGCAGCGTTTTGCTCGCTGGGTGCCACTGCTGGCTTGTCCAGCAGTGCCCCTGGCGGTACCATGCCAGTGGCCCTCGGTGTCACGCGCGTCGTAAGGATGCGATTGATTATTAGGTCTACTTGCATCCCCAACCCTTCGTCCGTTAGGCTATCGGAGTCGGCGGCATGAAGATAGTCCGCCCCTAGGGCCTCTTATGACAGGAGGGAGCAGGTGTCGAACGATATTCCAACACCAAGTCCACAAGTTGAGTCCGACGCATCGCGGTCGGCAAACGACATCCACCACGACGTAGAGTCGTCATCCGACGCGACAACGGAGCCGCAGAGTATTGTGGTTGCTGGAGAGGCTAGCGATGACGATGAGCCAGGTTTACTCGTCGAGGAAACGTCCGACGACGACGTGCTACGCACAAGCGAAACGGTCGACAGCAATCAAGCTGACGCGACCAAGGACACCGGACTAGTGCCGCCGCCTCAACCAACGGCGCGTAAACGAAAGAAGCGCCGTGAGCCAAAACGTGACGCCAAAGAACAGCGACTGCTCGGCCGTCGAGCGCTGTGTAAACGGGTCGCAGACATCGCGCCTCACATGCTCAAGAGGGTGAAGCTACGGATACTCGGGCAATTCCTTGAATCGACGAAAGGCATGAACGACGGCGACTTGACAAATCGCATTCTCAAGGACGCCAAGAAGCTGGTCGCCAAAGGAAGGATCATCGAAAGCCTCGAAAAAATCGATCCCGACGTTGACCGCCGCAATCTGAAAGAGATCATCCTGTTCGCAATACTCCTTCAGGAAGAGACTCACAGCCTTGATGAGAACCGCCTGGAGGAAAAAGTGCTTGAGTATGAGAAGGCTCTCGTTAAACGAGCAAAAAAGCTCGACTTCTTCGATCCGAAGAAACATGACGCCATGCGGTGGCACCATTACGATACCTATCGCCTTGTTCTGGATGCGGCTTGGCGCAATCAGGACGATGTTTCTTATGATGAGGCTGCACTCCTGCGAGTTCTAAGGGGGCACTTAAACATCTCGCGCGAAGAACACTGGCTCATTGGTGCTCATCTTCACAGGTTCCCAAAGGCGAAGTGCGCGCTACACTCGCGAGATGAAGTACACGATGCACGAAAGGAGCTTCAGCGCGAATCGCTTCTCTGGAGTTATCGGGACGAGAACAACCGAAACATCGATGTGATTCCGTTCGAGGTCGTTATGGTTCTCCGCGAGCAGAGCAACGGCTTGGAGTTGCAGCGGACCAATTATCGCAGAATCCTGGAGCATGACGCCGTTCGATTGCCTGACCTACGAACCTTTCTTCAGGCGAAAAATATGGATCGCTACGGAAACAAGGCTGACCTCATCGAGCGTATCGTCACGAGCGACATTAAGCCAAGTAACATTCTGGACGACTTGGATCGATCAAAGTTGTCTGACATGTGTCGTCTAGTCGGTCTCAAGAGTTCCGGGAACAAGTCAGATTTCCAAAACCGACTTATCGAATTCTACGACGATCTGACCTTTGAAGAACGCGCGACGCAGGACAAGCGGGAAGAGTGGTACAATAACTACGAACTTCTCGCAAGCAGATCGTATTCTGACCTGAAGGCGAAAAAGCTCATCGTGAAGGATCTCGACATCGAACACCAGTTCGAGGAAGCAACAGACTTTCTGTTCGAGGTGATGTTGAACGTCAAGATCGACAAACGACAGAAAGTGACTAAGGCCGACGGCAGAATCCCTCTCGACAACAATCAAGTGATTCTGTGGGACAACAAGTCGGTTGAAGCTCAAGTGAATCTCCAGGACCACCTTGACGATCAATTTGACTCCTACTTGCGCAAAGAAAGGGAGAAAGGCAATCAGCCGCTCGCCTTCTTGGTCATCGGGCCGTCCTTCACACCGCAATCCATCAAACTCGCGCATCGATACAAAGCAAAAACGAACTGGGACGTAGCTCTGATCGAGGCGAGTGCGCTGAAGCACCTTGCGGATCAATGGAAAACTATCGAGCCGAAGAAGCCGTTTCCGATTCGACTGCTCAATCGAACCGAGGTAATCGACAAGGAACGGGTTGAATTCATGTTGAGCTTGGCATAGTCGACGCCAAGCACTCACCCGATCAGAACGTCTAACGTCCGTCTAGCCACAGCCCTCGCAATTCTACGTGGGCCTGCAACTCCGGTTCGGCGCGCAGCTCCACGATAGTGCGAGCCATCTGGGGAGTGAAGGCATCACTTATCGGGTCGAGAAAGCGGTCGAGATAGTTGACGGTCGCCATGGAATGATTGTACCACGAATCTTACCATTCGAGTCAACGGGTGATCTCTGTTTTATGAAACGCGCCGCTGGGGATCGTCGCTCGTTAAAGCGCAGGTCGACCCTAGCCACACCCGTCAACCCTCATTCATGCCGGCGGGCGAGTCGCCTGCGCCCGCTTGTCTGCTTTGTGTCTCGCTGCTTGAAGTTCTTCCAGAAATTCGGCCGATTTGTCGAGAGACGAACGGAGGGTTTCGCGGAGTTGTTGGAGTTCCGCGCTTTGCTCGTGCGAGGCGGCGAGCACCGGGGCGATTGAGTCTTTCATCAGTTGGAACTGGCTTTCGATGACCGCCAAAATCGAACGGGGCACCTTGTGAGTGACCGAGATGCGCGTCTGACGCTTGGGATCGATCGGGATCGTTCCGGTGGTCAACTCGCGCAGCTCATCGGCCAGGGCCATCATCGCCTCGGCCGCGGGGGCCATCTGCGCAGATATGGTTTCCGCCTCCGTCGGACCGACCGGCTCAGACGGCTGCGCGGCGTTTTCGAGGATTTTCGTTAGCCCGCCGGAGAGTGTGTCGCGGATGTCGTTCAGACCCGTGTTGAGCCCGGTTAGGTGTTCGACGAGCGCGGCGACTTGCTGCTGCTCCTCGTCGCTCTTGCCGTCGGCCTCGGTGAGCGACTTGACGCCTGCGGCCATGCCTTGCTGGATGGCGTACAGTCCGTCGTTGAAGGAGCGCATCTGGACGATCACCTGACCGACCTGATCGTCGGCGTCGATGCCCTTCATCTTGACGTTTTCCTGGAAGGTCCGCTTGATGTCGTTCCAACGGCGGGCTTCCTCGTCGGTGAGGATGTCGAGCAACTCGCGGAGCTTGAGCAGGTTCGATTCGGTGTCGGAGGTCAGCGTTTGGGCGTCGTTTTCGTAGTTCGAGAGAATCAGCCGTTGCAACTCGTCGTCGTTCATGATCGGCACGACCTTCTCGGCAATGCGATTCATGTTGCGGTACGAGCCCTGCAGCTTGAAGGCCGGCTCGGTGCGGTAGTCGTCCGACTGGGCGGCGGAATCGATGTATTGGCGATTCACGGCGAGAATCACGTCGCGGACCTTGGTCAGCTTCTTCATCGTGACGACGAAATCGTTCAGATCGTCGGGCGAGTAACTGCCTTCCAGTTCGATGCCCTGGCGGTCGCCCGTTTCGGCCATCTTGATCACGGCTTGCACGTCTTTTTGGCTGCGGCTGGCCAGCTTGTTGAGCACCGAATTGCTGGTCAGGCAGTTTTCCAGGTAGCTCATCTCGAAGGCTTCGGCCGAGTCGCCGATGATCTCGCCCAGGTTGTAGACGTCGGCCCGGTTCGAGAGCATGTCGGGAATTTGGAAACGCTCGCCGCTTTCGGTGTACGGATTGCCGGCCATCACGACGATGACCTTGCGGCCGCGCAAGTCGTAGGTTCGCGTGCGACCTTTGTAGACGCCCTCGATTTTGCGGGTGGCATCGCACAGCGAGATAAACTTTTGCAGGAATTCGGGATTGCAGTGTTGGATGTCGTCGAGATAGATCATCACGTTGTCGCCCATCTCGAGCGATAGGTTCAATTTTTCGACTTCCTCGCGGGCCGCGGCGTTGGGCGCCTCGACCGGATCTAGCGAGGTGACCTGATGTCCGATGGCCGGGCCGTTGATCTTCATGAAGATGACGCCCAGGCGATTGGCCAGATATTCCATCAGCGTCGTCTTGCCGTAACCGGGCGGCGAGACCAACAGCAGCAAGCCCATGCGGTCGGTTCGCTTTT
Source organism: Planctomycetota bacterium (assembly GCA_022564995.1). Classification (GTDB taxonomy): domain Bacteria; phylum Planctomycetota; class Planctomycetia; order Pirellulales; family JADFKK01; genus JADFKK01. The sequence continues at coordinate 12,071 of JADFKK010000067.1, read as the reverse complement.
GTTCGCCGGCCGCGCCGATTTGCTTGGCCAGGTTGTCGCCGATCATGGGCAGATAGACCGTGTCGATCAGCTTGTTGCGGACGAACGAGGTCAGCACCCGGGGGCGAAATTCGTCGAGCCGCATGTCGTCGCGGGCGGCGTCGACCAGGGCCGTCTTGCGGTCGTGAAAGGCCTCGAAGCGCGGCACGACGTCGCGCTGGTAATCGGCCAGCTTCCGCATGAAGTGGTTGTAGTGTAGCGCGTACGATCCCGATTGGATGACCGCGTGAGAACCGACCATGTCGCCAATCGTGCAGGTCACTTGGCCATCGATGATTGAGCGGCCTTCGAGCTTGCCGTGCATCAACACGGTGGCCAGTTCGTCTCGATATTCGGACGAGGCCGCGTCGCCGTCGAGGAAGGCCTCGACCCAATCGCGGGTCAACATGAAATGGCTCGTGGCGTCGCGCTTCACCGACTCGACCGTCTCGTTGAATTTCGGCTCGAAGCTGTTTTGTCGCAGGTGACGATGAAAGGCCTCGTGCAAATCGGCCGCCGTGCGGCTCGTGCAGAACGGCCCGCCGTGGGCCAGCTCGCAGAACAAATACTCAGCGGCCTCGGCGGCGAGCGATGCATCGAACAGATCGTTCTGGCTCACGAATGCGTCGAGCAACACCCGCAGTTCGTCGACGTAGGCGGCCTGCTGGCTCGTTTCGGGGAACAACTGCGAGATTACGCCGAAGCCTTTGAGCTTGTCCTCGATCAGTGCTTTTTGTTCGCGTTCGGCAAAATGGTGCCAATAGACCCAGGCCAGGGCACGGCTTTGGGTGTGAAACCGCAGCAGCCCGACGTTGGCGTTCATCTCCAGCAGTTCAAACAGAATTTTCGCCGCGTCGTGATCGCTGACGCCCTTGACGTAGGCTTCGCGGTAGCGGGGGCCCATGAATCGCTGAACCTGCTTGACGCGGGCCGGCCCGTCCGCCTTCAAGAAAGCCTCGCGGGCGTCGGCGTCGTGCCGCATGTGTTGCATTAACAGGTAGGCGAGATACTCCGCCCGATAGACCGCGTCGTTTTCCGAGACGACTTCCTGCTGCCAGACGTCGCGGGCGGCGTTGAGCTGCTGGTCGTCGAGAACCTCGAAGAAGTTGGTGCCGGTCAGGTGCAGATGAATCGCGCCGTCGCGCTGCACCGTGGTGAGGTCGAGGGCTTGAATGTTGACGGTGAATTGGTGGTTGCCTAATTTAATGATGTTCTCGCCGTCGACGAACAGTTCCTGGCGGTCTTTCAATTGGCGAACGGCGTCTTCGCGGACCGTCTTGAGCCGGCTTTGGACGTCGTCGACCTTAACCGTGTCGTCCAGCTCATTGAGTTGTTCGACCAGATCGCGGACCTTCTCGATCATCAGGTCCGAGGCGAAATAGCTGTTGATCGCGTCGATCGAGTCGAGGCTTTCGACCCGCGTCTTGATGCCCTTGAGGATTCGCTCGGCGGCGCTCATCAAGGCCGTCGCGCGCCGGTTGCGCTTCTCGATAAGCGCCAGCTTACGCGATTCAAAGGCGTTGTAAATCTCGTCGCGTTTTTCGCTGAGTTGGACGATGAATTCGTCGAATTCGGCAAAACGACCGTCCATCTCCTCGATCTGGATCATCACCTTGGTGAGCAGCTCTTCACACCGCTGGGGCGTCTTGCAGAGGTCGAGATAGCTGACCACGCTCTGATCGAGCAGCTTGATCTGCGAGCCGAACTCGGCGATGCCTTCGACCGACAGCAGGTCGTGAATTTTCGCTTTAAGGGCTGAGCGGGTCGCGTTGACCTGGCCGAAGATGTCCGAGATGCTGTCGATGATCGCCGTTCGCTGGGTGGCGTCGTCGATCTTCAGGTTGCTGACGATCTCGATCAGCATTTCCAGTTCTTGGGCGCTGGCGGTCACCTGCTCTTCGAGCTTGCGGGCGTCGGCGACTTTTTCCAGCGGCTCGACGGCTTGTTTCTGCCCGGCCACACGCTGCTGGTACGGCGCCAGCGCGCCCGGGCTGAGCAGGAAGTCGACACAGCGCGCCGCCAGCCGGTCCGACTGATCGATGACTTCGGCTTCCAGCGATTCGATGAGTGTCTCGTCGGCGTAGCGCAGCTCGCGCAGCGAAATGATCGCGCCGCGGACCGTCCGCAGATCGCCCAGCGAGGAGACGAATTCGTCGATGCTCTCGTAGCGGCGGTGGTGAACGTCGGTGAGAATCTTGCGCGTGCGGCCCTCGACCTCTTTGCACTGGCCGAGCGTGGCCTGCTTGACCTTGACGACCTTTTCGAATTCATCGATCGCGGCGGCGGCTGTCCGCTTGATTTCCTGCAGCGGCTCGCTCGGCTTAAAGGTTTCTTCGTGATCGATCCAGAAGTAAGCGTCGAGGATGTCGCCGGCCTTCTTAACCAGATCGATGTACAGCCCGGCGTAAGTGTCTTCCTTCTCGATCAGGCCCAGCACTTCGTGACACTCGGCCATGCCGCGGACCATGTCGCGATTGCCGATTTTGAACAGCAGCGAGTCGGTGTTGGTTTGCGGCAGGAAGTCTTCGTCGACGTAGGGCGTTTGCCAGACCTGCAACGTGTGATGTTTTTTTGCCTCCTCGTCGCTGCGAAAACAAACCAGTTCGCCCGCCGGAAACAGCGACGAGCCGTTGCAGATCAGCGGCGTGTCGACCTTCTGCTCGATCACGTTATACCGCAGCAGGACGTAGACGCCCGTCTTGCGGTTGTAAAACACGTACAGGTAATCTTCGCCGTTGGGGGCCGCGATGCGCCGCTCGAACAACATGTCCTGCAGCGCGTGGTCGAACGTCTTTTGTTCGCCGTTTTGCAGATAGTATCCGTTCGAGAAAATCAGCCCGTGATCGTCCGGCAACAGCACGCAGGCATGTTCGATGGCGTCGATGCGGCGGGCCTGTTGGATCTTTTCGTTGTAGACGATGTAGCGAAAATTCTCTTCCTGATAAGGCCGAATCTTCAGCAGGATGATGTTGCCGACCACGGCGTAGTAAATCACGGCGTCGTCGAGCGTCTGGTCGGGATTGTCGACCGGCTCGGCGTAGATGCCCTCGCCGGATTCCGTGTTGTTTTCGATCTTGATCGTCAGATCGCCGCCGATTGTCTCGACGAACAGCCGATCTTCGATCGAAATGTGCGGGTGCAAGCCCGACTGTTGCAAATCGCGATGCGTTCGCGTCCACTCAAACTCGTGCTGCGGCGGGAATTGCACCTCGTGATCGCTGCGGTTGTCGACGTAGCTCAGCGTGCCGTCGCGCAGCAACCACTTGAACGTCTTGATGTCGCTGACGTTGAGGCCGACCCGAAACACCATGTACAGATGCGGGCCGGTGAGAAAGAACTTCGCAAAGACGGCCTTTTTGTAGTAGCGATAGACCTCCTGAAAGTCGCGCTTGAATTGCTGGTCTTCGAGCATCGCCAGCGACTGCTGGTGAAACGAGTGATCCCGCATTTCATAGGCGGCGAACACGTCCGACAGCGTCGTTTCGCTCTTCAGCCCGAAGTGGATGTTGTAGCCGAACAGGAACACGTCGCCGAGAGAGACCATGTCGCGCGGCTGGCAGTTATGCTCGGTCGTGATCCGATCGGTCGCCAGCAGCGTCGTCTCGATCGCGCCGAAGACTTCCTTGCGAGCCACGTTCAATTGGTCCAGCCGGCCGCGCAGCTCCTTGGCATGCGCCACCAGCCGATTGCGCAGGATCTCGTAAGTGCCGCTTTCGAGTTGAATCTCGGCGGAGCCGGTCTTGGCTTGGTCGGCTTGAGCCATCGTGTGTTCTTGGATTGAGGGCGGGCGCCGAATGACTCGTAACGGGTCACTGCTGACCACCTAGAGGTCGCGCATGAACAATTTGGGCAGTTTAACGAGATCGCAAATCCGAAGTACGCCTTTTTTTTCAATACAACACGGCGAAACAAATCAAAAAATCCAAATCTCAAATGTCAAAAACGTCGGACATTCGGAAGGTTTGTGACATTCGTGCTTTGAATTTGTTTCGGATTTCGGATTTCGGATTTGAATGGAAAAACCGCGTAACTAATTTCTGCGACGGTCCCCGCCACTCTCGCGTTACCCGTCCGTCTTTCCCACGCCGGGCGAATCGAGCTTCAAGGTGGCGACTTTTTCGCTGGACATGCCCAGGTTGGTGAACATGCCCATCAATCGTCTCAATTCGCCGCGGGTTTCGTCGCTGTTGGTCATGCCGAGCATGCGGGTGATCAGGGCGGCGATCGACAGGTCTTTGATGTCGTCGGTGCTGAGGTCGAACTGCCCCACGAGTTGTTGCAGCTTGTCGCGGAAATACTCGGGGTTTCCGTTGAAGAACGAGTTCTTCACGTCGGTCAACACTTCGCTGCTGTGAACAAACCGATCGACCGCCTTGCCGCCCTTGACCGCGTCGACGATCTTGTCGAAGAAGTCGATATCGCCGCCCACGATGTCGATGTGGGCCGACTTGAGGGCTTCGCCGACCAGTTGCGATTGCGCCTCGGCGATGTCTTTCTGCGCGTCGATGGCGGCCATGTCGATGTCTTTGTCCTTGTTGAGCCGTAACTTGAACTCTTCGTGCTCGCGGCCGACGCTGTCGAACAGTTTCATGGCTTCCGCCTTGTGTTCGATTCCGTTCGCTTCGGCAGTGAACTTGAGTTCCATCACGGTGGCTTCGGCCGTGCCGTCCTGCTCCTTGGCCGTGGCCATCGCGGCCACGCCCTTGGCCTCGGCGACGGCTTGTTTCTCGGTCACGTTGGCCTCGGCGGTGCCCATCTTCTCGGTGGCGTCGGCCTTGGCGGTGGTGACCTGCGCTTCGGCCAAGCCCGAGGCGGCCTCGTCGGCCGTTTTTCCTTCGGCCAACATCTTGATCGCCTGCGTTTGCCGCTCGGCCGCCTTGCGATCGGCCTCCGCCTCGACGACGGTCTGCTCGGCTTTGAGTTCCGCGGCCGACTTGGCCGCCTCGGCCGCCTTGACCTGTTTGACGAGAGCCTCTTGCGCGGTCATTTCGGCCTTGGTGACCGTCACTTTCTTCAAACGATCGACCCCGGCAAACTCCTGCGTGTCCTTGATCTTCTCTTCCTGTTCCACGACGGCCCGCTGGACCACCACGCGTTCGCGGATGACTTCCTGAATGTTGCGATTCTCGACTTCGATCGCCTTTTCCTTCTCGACCTGGGCGATGCCGACCAGCCGCTCGCGTTCGGTCCGTTCGAGCAGCCGGTCTCTCTCGACCCGCTCGATTTCGACCGCTTCGGTCCGCTCTTTGTTCTTTTCGGCGACGATGATCTGGCGGTCTTTGTTTTCCTCGGCCACACGAACTTCTTCCTCCGTGCTGATGCGGGCCGTTTCGGACTTGAGCAACTGCTCGGCTTCGACCTTGCGGGCCTGGGCCGTCTCGCGGGCGCGAATCTCCGCCACCTCGCGCTGCTGCTTCTCTTCGGCCTCGACCAGTTGGCGCTCCAGGGCCAGAATCGCCTCGCGGGCTTCGACGTCCTGCTTCTTGATCGTCTTTTCCTTCTCGCGGGTGATGTCGTTGGCGAAAATGTGCTCGCGGGCGGTCAGTTCGGTGATTTTCTTGATGCCTTCGGCGTCGAGAATGTTGTCGGGGCTGAGCAGGCTCAGCGGCGTCTGTTCGAGATAATCGATCGCCGCATCGTCCAGCCGGTAACCGTTCAGGTCGGTGCCGATCACCTTGATGATTTCCGCCTTGAATTGGTCGCGCTTGTCGTAGAGTTCGACGAAATCAAACTGCTTGCCGACCGTCTTGAGCCCCTCCGAGAATTTCGCGTCGAACAACTCGATCAGCGTGTGTTCGTCGGAGGCTCGCTTGCAACCGATCGATTGGGCGACTTCCTTGATCTTGTCGGCCTGTTTGTCGACGCGCACGAAGAAGGCCACCTTGATGTCGGCGCGAATGTTGTCCTTGCAGATCAAACCGTCGGTGCCCTGGCGCGAGATTTCGATTCGTTTGAGCGTCAGGTCCATGCGGTCGACCCGATGCAGGAGTGGCACGACCCACATCCCCTGGCCGCTGGCTACGGTGAGTTCGCCCCAGCCAGCACGCACCAGGGCCTCCTCCGGCGCGACCTTGCGATAGAAGCGAGACATGGCCAAACCGGCGATCATAACGGCGACCACGAAAACGATCACATATGGAAGTAAGGCGATCCCGATTTCCATCAAACCTGCGATGAGAACGTTCATGTCGATACCTCGGTGTCTGGCTTGGTGATGAAATAAAGTTTTTCTTCAGGATCAAAATCGACGATCAGCGCCCGATCGCCCTTCGCCAGCGGCCCGTCTTCAGATCGCACGTCGATCAACAAGGGCGCCGCGTCGGTCGCGAATTTGGCTTGTCCCGCATCCGCGGTGACCTCGTATGTTGTGACTTCGCACTCCTGGCCGATGAGATCCTCGGGTTGGTAATTATCTGTGTGGTCAAACATCTTCACCATCGGCTGCGTGATGAACTTCGTCGCCACGACGCCGAGCACCACGTTACGCAGCACCAGGGGTACGGTGCGCCAAAAGTCCTCGTGGTAACTGGCCTGGTCGAACAATTCCCACAACAGCATCGAGGCGGTCCACCACGCCAGGCCAAAGGCCGATGCCCATATCATGATTGGAACATTGCCGATATTCAAGAATTTTAATGCCACGAAGCCGATGCTCGTCACCCCTCCGTCGATGTCCACGTCGGCGTCAAAATCGATGTCGATGTCGAACAGATCGAGATTCAGCCCGCCCAGGGCGACCATAAGCCCGTAGGTCAGAATCAGGACCATCATCACCGAGGCGGGATAATTGGGGCCTGTGAAGCAGTTTTCGATGAATTCCATGATCGCACCAGCTCCGCATGAGTCCGTAATGCAGCCCGCAGAAAAGCCCGCAGCAAGGCACACAGTATAACGATCCTCAAGCCGGTATTCGCCTACCGGTCAGAGATATTTCGAGAATACTCTGACTTATTGAACGGGTGGAGAGGGGACGCCTCAACGTCCGCTGCGGCGGGAACGCCGCGAGAAGTGATTTTCGCGACGTGGCAATCCGTCGCTCAGGCCGTCATCCGCCATCGCCCGATCAACCGCGGCCGATTGCAGGCGGCGGAGCGCGGAATGGGAATGATCGCGGCGGGCCACGAGACGATCGAAGTAGGCCGCGGCTTGCCGCGGCGTCTCCCGCTCAACATCACTCTCAAAACCCGACCCAACATTCGGCGACGTCTCTTGCGCCGCGGCAAGCCGGCGGCCTACGGGAGCGCCCGCCGGCCCCGGCCCCGTCCAAGCCGCCAAGAGCACGGTCAGATCCTCAAAATTTACCGGCGTGTTGTCCGCATCGACAAGATTCCCTTCCGCGGCCGAGACGTCTTGATTCCAAGCGGCCAGCAACACCGTCAGATCCTCAAAATCGACGAACCCGTTACCGGTCAGATCGGCCGGTTGAGATGACTCGACGATGATGATGCCGTTGGTGATTTCGATCGGAATGCCGGCGAAGTCGGTGGCGAACGGGCCGTTGGTCAGTTGCGGCAGCACGCCGGCGAGCAGTAGTTGGAAGCTGCCGCCGAAGATACCGGTCGTGTCGATGAAGAGCGTCACCAGCAAACCATCGGCCGAGACGGTCGTGTTGGCCGATGCGATTCCCAACGAGGTAAAATGCACCTGCGGCAGGCTGGCCGAGTCGAATTGCGGATCGTCGAGGGCGGCGAAGATCGTACCCGTCTTCAAATCGACCGACGAAATGGCCGGTCCGTCGGTGCCGGCCGGCAAGCCGGAGTCGACCAGTTCCGGTCCGCCGTCGCCGACCTGCGCGACCAGATTCACCCCGGCGACCGACTGTCCGCCGCTGACGAAGATCTCGATCTGTTGATTCGGCGTGTCGGCCGCTAGCGTATACTCGCCAACAACGATCGTCGGCATTTCCCCTGCCGGCGCCCCAGCCGCTTGCGGCGCAGCAGCCGCTGCCGCTGCCGCTCCCGGACTTGGCGCCCCGCCAGTCGCCACCGGCGTAATCAGCGGCAGCGCCGAAAACAGCCCCGTCGTATGATCGCGGGCCAGCACCAAATCGGTCGCGTTGACCAACGCGTCGCGGTTGAAGTCGAGCCGGTTTTCCAGGTCGGCTTGGTCCAGCGGGCCGCGGGGATTGTTGCGCACGGCGATCACATCGGTGGCGTTCACCAGCGCGTCGGTGGGCTTGTTACCCGACTCGCCCACCGCGCTGCCGAAGTAAAACACGTCGTCTGCCCGCAGACCCGTGTTGGCGTTCGATTTGAGCGTGACCTCGAGCCAGGTGCCCTCGATCGTGCCCGCCGGCCAGGTGAGGCTGATGCGGTCGGAACCGTTCACACCGGCGCCCGATCGCACGGTCACACTCGCCGGCGCGTCCGTCGGCTGCCAAGCGGACGGGTCGTTGCTTCGTCCATTACGGAAAGTGAAGTCGCCGGCGGTGAGCCCGTCGGGCACGAGCAGCCGCGCGACGTCGAGCATCACCCCGGTGATGCCGCCGGCGAAGCTGGTGTAATTGGCGAAGGTCGCCTTGTTGCCGCTCAGCAGGGCCGTTTTGTCGGGGGCGATGGCCGCGTCGTCGGCCTCGCCGGCCGCCGCGTCGCGCCCGTCGAACACCGAATCGTTGTAGAACACGAGACGATCGACCACTTCGGCCGGCACGATCCGTAGCTTTCCGCTTTCGATAATCGCCGGCTCGCCCGCAAAGTCGGTCTCGAACGGCCCGCCGACCAATCCGGGCAGCACGCCCGAGAGCAGCAAGTCCCACTCGCCGCCAAACAGCCCCGTCGTGTCGATGGTGAGGATGGCCAGCGTTCCGTCGGCCTCGATCGTCGTCGGGTCACCCGCCAGCGCAATCGTCGAGTTAATCACCTGCGGCAAGTTACCCGGCTCGTCGATCTGTGGATCGCCCACGCTGGCAAAGATCGTCCCCGTCTTCAAGCTAATCGCCGTAATCCGCGGCCCCCGCGTCCCGGCCGGCAGCCCAAACTCCACCAGCTCCGGCCCCCCATCACCGATCTGCACAAACAAGTTGAGGCCCGAAACATCGTGCTCCCCGCTGACCAAAATCGAGATCGTCTGCCCCGGCGTATTCGCCCGCAAGATATGATCCCCCGCCTCGACCAGCGGAGCATCGAGTGTAAGCGAAACCGTGGCGATCTCGGACAGATCCTGCCCGTCGCCAGCCCGATAAGTAAACGAATCGAATCGATTAAACGTGCCCTCAGGCGTATACTCAAACGATCCATCGTCGCTCAGCAGCAACGTCCCATGCGCCGGCCCCTCGACCAGAATGACCGTCAACGGATCGCCCTCAACATCGCTATCGTTAGCCAGCAACCCGGCTTCAGCGGCCACAACCAGCGACCCGCTCGTCGGCACGCGGAAGGCATCATCCTCCGCGAGCGGCGGATCGTTGACGGGCACGACGGTGATGGTCACGGTCGCCACGTTGGAAGTCGTCGTGCCGTCATCGACGCGATAGGTGAACGAATCGGTCCCGTTGAAATCCTGCCCAGGCGTGTACACAAAGGTGCCGTTCGCCGCCAATTCGAGCGTTCCGTGCATGGCGTCGTCAATGAGCGTCACCGCCAAAGCGTCTCCGTCTGGTTCCTCGTCGTTCGTGGTCACCGCCAAACCACCCTCGGCAACCAGCACAACATCCTCATTCACGTCGTATACATCATCCACCGCCAGCGGCGGATCGTCGATCGGATTGACCGTGATCGTCACGGTGGCGAGTTGGGAATCAAGCTCGCCGTCGTTGGCGACGTAGGTAAAGCTATCCTCGCCAAAGAAATCGGCATTCGGCGTGTAACTGAACGAACCCTCATCGGCCAGCGCGAGGGTGCCGTGCTCGACGTCGTCAACAAGCCGAGCCGTGAGCGGATCATCCTCCGCGTCCGTGTCACCGACAAGCACGCCGGCAGCAGCATCGACGATCAACTCGCCGTCCTCGTCCAGTTCATACCCGCCATCGTCATCCGCCGTCGGCGCGTCGTTGACCGGCTCGACGGTGATCGTCACCGTGGCGAGTTCGGACTCTAGCGTGCCATCGCTCGCGCGGTACGTGAAAGTGTCTTTGCCGGAGAATTCTGGATCAGGAACATACGTGAAGGTTCCATCCGGCCGAAGGTCGAGCGCACCATGCTTCACGTTTTCAACCAGCGTAACGATGAGTGGATCACCATCAGCATCGCGGTCGTTGTCGAGAACACTGGGATCCGGGGACGATTCAAATTCCACGACATACGCGGGATTCTTGAACCAAGATGGCACGTCGTTCCATCGCCAGGCACCGCCGAGCCAATGCAACTCGACCACGTCTTCGTCGCCGGAGTTGCTCGGCTCACCGACGTTCCAGTTGCTGAACGTGACGGGTTCACCCGTGACCCATACAAACGTACCTTCGGTTTCAGTATCGTTAAGTCCGATGAAGATGCGCCTTGCCGATGTCGAACTGAGCACGGCGGCATTGACAAAGTCGTTTTCCGCGTCTGAGGTAATCGTCAACAGATGCCCGGGATTTCCTGAAACTTCCAGGGCTTCCACCGCCGCTTTTGCCTGAGCCCACGTCTTGGATTCCTCGATGATTCCGTAGAAGTTGCCGTTTTCAGGCCACTCCACCAAGGTTAACCCGGGTGGTATTTCAACAGGGGGAGGAAACGCCGTGTCCTCGTCAGCAACATACTTGTCATCGACCGTGACCGGTGCGTCCTGGACGGCATGGACCGTGATTGTCACGGTTGCCAAATCCGTATCAAGCTCGTCGTCAACGGCGATATACGTGAACCTATCCGTGCCGAAGAAGTTCGCGGTCGGCTCGTAAGTAAACGAGCCGTCCGGGCTGAGCGTGAGCGTGCCATTTCGCACGTCGTCAACCAAGACCGCCGTGAGGTCTCCCGACCCGTCATTCCCGTCGTTGCTCAGCAGCCCTCCAGCGGCCCCAACAGCAAGCGCCTCGTCCTCGTCGATCTCGTACTCGTCATCACCCGCCAATGGGCCGTTGACCTTGATCGTCACCAGGGCAATGTTCGACTCTGCTTGACCGTCGGAGGCGAGATAGGTAAACGTGTCGATGCCGACAAAGTCCCGCTCGGGCGTGTATTCAAAGCTGCCGTCCGTGTTGAACAGGAGCGATCCGTGCTGGACGTCGGCCACCAAGTTGGCGACGAGTTGGTCACCGTCGACGTCGATGTCGTTGGCCAGCACGCCTCTCGAGCCGATGCTGGCTGGAGAAGTTCCGAAAAGATAGTGCTCTTCGATCTCTTCCGGCGCAAGAGCCCTTCCATATACGGCGACCTCGTCCAACGATCCATCAAAATAGCTACTTCCTCCTGAACTTCCGATGAAAAACCGACCTGTCGCAGCTCTGGCCGGGGTGTTTCCCGAAACCTTTTGAACGAATGAACCATTCACAAAGTAAGACGCATCGTTATCGGCATCGAAAACGACCGCGACGTGTTGCCAAATCCCGGGCACGATGCGTGCTGCCGTCGAGAAATAGTCTTTGACACCGTATGTTGTGAAAATGAGGGAGTTACCGAAAGTCCCGAACGCGAAGCCCTTCGGTTCTGGTGGTGAAGAGAAAATGCGCTGCCAACCGTCCAACGCTTCGGGCTTGATCCATGCCTCAATTGTGAAATTGTTGCGTAGGTCATTTAGGCTTGTCGGCGAGGGTACTGCGACTCTGGATGTGCTGCCATCAAAGTTGGCAGATGTATCTGAATTCAACGAGATCGCGCCCGAGTTTCCAAGCAAAACACCTCCCTCGTAACTTCCATGCAAGCCGTTGCCCGACGTGTCCAACGCGACTGACAGCGTCGTTTCCCCCAATCGCCAGTAGCCGATCGGCCCGTCGTCGAGGATCAGTTGCTCATAGGGCGCGGGGACGATCAACGACTTATTGGCGATTACCAGTAACTGGTCATCCACCGCCACAGGTGCGTCGTTGATTGGATTAACGACGATGATCACCGTGGCTGCCGAGGAATCGAACTCGCCGTCGTTAGCGCGGTAGGTAAATGTATCTTGGCCGAAGAAGTCGGCCTCCGGCATGTAAGTAA
>JADFKK010000379.1 GCA_022564995.1 Planctomycetota bacterium | reverse complement strand
TATACGGCCCTGGAACTCATCAAGATCTTGCTGCGGCATCCCGAGGTGGAGATCACCGCGCTGACCAGCCGGCAGGAAGGTCGGCCGCACGTGGCGATGGTCCATCCGCAGTTGGCCGGGCGAATCGACGTCCATCTGGAGAAGCTCGGGCCGTTCGAAGTCGTCTCGCGGGCCGACTGTGTGTTTAGCTGCCTGCCGCACATGGCTTCGGCCGGCGTCGTGCCGCATCTGCTCGACGGCGGCGTGCGGGTGGTCGACTTCAGCGCCGATTACCGGCTCAACGACCCCGCGGTGTACAACACCTGGTACGACACGAAGCACCCCGACGCGGAGCGAATGGCGGGGACGGTCTACGGGCTGCCCGAGTTGTTCGCAGAGCGAATTGCCGATGCCCCGCTGGTGGCCAACCCGGGTTGTTATCCGACGGCGGCGATTCTGGCGTTGGCGCCGCTGCTGTCGGCCGGACTGATCGAGCCGCAGGGCATTATCGTCGACGCCAAGAGCGGTGTTTCCGGCGCCGGCCGCACGCCGAAGTTGACCACGCACTATCCCGAATGTAACGAGAGCATTTCGGCCTACAGCGTCGGGCGGCATCGTCACACGCCGGAAATTGACGAGGTGCTCTCGGGCGTGAGTGGCCAGGAGGTCGAGGTGATTTTCACCCCTCATCTTGTGCCGATGGATCGCGGTATTTTGGCGACCTGTTATGCGACGCCGAGGGGGGACGTGACCGAAGAGCAACTTCTGGAAACATTGCGAAGCTTCTACGCCGAAAAACCGTTCGTCCGCGCGGTCGATCATTTGCCGGGCACCAAGGATACGCTGGGCACGAATTTTTGTGATATCACGGCCCGGCTGGTGCGCGGCAAGGTGCTGTTGATCAGTTGTATCGACAACTTGATTAAGGGTGCTTCCGGGGCGGCCGTGCAGAATTTCAATCTGATGTATGGTTTTCCGGAAACTATGGCGCTATGACCCCTCCACTCCCTAAGAGCTTCCGCTTCGCCGCCACCCACTGTGGCCTCAAAAGCGACGCCTCGAAGCCCGACTTGTCGCTGATTGTCTCCGACACCCCCGCGGTGGCCGCCGGCGTGTACACCCAGAACCTCGTCCACGCCGCCTGCGTTACAGTGAATCGCAAGCTGACGCCCGGCGAGAATTTTCGGGCTGTCGTGGTCAATTCCGGCAACGCCAACGCCTGTACGGGCGAGCGCGGCCTCGACGATACTCGCCACATGGCACGGCTGGCCGGCGAGGCCATCGGCGCCGAAGAGAAACAAGTGCTGGTTCTCTCGACCGGCATCATCGGCGTGTTTCTGCCGATGGAGAAGATCGTCACCGGCATGGAAGCGGCGGCCGGGCGGCTCGACGCCAGTGAGGCGGCGCTGGTCGAAGCCGCCCGTGGCATGATGACCACCGACTCCGTCCACAAGCTGGCCGGGCGAACCGTCGAACTATCGGCCGGCACGATCCAGATCACCGGCATGGCCAAGGGCGCCGCGATGATCGGCCCCAACATGGCCACCATGCTGGGAGTGATCACGACCGACGCCCGGCTCGATGCGCCGACCGCTCAGCAAGCTCTCCGCTCGGCCGTCGACGATAGTTTTAATTGCATCAGCGTCGAGGGCCACATGAGCACCAACGACACGGTGCTGCTGCTAGCCAACGGGGCGGCCTGTGCGGAGCCGCTCAGCGGGAATGATCTGGCCACGTTTCAGGCCGCGCTCGACGATCTGTGCATCGAACTGGCCAAGGCGATTCCGGCCGACGGCGAGGGAGCGACGCATCTGGTCGAAATCGAGATTCGCGGCTGCGGCAGCAAGGCCGATGCCCGACGGATTGCCAAGACCATCGCCGAAAGCGCCCTGGTCAAGACGGCCATTGCCGGGGCCGACCCCAACTGGGGCCGCATCGTCTCGGCCGCCGGCTATGCGGGCGCCGCCTTTGACCCGGCACGCGTCGATTTGCACCTCAACGGCACGCTGCTCTACCAGCAAGGCGCCCCGGTCGCCTTCGATGCCGCGACGGTTTCTGAGTCGATCCGCGCTAACCGCCAGACGGACATTGTGTTACAGTTTGGCGAGGGCGAGGCTGTGGCCCGCTTTTGGACGACCGACCTGACGGCCGAGTACGTGCGGCTCAACGCCGACTATCACACATGAGAAGCCCGCCGGCGCGAATCCGGCTGGGACAAACCACGTAGGTCATGCTCCGCATGACAAACACCGCCGGCGAACGAGCACCAACGAAGCTATAATCAGGGTCCGATGATTTTTGACGCGCTACCGATCCTGGCCGCCGCGCCGCCGCTTGGCGTGTGGAGCGTTCTGTTAGACATTCTTGTCTTGCTGGCGGCGGCCCTGGTGCTTGGAACGATTGCCGAGCGGCTTGGCCAGAGTGTGATTGTCGGTTATTTGATTGCGGGCACGCTGGTCGGGCGGAATGTCCTGGGCTGGATTTCCACCCAGGGCGAGGACGAGCTTCTCAACATTGCCGAAATGGGCGTGGCCCTGCTGTTATTCGCCATTGGGCTGGAGTTTTCGCCGCGCCGGCTGCTGACGCTGGGCAACATCGTGCTCAAGACCGGTCCGCTGCAGGTCGTGTTGACGGCGGTCATTGGCTTCGCGGTGTCGATCGCTTGCGACTTGGACGGGCAAGAAGCGCTGGTGGTCGGCATGATGGTCGCCATGAGCAGCACCGCGTGTGTGCTGCGGTTGTTGACCGACCGGGCCGAAATCGACAGCCAGCACGGACGAACAGCCCTGGGAGTTCTGCTGGTCCAGGACGTGGCCGTGGTCCCGATGATGTTGCTGGTCAGCATCATGGCAACCGGCGGCGACTGGGATCTGATCGTTGGCAAGCTCGCCCTGGCACTGATCTTGGCGGCCCTGCTGATCGGCTTGTTCTATGTGTTGTTCAACGTCGTCGCACCGCGACTTATGCTGCTGCCGACGTGGCGCAAAAACCGCGATTTGCCGGTTCTACTTGCCGTGACCATGGCGACCGGCTCGGCCTGGGCGGCCCATGCCGTCGGGCTGAGTCCGGCCATGGGAGCATTTGCGGCGGGTGTTCTGCTGGCCATGTCCCCGTTTGCCACACAGATCCGCGCAGACACGCGGCCCCTGACGACGCTGATGGTTACGTTGTTTTTTGCATCGATCGGGATGTTCGGTGATCCCGAGTGGCTGCTGGCACATTGGCCCCTCGTCATCGGAATCGTACTGGCGATCGTCGTAGGCAAATCGCTTATCATTGCTCTCTTAGCACGCACCTTCGGCCAGCCCTGGCGTGATGCGATTGCCTCGGGGTTGTGCCTGGCCCAGGTGGGTGAGTTCTCCTTTCTCTTGGCGATCATCGCCCACAGCGATGCCGTGGGAACCCCGCTGATCAAGGAGAAGACCTTTCATGCGATGGTTTCGGCGACCATCCTGACGCTGCTCTGCACTCCCTATCTCGTTGGCGCGGCGCCGTGGGTCGGCGCTCGCTGTGAACATCTGATGAAGCGCTGGCAACATTTACTTCGTCCGGCCGCTGCGATGGCCGGACGAATGCCGACCGACCATCGTACAACAGCGTCTGAAGAGGCGAGTTCCGGCAGCTCTGCCGACTCCGATTTGATCGTGATCATAGGTTTCGGCCCGGCCGGACAGCGGGTCGCGGAAGGCCTGATGGCCTCGCACCAGGATCAGATGGTGGCGGTCGACCTGACCCCGGACAACATCGGAATTGCACGACGATACGGATTAAAAGCCCATCTCGGCGACGCAACGCAGCGCGAGATACTCGAGCGTGCCGGCATCCATCACGCTGGCGTGGTCGTCGTGACCGTGCCCGACCCTACCACCACACGGCACCTGATTCAGTTGGTCCGCGATCTCGCTCCCGATGTGTTCATCGTGGCCCGCTGCCGCTACCATGTATGGCGTTGGGAGTTGCTGAGCGCCGGAGCCCATGAAGTCGTGGACGAAGAGGACCAACTCGGCCGCCGTCTGGCCGCGCAAGTCCGCAAGCACGTGGGGACAACGGACTGAACAATGTAGGTCATGCTCCGCATGACAAACAACGCCCGGCATGCACAGCATGCCCTACCAAGAGGAATCCACCGATGGCTTGCCGTGGAGTACGAGGGGCGACGACGGCCCAGTCGAATTCGCGAGACGATATTCTCGCGGCGACGCGGCAGCTTGTGGCGCTGATTATCCGCCGGAACGGCATCGATCCGGTGGACGTGGCCAGCGCGACCTTTACGACCACGACCGATCTCGATGCCGAATTCCCGGCCCTCGCCGCAAGGCAGTTGGGCTGGCTGGACGTGCCGCTGCTCTGCGGTCACGAAATCAACGTACCCGGCTCGCTTAGGCTGTGCGTGCGGGTGCTGGTCCACTGGAACACCGACAAGTCCCAAAGCGAGGTGAACCACGTCTACATCAAAGAGGCCCGTCGGCTGCGGCCCGATTTGTCGAACCTGCCCCCGGTAGACTGGGAAGAGTTGGAGGATTGGATCGCAGAGCAAATGAGTGAATAAAAGGGGACAGGCGCATATATTGGGTGATATGGGTATTCTGAAATGAGTTTGCGTTGCTATTGCTCTTTGATCGGCGATGTGGTCGCGGAGTTGGCAGTGATATTATTCGTGCCTAAACTACCCTAGATACCCAATATATGCGCCTGTCCCCTTTTTCACCTGAATCGCACTGTCGGCGATGACCCGGAATCGGTACACTCCGGCCCGCTGTTGCTTTTCTCTCGCCCCGGCACTCGCTCCAGGAGGATCTATGTCCGCCGACACACCGAACCAGAAGTGCCGCCTGAGTGTGGCGATGATTGTTCGCGACGCCGAAGATTCGTTGGCCGATTCGATTCTGAGCGTCCAGACCATTGCCGATGAAGTTGTCGTGCTCGACACGGGTTCGACCGACCGCAGTGTCGAAGTGGCCCAAGGGCTCGGCGCGCGAGTCATCGAGCGGGCCTGGGACGATGACTTTTCTTCGGCCCGAAATTTCTGCGGACGTCAGGCCCGCGGCGATTGGATCCTGTGGCTCGACGCCGGCGAGCGTCTGGGCGAGGAGGCCGCGGCGCAGATTCGCGATGTGGTGGATGGCGGCGGCGAATCACGCTGCGCGTACATGCTGCTCGTCGAGTTGCCCGCCGCCATTGATGGAGCGGCTTCCGAACAAGTTGGCCAAATCCGTCTCGTGCCACGTTCAGACGAAGTTCGCTTCGCCGGTCGCGTGCGAGAGCAAATTCGCCCCGCCATCGAAGCGGCCGGAATGACGATCGACGCGGTGGCCGGCAAGATCATGCGCACGCGCCGCGATCACGACCCGCAGGTCAAAGCCCGACGAGCCGAGCGAAATAAACGCCTGGCCGAGATGGAAATTCGGGATGGTGGCCCGGCGGCCCGCCTGTTCAATGTTCTGGGCGAAGCAGAGAGTGATTTAGGACAAATCTCAGCGGCCCGCGGTTGGTTCCAGCAGGCGCTGGCGGCCAGCGAGACCGGGTCGACCGACATGCTCGAAGCCTATTACGGGGTGATGACCAGTTACGACGCCGAGGCGGACGGAAGCGAAGCACAGATCAAAATCTGCCTCGAAGCGCTCGAATTGTTCCCCTTCGACGCTCAGTTACTCTGTGCGATGGCAAACTACCTGCAGCGTCGGCAGCGGCCGGATCTGGCGATCAAGGCCTACGACACGGCGGTCCGGTTTGGCCAGGTGAATCCGGAAACGTGGCATCTGTGCAACATTAGCGAGGTGGCCGCGGTGTGTTTAAGTGCCACGTACCAATCGCTGGAAAACCACGAGGCGGCCCGCCGCACGCTCGAAGAGGCGCTGGCCCGCGACGGTTCGTCGATCCGCATGCGGCGGCAGTTGATCGATCTGCACGTGGCCCACGATCGCCGCAAGGAAGCACTCGACGAAGTTGACCGGCTGGGCGATGCCGAGCCGCACCGAGAATCGCTGCGCAGCGCCGTGCGGGGCGCGTGTCTGGCCTCGCAAAAGTCTTGGGTCATGGCCTTGGCCCATCTAAAAACGGCCCATTCCGCGGGCTGCCGCGATCCGCTCTGTCTGCGCTGGCTGACGATGTCGCTGCTGGCCACCGGCGAGTTGGAAGCGTTAGGTCCGATTTTGGACGAGTGGCGCCAGATCGAACCCCGCAGCGTCGAGGCCCTGCGTTATCAAGAGGCGTTGGAGTCGATGCGAACCGGCCAGAGGGCAAGGCCCGTCGAAGCAGAGTCCGCCCGTCACTTGCGGATGGATACCGCGGTCTCCGGAGTGCCCGCCGACGCACCCCATCCCAGTCTCGAGACCCACCGGCTGAGCGTAGAAACCCGCGATCTCGCCGGACCCGGTGTCAGTTCGCCGTAGCTGCGGCTACGTTGGATTTACCCCCTGTTTCTTTGCGTGACGGGCAGTACGATGAATGAGGTGGTCGATCAATACGAGGCAATCACTTCCGGGGCTGGCGTTGTATCGCTTGCGGATTGGACGCTCGTCGAACTGACCGGCGACGATCGCGCGGCTTTCTTCCACAGCTTCTGCACCAACGAAATTCGCAAGCTGACCGCCGGCAGCGGGTGCGAGGCATTTATCACCAGCGTGCAGGGCAAGGTGCTCGCACATGTGCTGGTGCTGTGCCTTGCCGATTCGCTGTTGCTGGTCGCGCCGCCCGACTTGGGCGAGAAGATCGTATCGCATCTCGATCGTTATCTCATCAACGAACAGGTCGAGCTGCACGATCGCACGCTCACCAAGCGGGTGTTGATGTGTGTCGGGCCAAAGTCCGAGGATCTGCTGATGCGGCGGCTCGACGGGCCCGTGCCTCGGGAGCGGCTTGCCAGCGTGGTCGCCGATTTCGAGGGACATGCCGCAATCATCACTCGCGTCGATCTGGCGGGGCCGCTGGGATTTCTCGTGATTGGCACTGTGGCCGACGTCGACGCCTGGTCGAGCACGCTGCAGGAAGCCGGCGCCATGTTATGCGGCGAGGAAGCGTGGCAGACGGCCCGCATTGAGGCCGGCACGCCGCTTTACGGTGTCGACATTTCCGCTGAGAATCTTCCCCAGGAAATCGGCCGCGACGAATTGGCCATCAGCTTCGTCAAGGGCTGTTATCTGGGCCAAGAGACCGTCGCGCGGATCGACGCGATGGGTCACGTAAACAAGCAGCTCGTCGGCTTGCGATCATCCGACAGCGAAGTGCCCCCGCCCGGCACGGAACTCACGGCCGATGGCCGAGTTGTTGGCAAGGTCA
>JADFKK010000378.1 GCA_022564995.1 Planctomycetota bacterium | reverse complement strand
GCCGTGGTCATCAGCCACGACCGCTGGTTTCTCGACCGCCTCGCCACCCACATCCTGGCCTTCGAAGGCGACGGCTACGTCCACTGGTGCGAAGGGAACTACCAAGCCTACGAAGCGCAGCGCCGCGAGCGGCTCAACATCGACCCCAACGAACCGAAACGGTTTAAGTATAAGAAGCTGCATCGGACGTAGAGTTGTAGGAGGCGTCTCCGACGGCGACCCTTAGCAGCCTGTTGAAAAAGTCCTAATCCTAGCCCGAAGCGTAAGCGAGAGAGAGAAACACACGTTTGGCGTTCCCTCGCTCACGCTTTTTGAAGATGCGCAAATCAGCCGCGGAGCGGCGACATCAAATAGCCTGGGGCGCGAGCCCCAGGAAATCGTGGTCGAGTTAAATTATCCCTGGGGCTGGCGCCCCAGGCTATTCGATGCCGTCCCTCCGGGACTAAAAACGCGCAACTTCAAAACTCACGCTTCGGGCTAGGATTGGCTTCAAACACTACTTTCCAGCAGGCTGTTGAAAAAGTCGGATGTCCGATGTAGGAGTCGCCTCCTACAAACTCCCAACGCCTACTTCACCCGCACCAGTTTTATGATGCGGCCCGATATGTTCCAGTCTTGGACGTAGAGGTTGCCGTCGTTGTCCCAGTAGGAACCGTGTGTGCCGGAGAACACGCCTTCGACCCACTGTGCTTGGCGGATACCGTAGCTTGCGCCTTTCTTGCGGTCCGGGTTGTGGCCGAGAACCGCGATGATGGTGTTGGTTTTGTCGAGAATGACCACGCGCCCGTGCAGGTCTGGCACCGAGACGTAGTCGCCCTGTACGGCGACGGAGGTGGGCATTCCCAAGCCGGTGACTACTTCGCCGATGAATTTTCCGTCGAGGCTATAATGCAGCAGGCGGCCCTTGGGGCGGTGGTTGCGGTCGCAGACCAGCAGGCGGGCCGGCTCGTAACGCGTGTCGAGCGTCATGCCGTGGGCCGTGTTGAATTGCTGCAGGCCGTTACCTTTGGTCCCAAAGTGCATCAGGTATTTTCCGGTCTTGTCGTATTTGAATATATGGTTACTCGCGTAGCCGTCCGACAGGAAGATATCGCCATTGGCAGCGACCGCGATCGCCGTGGGATTGAATCTCCCCAGCTTGAGCCCGGACTCCTGCGGAAACGTCAGTTTCAGAACGATTTTTCCGGAATGGGCGTCGAACTTGATTCCCTCGGCGTTGGCGTTGCGGGCGGCGTAGATAAACTCGCCGTCAGCTTCCTGGCGGATCTCCATGTCGTGAATTCTTGAATAGTCTTTCCCCAGGTAAGAACGGATGACTTTACCGTCCGGCGAAAAAACGACGACCCCCTTATCCGCGCTCGTATAGACGTTGCCCGCCTTGTCGACGACGACCGCGCCGTGCGTCGGCCCTAAGGCAGAGCTTCCGTCGGGCCGCAGCCCCCAGCCCGGCACCGTGTCGAAGGTCATCAGCCCGCTACCCATCCGCACGGGTTTGGTTTTTTCGGCCGCGCAAGCCGGCAGCGCGATACTGAGTGCGACCGTGATCGCGACGCAAATTGAACAGTTTTTCATGATCTGGACTCCTGGATGTTTTATCGTCGTGCCATCAAGCTGCCAGTATCCGATACCAGGAACCGCATTTCAACCACCAAGCCCACAAATATCGCCGGAAGTTTCCGGTTCCCCGCCCGGAAAATCGGGTGGGCATTGCCGAACCCCGACGATACTTACTATGATTTCTACCGACCTCCGCCGTTGATCCTCACTCAAACAGCGACACAGTAATGCCCATTCTTGGTGCCCACATGTCGATGGCCGGCGGATATTACAAGGCCGTCGACGCGGCGGACGAAGCTGGCTGCGACTGCGTGCAGTTGTTTACCAAGAACAACAACCAATGGCGGGCCAAGCCGATTACGGAGGAGGACGTAGCGCGATTCACCTCGGCGATGAGAGAGCACGGCATTTCGCATCCGATCGCGCACGACTCGTATTTGATCAACATGGCCAGCCCGGACAAGGATCTTTGGGCTCGTTCGATCGAGGCGATGATTGTCGAGTTGCAGCGGGCCGAGCAGTTGGGCATTCCGTATGTTGTGGCCCATCCCGGGGCATTCACGAGCGGCAGCGAGCAGGCCGGGCTGAAGAAAATCACCCGGGCGTTGAACCAGATTCACCGGCAAACTCCCGGCATGGCGGCCCGCTGTCTGTTGGAAACAACCGCCGGACAGGGCAGCAATCTCGGCTGGCGATTCGAACATCTGGCGACGATTCTCGACGGCGTCAAAGATCCGGACCGGCTCGGCGTTTGCTTCGATACGTGTCATGTGTTTGCGGCCGGGTATGCGATGGGGACAGAGCAGGAGTACAAGGCGACGATGAAGGCCTTCAACGCCACGGTCGGCGTCAAGCAGATCAAGGCCTTTCATCTCAACGACAGCAAGAAGCCGCTCGGCTCGCGGGTCGATCGCCACAACCACATCGGCCGCGGCGAGATGGGTATCGAGCCGTTTCGACACCTGCTCAACGACCGGCGGTTTCGCAAGGTGCCGATGTATCTCGAAACGCCCAAAGGCGAGCACGGCCGGACGACTTGGGACAAGGTGAATCTGCGAACGCTGCGCGGGCTGGTCGAGTCGTGATGCGAAGGGAGCCGCGGACGTCACCTCTCAAGGAAAACAAATAGCCCCTGGCTAACGCCCTCTTTATACAACATATCTTTTTTTGGTTCTTCAGGGATTTTAGTGGGTCATTTCATCGGTTCTGCCGCCGACAGTACGGGTTCCTCTCCTCTATTCACACCAACCAGTTCGGTGCGACCAACGATGAGCCTGGAGAACCGCTTGATGCCAACTCGTAAAGAACCCAGCAAGTCGACATGCTAGCCTTGAGAGACTACTGTACCACGCGACAGCTAAGGCCCGCCCGTGCCCATCATCCGAACAGAGAAGAGGAACCTTGCGCGTCAAAGGAATCGACCTCGCCTGCCGTGGCTCGAACCTGGTATAAGTGGTCCAATGGGCGAAACCACAAGCGTTTCACATGGGCCCGCTTTTCGCGGCTCTTGCAGCGCTATCCGTTACCGCCGGCGGTCCCCGTCCATTCGGTCTATCGCGAGGCGAAAGCGTAGGCGAGAGGAACCGGATGCGGTAATCCTGCACGTCCGGATCTGTGGGAGCCCTGAGTGGCCAAAACCACCCAGGGCCACCCGGTCGTACTTGGCTTTGTGACGCCGATCCCCGCCATCCCAATCGTTTGAAATGACCCACTAAAAGTCCTGAGCTACCAAGTACACGAAGCCGTGCTGCATCGGGATGAACGTGATGTCGGTGCTCCAGACCTGGTCGCATCGGGTAATCTCCACGTTTGGCAGCAAACAGGGTCTCAGCAAATACGGGTAAATCTTGTGGTTTTTGTTGCGCTGGGTCGTGCGTCGTTTGGGATAAATCACCTCAATGCCCATCAGCCGCATCAGTCGCCCCGCGCGTTTACGATTGGCATCCAACTCGAAGGCCATCTTGCGGCTGCCAAAAAACGGATGCTTCAGGTACAGCTCGTCGATGCTCCGCAGCAACGCTAGGTTCTCTTCGCTCTCGCCACCCTGTTTTCGAGACCACGCGTAATACCACGAGCTGCGCGGCAGGCTGATCAACTGGCACTGGCCCGCCACACTCAGGCCGGAATGTTTTGGATCGATCCATCGACGACGTTCCTTAGTTGAGTGCGGCAGATTTTTTTTCAACCATTCGCCCGTCAAATCTTTACGGCATTTTCAGGCGGCCGATCTGCTCGTAAAGTTCCTGTTCGTCGGCGGATGACTCTTCTTTCTTCCGCCGCCGGCCATCGGGAAACAGCCCGGCCGCTCCCTCCAAAAACTGTTTCTTCCATTTCGACACCTGATTGGCATGCACGGCAAACTTCGCCGCCAACTCGGCCGTCGTCTTATCTCCCCGAACGGCCGCCAAAGCCACCCTGGCCTTCAGCGAAGCCCCACAAACGCGACGTTTCCTACTCATCGCCTGAACCTCCTGATAGGTTGTCGAATACCCTGTCGCCAGGATGTAAACTACACCTTATCAAGCTGTCCAGTTATTGGGGTCCACCTCAGTCTCGGAAAATAACCGTGGCGTGGTCGAACACGTTGCCAGTTTACGGTCCGCGGTCGTATACTGAATCTTGTTGCTGTCCGCCCGCGGTGGGCGAGGCTTGGCAAGAGCCCTACGATCGACCGACCTATGTCCGAATCTGATTCCACTATTTTTCCGCCGTCATCGACCTCGTCGCGGGAGCCGCAGGGCGAGGTGGATTATTCGGGCAAGCAGTTGGGCGATTTTCGGATCCTTCGCCGTTTGGGACGCGGGGCGATGGCACAGGTTTATCTGGCCGAACAGGAATCGCTTGGCCGCCAGGTGGCGCTGAAAATTCTCAAGCGAGATCTGGCGAGCGACGAAACCTATGTTCAACGGTTTCATCATGAGGCTCGGGCGGCCGCTTCGCTGACCCATGCGAACATCGTACAAATCTTCGAGGTCGGCTGCATTGAAGGGGTGCATTACATTGCGCAGGAATATGTCCAGGGGCAGAATCTCGCCCAAGTGCTCGCCCGCAACGGCCCGCCCGACGTGAAGCTGGCGGTGACGATCATGCGACAGGCCGCCTCGGCATTGCACAAATCGGCAGAGCACGGCATCATTCACCGCGACATCAAGCCCGAGAACATCATGCTGACCACTGACGGGCTGGTGAAGGTGGCCGATTTCGGCTTGGCGCGGATCACCCGAGACGAAGCGGCGCCGAACCTCACGCAAATCGGTGTGACGATGGGCACGCCGCTGTACATGAGCCCCGAACAGGTCGAGGGCAAACTGCTCGATCCCCGCAGCGACATCTACTCGCTGGGCGTGACCTTTTTTCAACTGCTCACCGGCCAAACACCGTTTCAGGGCGAAACGGCCCTCAGCGTCGCGGTCAAGCATCTCAACGAATCGCCCCAGCGCCTGGAGAGCCTGCGGTCTGATCTGCCCGACGGGCTGTGTCGCATCGTCCACCAGATGCTCGAAAAAAATCCGGACGATCGTTATCAATCTGCCCGGCAGTTGATCTTGGATCTGCGCGCGCTGCAAATTCCCGGCGGCGGCGTTGATGATGGCAAGTGGACTGACGACCTCGACCAGTGGACAACCCACGAGATGCAAGCCCTGGTCGGTCAGCGCGCGGCCGCCACGCAGCAGCTCGATGTGTTGATGAAGTCGGCCACCGCGCAGCAGGCGTCGCGCCCCGGGCTGCTGCTGGTCGCCGGGTGTATCGCCGCCGCGCTTCTGACCGGGGCCGCCATCGCCGTGTCGCTCCGCGAGCCACCGCTGTTGGCAGGCGCCGACCCGGCCGCGCTGGCCGTGGCCAAAAGGGAATCCGTCGATCGCCAGATATTCTACGCCGAAATGCAGGGAACCGAGGCGGGCTGGATCGCCGTTGAGGAGTATTTTCCCGATGAAATTCACGATCACCCGGAAGAACATTCACACCGCGCTCGCCGCCGTATCGGCCAGCATTCCATCGAAGACTACCCTTCCGGTGCTTTCCAACATCCTCTTCGAGGCTAAGGAAGACGGAGTGTGGATGAGTGGGACGGACCTGGATGTTGCCGTCAGGGTCAAGGCTCTCGCAGACGTGACGGAACCGGGTATGCTTACGGCGCCCGGAAAGAAGCTCCAGGAGATTACCCGGGAGCTCCCTGACGAGCCTGTCGAAGTCACGACCCGAGGGGATCAGATCGAGCTCAAGTGTGGACGCAGCCACTTCAAGCTCAATGGCCTTCCAGCCGATGAGTTCCCTACTCTCGCGAAGGTGGATTTTTCGCAAGGCCTGACCGTGACGGGTAAGGATTTGAACGGACTCATCCATCACACGTCGTTCGCAGTCTCCACGGAAGAGAGTCGCCCGATTCTCAACGGTGTTCTCTGGGAACTTCGAGATGGCGAGATGAAGATGGTCGCCACCAATGGGCACCGTCTCGCTCGGATGGGGGTGAAGGTGGAGCCCACAGGCACTCCGTCGGCCGACTTCATCGTTCCGCCATCTGCGTTGGCACAGGTTCAACGGCTCTTCAAGGATGCGGATACCCTGGAGGTCGCGAAGAGCGGCAATCACCTCGGGTTCAGAGCTGACACGACCGAGGTCTACACGAGGCTCATCGAAGGCACGTATCCGAACTACGATCAGGTCATTCCACGCGACAACGACAAGGTGGCCATTGTCGACAAGAATGCGCTCGAGTCGGCTGTACGCAGGATGGCTGTCGTAGCTTCAGATCAGACGCATCGCATTCGTCTGAAGTTCGAGACAGGTCGGCTGCACTTAAGCGTGCTCACGCCCGACCTTGGAGAAGGCCACGACGAACTCGAGATCGCCTACGAGGGTGAGGAGGTCGAGATCGGATTCAATGCGAATTATCTACTCGAGGTTCTTCGCTACATGCCGTCCGACGAGGTGAAGGTCGCATTCAAGGCGCCGGAGCGGGCCGCTACTATCGAGCCTGTAGGCGATGACGCGGCTGACTATCTCTGCTTGGTCATGCCTCTCAGGTTACTCGACTGAAGGTCGTAGCGACGCCCGGGTTAGCTTCTGGATTCCCGCGCTTCCTCGAGAAGCTCAGCGCCCGTGAAGATGGAGATCAACCGTAGGCCTTGCTGTTCGTAGAGCGTAGCCGCTGCCTCGGAGCGGTTGACCAGCGTGAGGACGCCAATGATCTCGGCACCGTGCGTTCGCACGACCTCGACAGCCTGAAGCGTGCTGTGGCCGGTGGTCATCGTGTCTTCGACCATGAGTACCCGTCCGTCTGGAGGTAGCCCACCCTCGATCCGTTGACCCGTCCCGTGGTCCTTTTCGCGCTTGCGCACCGCGAACCCATCGATCGGATTTCCCTCGAGGGAGCTCCTATGAGCGATGGCGTAAGCGATGGGGTCTGCCCCCATCGTCAGGCCACCGACGTGTGTGGGACTCAATCCACTTGAGCGGATCGCCTCGTAGGCCACATGTCCGACCAAGAACTGCCCTTCGGCGCACATCGTCGTGCGTCGTGCGTCGATGTAGTAGTCGGACTTCGCACCGCTGGCGAGCGTGAAGTCTCCGAGCTGCACCGAGCGCTCAATGAGAAGTGCTTTGAGGCGATCGACGTACGTCATGAGGGATGAGCGCGGTTGAAGACCAAGGACCAAGCAACATAACGCTCAGTGTTGGGGACCCGTCAGCGCCAGCCGGATCCGGACCGCAGGGG
>JADFKK010000066.1 GCA_022564995.1 Planctomycetota bacterium | reverse complement strand
GAAATCGATCCGGATTTTCCCTTGGAAGACTGGCCGGCACACTGGCAAAAGGTGAAGAAGCCCGGCCGCTTGACGTTCGAGGGCCATCACCGGACCAAGGACGGACACGTGTTCCCCATCGAGATTACAACCAACTATCTGAAAAAAGGGCCGGATGAATTCGTTTGGGCCTATGTTCACGACATCACGGAACGCAAACGTGCCGAAGAGGCGCTACGGATGAGTGAGACGCGCTTGGATGCGTTCTTTAATTGCGCACCGGTTGGCATGGTAATTCTCGATGACCAGTTGCGATATCTGAAAATCAACGAAACGTTGGCAGAGATCAATGGAATTCCGGTCGAAGAGCATGTCGGGAAAACCGTACAAGAAGTCGTGCCTGAAATCGCGCCAATGATTGTTCCCATGTTTCGGAGAATACTCGAAACAGGTGAGCCCGTTCTGAACGTCGATGTCACCGGGGAAGTCCCGAGTCAACCGGGCGTTGTGCGTCACTGGATCATCTCTCAATTTCGGATTCCGAGAGAAGATTCGAAATGGGGCATTGGTGTCATTGTTGTCGAATTCACCGATCGCAAACGAGCGGAAGTTGAGCTGCGCGAGAGCGAAGAGAGAATACGAGCATTACTTGAGGGCGCTTTCGAGGGCATCGTTATTTACGAAAAAGGAAAGATTCTCGAAGCCAATCAAGCCTTCGCAGACATGTATGGATATGCGTTGGAGGAGGTAATTGGTCTGTCTCCCGTTGAAATGACGACTCCCGGATCCGCTCGAAAGATCGCACGACATATCGCAAGGGGAGAAGAAAAACCCTACGAGATTGTCGGTCTCAGGAAAGATGGCACGACCTTCGAAGTCGAGGCGCTGGGCAAGAACTGCATGTACCGCGGGCGCGTTGCCCGCATTACTGCCATGCGCGACATCAGTGACCGCAAGCAGGCGCAGAAAGAGGTTCAACAGCTTCAGGACAAGCTGGCACACGTGTCGCGGTTGAGCACGATGGGAGAGATGGCCACCGGCTTGGCTCACGAACTCAATCAACCGCTAACCGCGATTTCAACTTATTGCTACGTCGGGAAGCAGTCTTTGGCCCAGGCAAGCAAGGTAGACACAGAGCAGTTGCGGGAATTGTTCGAGAAGTTGTCCGCGCAGGCCATGCGGGCCGGAGAGATCATACGCCGGCTGCGAGGTCTTGTTGGCAAGAGGACAGCCGTTCGCTCGCAGGTGGACGTCATCGAGCCGATCCAGGAAGTGCTGCATCTGTTGGAATCAGACTTGCGCCAAAGCGAGGTCCGCGTCGAACTTCAGGCGGATCATGCAAACGGTGTTGTCACCATCGACGAAATCCAGATTCAGCAGGTGCTCGTGAATCTGATTCGCAATGCGGTGGATGCCATGAGCGAAACGCAGCGCGAGCGGCGATCGCTAACGATCACAACCTCACGGACAGCCGATGAGTTGATCGATGTCGCGGTCTGCGATACGGGCGAGGGCATTCCCGTCGAATCAAGCGAACAAGTCTTTGACGCCTTCTTCAGCAGCAAGTCGGAAGGCATGGGAATGGGGCTTGCCATCAGCCGGACCATCATCGAGTCGCACGGGGGTCGCTTATGGTGGACGCCCAACCCAAACCGTGGCGTGACCTTCCATTTCACGCTGCCTATGGCGAAGGAAGGAAGCAATGATGACGGCGAGTAAGCCAACGGTCTTTGTGTTGGACGACGATCCGGCAATCCAGGATTCCTTGTCGGCACTGCTTCAAGTGATGCATCTTCCCGCCGAATTCTTTTCGACCGTCCGTGAGTTTCTCGATGTCTATGATCCGGCCCGTCCGGGATGCCTGCTGCTTGACCTGCGGTTACCGGGAAACGGAATTGAACTTCTGAAGAGGATGAAAAATTCCAAAAGCAGCCTGCCGATCATCGTGATTACCGGTCACGGTGACCATGAAACGAAGGAAATGGCGATCCAGCTCGGTGCCGTTGAGTTATTTGAGAAGCCGGTCGACGTTCAGCGGCTTTGTGAGTGCATCCGGAAGGTAATCGAACCGCAGACCGAGAACAGTTGAGTCATCCACCTGGCGGTGCGGCTGGCGTTCGCAACTCCTTCACCGGCCGGACACGCCGCCGCCACGTTTCGCCCCAGGCGGGAATCTCGTTCGCGTCTACAGCGTCCAGCCCTGGCGATACTCGCGCTTGAGAAACTGATCGGCCTCGGGGCAGTTCGTGGCTTTGAGGCTCTTGGCGTCCCACTCGAGCTTCTTGCCGGTGCGGAAGGCGACGTTACCCAGTAGCACCGCTTCGGTCAATGCGCCGGAGTAATCGAAGTTGCAGGTGGTCGGCGAGCCGTCTTTACAGGCCTTGATCCACTCGGCGTGATGGCCGATCGAGTTGGGAAGCGTCTGCTTGGGCGGCGTGAACTTCTCGCTCCGGTCCTTGGGATAGATCCTGAAGCCGCCGTAGTTGGCGAACATCTCGCCCGTCTCGCCGACGAACATCACGCCCGAACCGGGCACCTTGTGGCCGGCCACGACCTTGGGAATTTTGTTGCCGTCGGACCAGGTGAATTTGCACGCCGGCATGTCGCCGCGGGCCGGGAACTCATAGTGGACGATCATCCCCAAAGGACAGGTCTCCGGATGGACCTTCGGCCCTTCGGCCGAGACGCTCGTCGGATGGCGCAGCTTGAGCGCCCAAAACGGCAGGTCCATGTAATGACAGGCCATGTCGCCCAGCGTGCCGCCGCCGAAATCCCACCAGCGGCGCCACTGCGCCGGATGATAACGCCCCTTGGCGTAGGGCCGCTCAGGCGCCGGGCCAAGCCACAGATCCCAGTGCAGACCCTTGGGCACCGGATCGCCCTGGGCCGGCCGATCGCCTCCGCCCCAGCCCTTGCCGACCCAGACGTGGACTTCCCGCACGGGCCCAACCGCGCCAGCCTGAATCGCCTCGACCACGCGGCGGTAGTTATTGCCGGCGTGAATCTGCGTGCCGAGCTGCGTGGCCAGCTTGTTCTTGATCGACAGCTCCGCCAACACGCGGGCTTCGTAGACCGTGTGGGTCAGCGGCTTCTCGCAATAACAGTGCAAGCCGTGCCGCATGGCCATGGCGCTGGCCGGGGCGTGAATATGATCGGGCGTGGCCACCACGGCGGCGTCGGCGCCTTTTTCTTTGTCGAACAGCTTGCGAAAGTCGTTATACATCTTGGCCTTGGGGAATTGCCCCTCGGCGCGGGCCAGATAACCATCGTCGATGTCGCACATCGCCACGATATTCTCGCCCTTCACATTCCCGATGCTAAAGCGAGCCTGGTTCGACGTGCCGATGCAGATGATGTTGAGTTTTTCATTGGGCGATTTTGATTCCGCGGCGGAAAGCTGCGACCAAACACCCAGCGGCGCGGCGGCAGTAGCCAAGGTCCCGGCCTTGACGAAGTCGCGTCGGGTAGTGCGATTGAACATGGGGAAATCTCCTTCTCGTGGGAGGTGATGGTCAAAGGATTCGGTTTTCACGTATCAAAAAGGGTGACCGTTCACGGGGTTTGAAACAGAGAACCGCTAATCGACGCTGATGAACGCTAATCATTCGATTCGACCTCGCCGATAATATCCTAATCTCAATTTCATCCGTGCAATTCCGTGCCATCCGTGGTTCTTATGGCGACTTCTTTCAATTTAAGTTTTTTATTAGCGTCCATCAGCGTCGATTAGCGGTTTCTTTTTTGAAAGTTCGCACCAGCCCTCCATTTTCGCTGATGCCGGTTTGTCGTGCCGTGAACGGTTACCAAAAAAAGCAGGCATCAGCCATTAGGACTGGTGGGTGTGTCAGGGGTGAAAGGGCTCGATAGCCGCAAGCGGGCGGCTTGCCTGGTCAATCATGGATTGCATTAGTTCGACGTCGCTGGCACGAACGTGCGGCTCGCCCGAAATGGCAGCCAACACGGCCTGTTGCGATCCGACTTCGGCCCCCACCGGCGTGATGAGGACTTTGGTACCCTCGGCTAACTTGAGATCGCCCTGCAACAAAACGATCGCATCACCGCGCACGACACCTTCGTAGGGTCCAATACTCACGACAAAAACCTCCTTCAACTGATGTGGGGCAGGTTTCCCAACCTGCCAGCTTGTAGGGTGCATCCCGCTGCACCAATCGCGTCGGATGATCATCAGGATGCACCCTACACCCTCGCCTTCGGCAGGTTGGGAAACCTGCCCCACGGCAAAACCGTTCTACCATCGCTGACCGCTCCCCACTATATCTCCCACCCCTTGCGATACTCTTTCTGCACATATCGCCCGGCCAGATCGGAGCCGGTCGCTGTCAACTTCTCGGCGTCCCACTTCAGCTTCTTGCCCACGCGATAGGCCACGTTCCCCAATAGATTGTTCTCGACCAGCGCCCCCGAATACTCGAAGTTACAGAGCGTCGGCGCCCCGGTCTTGCAGGCGTGAATCCACTCGCGATGATGGCCCAACGAGCGGGCAATCGACGGCTTGGGCGGTTTGAAATCGGCAAATTTTTCTTTCGGCAGCAGCAGGTGCTTACCGTAATCGGCCACGAGCTGTCCCTTCTCGCCCTCGAACATCACGCCGATGTGCCAGCGGGAAAGATCGACGCCAGCCGGCGACTTCGGCCGCCGGTTATGGTGATACCAAACGAGCTGCACGGCCGCCCGCTTCTCGGTCGCCGGATGATCCCAGCGGGCGATCATCCACGACGGATTGGAATACTCATCGACCGGCGGGCCTTCCGCTTCGACGGCCGTCGGGTGTTTCAATTCCAACGCCCAAAACGGCAGGTCGATCAGGTGGCTGCCCATGTCACCGAGCACGCCGTTGCCGAAATCCCACCAGCGATTCCAAGTCAGGTTGCCCGGCAGATAGCCGGGGTTATACGGGCGATGCTTCACCGGCCCCAGCCACAGATCCCAGTGCAGGTGTTTGGGAATCTCCGCCGCCGCCTTCAGCGGGCCAACCTTGCCGCTCGTGCGTCCGCACCAGACGTGGGCCGTGTGAATTTTTCCGATCGCGCCCGACTGGACCAACTCAACCACCCGGCGGTAATTCTCCGTGGCGTGAATTTGCGTGCCCATCTGCGTGGCGACCTTGCTCTGCTTGTAGGTCTCGCGGACGATGCGGGCTTCGTGAACCGTGTGGGCAAGCGGCTTTTCACAATAAACGTGCTTACCCGTTTTCATCGCCATCACACTGGCCACGGCATGGCAATGATCGGCCGTGCTGATGACCACCGCGTCGATGTCTTTCCGCTCGCACAGCTTTCGCCAATCATTGAACGTGGCCGCCTTGGAAAAACGGCCCTTGGCGGCCGCCAGATAGCGCTCGTCGATGTCGCACAGCGCCGCGATGTTCTCGCTGCGCACATTGTTCATGTTCGAGCCGCCGCGATGATTGACGCCGATGATGCCGATGTTCAACTTTTCGTTGGCCGCCTTCGATTCGGCCGCCGGCACTTCCGACCAAACGCCCAGGCCAGCAACTCCGGCCCCGGCTGCGGAAGCTTTGAGAAAACTACGACGATTGGGGTGGATCGCTCTGGCCATGGGAAAGCTCCTTAACTGCGGACACCGCCGACGTTGGGAATGGAAATCCGTCGCCCGCATTGTACATCGATCCGGCCCCGCAGGGAAACACAGGGATCGTCGTTTCTATGCCCCCTTCACCAATTGCCACACCACGACGGCGATTCCGACGGGGATGCACCAGTAGGCGAAGTATTGGATGCGGCCCTTTTCCAGCCAGCGGATGAGCCAGCAGAGGGCCAGCAGGCCGACGACGAACGAAACGGCGGCGCCGATTGCCAGCAGCGTGCCGGGGGAGCTGAGCGGAGAGCCGGCGATTCCGACTGGTGTTGACTTCACTGATTGATGGGCGATTAGCTGCCAGGTTTTCAGGAAGATCGCTCCCCCGAGAGCGGGAATCGCCAGCAGGAAGGAGAATGTGGCGGCGGCTTGACGCGAAAGCCCCACGGCCAACCCGGCCGCGATCGTCGTGCCGCTGCGCGAGATGCCGGGCAGCGGGGCCACCGCCTGAAACAGCCCGATCACCAGCGCCTTGCCGTAGGTCAGGTCCGTATAGTCCAGCTCGCCCAGCGGACGGCGAGCGGCCCACAACAGCAGCAGGCCCGTAACAGGCAACATGCAGCCGGCCAACAGCGGATTGTCGAGCCAGTGGGGGAAATGCTTGGTGAGAATCAGCCCGCTGGCGACAACCGGCAGGGTGCCGACGATGATTTTTGGGATCACGGCCCGGTCGCTGCTGAGCAGCCGCACGATTCGCCGCCAATAGATGACCAGGATGGAAAGCAACGTGCCGGCATGTAGCGTGATGTTCAAATCGTTCGTGTCGGGCAGCTTCCCTCCGCCGGGCAATTCCGTGAGAATCGCATTGGCGATCACGATGTGGCCCGAGGAGCTGATCGGCAGAAACTCGGCAATGCCCTGGATGATGCCGAGGATGATGACGTGTAAATGGCTCAAGGTAATGTGGTCCGTGCGGCCTGGATTTTTGCGAAATGGGCTACGTGCCGGCGAAACTTGCCGCGAGCGCCTCCGCAGCCCCCTGTCGCCGCGCTAGTGGTTTTGCCATAATTTGTGGTTTCATGGGGCAAGATCGGCAGTTTTTCCTAACCAATTATTGCACATTTCGGCGCGGCACGATTATTCAAGCGCCCGCCAGAAACGAGGAGCAGGATGTTCAAGAATCTGTCCGTCCGTCGGCTTGGCATTAGCGGAACCCAGAGCGAAATCATCGAGTTTGCGCTCTCCTATGGATTTACGGGAATCGACGTCGATTTGGTCGATTTTTCCCAGCGGGTGCGGACGTATGGGATGGAACATGCTCGGCGGTATTTCAACAGCGCGACCCTGACGCTGAGCGGCTATCGCTTGAAGGTGTCTCTGGGGGCCGAGGAGGAGGCCTTCGCCGAACAACTCGCGGCGCTGCCCGAGATGATTGAGAACGCCGTGGCGATCGATTGTCGTCGGGCGATTGTTGCCATCGAGCCGGGCAGCGACACGCGGTCGTTTCAAGAGAATGTTGAGTTGCACAGCCAGCGGATCAGCAAGATTGTCAGCTTGCTTGAGCCGAGCGAAACACAACTTGGGCTGGAGCTGAATCCGCTGGCCGCCGCGCGAGAAAACGCAGCCTTCGAGTTCATCCACACGCTGGAGGCCGCCAGTGGATTGCTCGGCACACTCGATGGCTACGTCGGACTGGTGGTCGATCTTTGGGGACTGTACGCCAGCGGCGAAGCAGACGCCTGGCAGTCGTTGCGCGTCGACCAAATCGCCGCGGTCCTGGTGGCCGACGCCCCGCAGGACAAGCCACTATCCGAATTGACCGACGCCGATCGCCTGTTGGCCAGCGAGAGCGGCCCCATCGACCTTACCGGGGCGCTTCGCACGTTGGAGGCAATGGGCTATCAAGGCCCGGTAACGCCCGCGCCAGACCGCAGCAGCTTCGGCGCTGCGCGACGCGAAGCCATCGCTCAGCAAACCGGCAAATCGCTGTCGCAGCTTTGGAAAGCCAAGGACGAGCGTCCCGTCGAATCCGCCGTAGCGAGTTCTTGAGGGGTCACCGAAGAATACTTGTAGGATTGGGTGGCTGGTGGCAGAGCCTTAGCGATGCCCCAGACGCTGAGGTTCTGGGGCATCGCTAACAGCCTGTTTGAAGAAATCATCCCTGGGGCTGACGCCCCAGGCTATTCGATGTCGTCCCTCCGGGACTAAACAATGCGCAAATTCAAAAAGCGCAAGCGGGAAAGCCTTAGACAAGCGTTTTCTGTTCCTCGCTCGCGCTTCGGGCTAGGATCATGACTTCTTCAACAGGCTGCTAAGGCTCTGCCACCCGAAATCGGAAAATCAGCAAGTTATTCTTCGGTGACTCGTAACATTCACATAGCGGTTGCTCCGATTACTGCGAATGCGCCAGCAGCGCGGCTCGTGCGGAGCGGCGAAAGACTTCCGTCGCGGCGCACCGGTGAGGTCTGTAACGCCGCGGCGAAATGCTTGGCGCCGCGCGAGGAGAGTTGACGAATGCAATGGGGTGGGAGATTCCCGCTGCACACCCCGATGCCGCGCGTCGCACCAAGAAACGGATGTCTGTCATGGAAAGAGGACCGCAGCAACGGACCGCTTTGCTGCCTCTTGCCGTATCGGTTCTGGCCTCGGCCGCGCTCGTCTTATCGGTTTGCGGCCGAGGGTCTGTCGAAGCCGGCGCGGCTTTGTTCGGTCCGCCGACTCTTGGGCGCGACAAGCCTCTTGGGCGCGCCAAGCCTCCGCCGGCCGCCGTGCAGCGTTTGCCGGCCCCAGAGGTGCATCAAAGCCCGCAACGACTTCCGCCGATCGCTGCCCAGCAACCTTTACGCCCGTCTCGATTGCCGTCCGTAACGTCGCAGCCGAAAAACGATCCGCTGTCTGAACCGGGTCAGGTCGTAATCGACGGGGTCTCGCGGCGGGTTGCATCGCTGTCGCGGCGCGCCTATCAACTGGCCGATCGCGGGGCGTTGTACTCGGCTCGTGCAAACTTCATTCAAGCGCTGCGGATGGTGACCCAGGCGCTCGACGCCCAGACGGGAACACTGCGGCACGGTCGTGCATTGGCCGCGGGCATGCAGGCGATGAAAGAGGCCGACGATTTTGTGCCGCGTGGAACCAGCCTCGAAGCTGACTTGGACGTGCCGGTCATTATCGCCGGACACCGCACGACGATTCTCAAACAAGACCAGCCGGTGCAGCTAACTCCGCTGGCCGCGCTGCGGCAATACTTTGCCTACGCGCAGCAGCAATTCACCATCGCCGGCGGCTCTCAACAGGCCGCGTCGATGGCCCTGCACGGCTTCGGCAAGGTGCAAACGGCCATCGCAGCGGGCGACCGTTCGCAACTGGCGGCGGTTGGAGCGAAAGCAATCGTATTGCAACGTGCGGCCCTGGCGGTCGATCAACAAAACTATCTGGCGGCCAACGAACTCGGTGTGCTGCTGGCCCGTTACGGTCAATTCGCGGAGGCTCGGCAGGCGTTGTTGCACAGCGTTTCGCTCGCCCCCCGCGCGACAACCTGGCACAATCTGGCGGTCGTTCACCACAAGCTGAACGAAGCGGATCTGGCAGAACGGGCCGAGTTTGAATCGCAATCGGCCGCCAGGCAAAGCGCTCCGGCCGGAACCGCGGGAACTTCGTCTAACGTAGCCGCGGTGCGCTGGGTCAGCCCGCAAGCGTTCGCCGGAAACCGGCCGGTCGAAACCCGCACGTCGACCGTCGCCGCGGTGGCTCAGCCGGCCGAGCGACACGCCAAGTGGTGGGAATCGATGATCCCGTGGAAATAACCGAACCAGGAAGGTCGAGGTCGTGAGAAATTTTGCAACGAAACGGCTGCTTGGTGAAGCACTGCGGCACTCGAAGTGGCGTTGGATCGTGTTGTTGGCCGTGTCGGCAACCGGCGGCGCGCTGGTGGTCTCGTCGTTCGCACAGCCGGCCCTGCCAACCGTGCCGCCGCTGCCCGCTCCGCGTCCGCTGCGCTCAGTGCAACACGACGCGCCGTCGTGGGACAGTGCTCGGCCGATTCCCTGGCAGGCCTTCGCCCAAGGCGAGTATATCGGTCCGCATCGGCCCCGGCACGTCGCGGAGTATCGTTTGCGGGTCGACGATCTGTTGGATCTGGTTTACCGGCAGACGAGAGAAGAGACCTCGGTTCCGTACAAGTTTAATGTTGGCGATCGGATCGGCATCGACTCGCTCACCGAAAAAGACCTACGGCGGGAACAGATCGTGCTTTCGGATGGGACGATCACGCTGCATCTGATCGGCCGCGTGCGGGTGACCGGCTTCACGGCCGACATGTTGCGCAAATCGCTGGAGAAACGTTACAAAAAGTTTTACAAGCGGCCTAGCATCACCGTTACGCCGCTAGGCGTCGACACCAAGCTGCGAAGTATTTTGGACACGGTCGACAGTCGGGCCGGCGTGGGCGGTCAGTCTCGACAAGCCCGCGTTGCGCCAGACGGCACGATCGCGCTGCCGGCGCTCGGTTCGGTGCCGGCGCAAGGGCTCACGCTCGATGAACTCAAGCGGGAGCTCGACGAGCGTTACGCGCAGCTCGTCGAGGGCATCGAAGTGACGCCGATTTTGGTGGCCCGAGCGCCGCGTTTTGTTTACGTGCTGGGCGAGGTGGCCGCGCCGGGGCGTTTTACGCTGGAGGCGCCGACCACGGTGATGCAGGCGTTGGCATTGGCCGGCAGTTGGAACGTGGGGGCCCACCTCAAGCAAGTCGTGGTCTTTCGCCGCGACGAAAACTGGCAACTGCAAGCCACGATGATCGACATTCGCGGCGCGCTGTATGGTCGCCAGCCTTGCCCGGCTGATGAAATTTGGCTGCGAGATTCCGACATTGTCGTCGTGCCCAAACACCCGATTCTCGTGGCCGACGAGTTCATCGAACTGGTCTTCACTCGCGGGATCTACGGCGTGCTGCCGAACGAGCAGTTGCTCGGATTTCGCCGCCTGAGTGCGCTATAAGCTCGTCGACCGCCGCCCCAGCAAGCGGCCCAAGTTCGACCGCCGACCTTCGTTGCGACATGCTGCGCCAAAAAGGTGTCGGAAACCGTTTAACGGACGGCAAAAGGTTGCTGACACGTCTTGATCTATCATTGTGCGTCGGGCGTTCGGTTAGGTCGAGCGGTGTTACCGCGGGCGAAGGTGAGTTCGCGCCGCCGAGCCGGCCAAAAAACTCGTCAACGGCCGAGCCCGCGACGGAGTTGCTCGCCGGCGCCGGTTCAGCGGTCGGCAGCCGCGAGGCTTGAAGTCGAATGACCGCGCGCAGGTCGGACATTCCGATTCGACCGTCGGCGTCGACGTCGCGCTCGGGTCTATATCCGATCTGGCCCGCCTCGACGCCTTGGGCAACGATCGTTTCGAGCAGGTCCGATCGCGCGACACTTCCGTCGCGATCCACGTCGCCGGGCAGCACGTTGAGCCGGAAGCGAAAGTCCTCAATGTTGTCCCCAACCACGCCGTCGCCCGAGGGAAATCGTCCCGTCCCGTCCGTCCAATCGCCGTCGAGCGTATTGCCCGCGACGTCTTTCACCACTCCGCTCAGGTCGAGCAGCAGTTTGTCGCTCTTGAGCGGACGTTCCAAAAACCAAGTTGCCGAAAGGTTGATCGGATCGTAGATGAAATCGCGCAGCGGATGCTCCGTGACATTCACTCCCGTCACGGTCAGATCATCGACGCGAATGATGACGTCTTCGTTAAACATGATGCGAATCGCGTCGATCCCGCGCCACGGCAGCGTGGCGAGCTGCTCGCCGGAGACGACCGGTATGGAATAGAACGGATCGTTCTCGCCGCCGGAGATTTG
The DNA here is from genome assembly GCA_022564995.1 of Planctomycetota bacterium. Taxonomy (GTDB): domain Bacteria; phylum Planctomycetota; class Planctomycetia; order Pirellulales; family JADFKK01; genus JADFKK01. Next base: position 18,783 of record JADFKK010000066.1, on the reverse strand, counting down.
TTCTGCAAAGGCCGCCTGCCAGCGCGTGCTGCCGACTTGCACGCCGACGACGGTCGGCGAGATTCCGTCGACGCTGAAGCTGCCCGTGTAACTTTCGATCGGCACTCCCTGCACGTCGAGAATTCGTCCGGCCTCGATGCGAACTTCGTGAACGCCGTCGCCCGGCTCGCTGGCCAGATCGAACACGGCCGAGTGTCCGTCGATGACGGTGACCGAGGCGGCCCTCTGGCCGTCGACCGTAAGATCACTGGCTGAAAGCGTGTCGAGCCGCAGCAGGTTATCGAATTCCACGAAGATTTGCGTCGGCGGTTGGGCCAGCGGAAAATCGCCGCTGGGCAGTGACTGGCGAACCGCGAAGGGCGCCGCCGCGGCGGTTTGACCGTCGACGCGCAGCAGGTATTCTCCCGCCGTGTCGATGGCCGCATTGACGACGATGCTGTAGGTGCCGGCTTGGCCGGCGGTATACAAAATCGTCGCGCTACGCCCCGGGCCATCATCGTTGCTGTCGGCGGCGGCAACCAACTGGCCCGTCGGATCGAACAGTTCGACGGCCGGGTCAAGCCCATTGGGCCGCAACGGGCTTGCCGCGACGTCGATGGAGAGTTCGTCTCCGGCGTTGACCTCGACGTCATACCGATCGAGCTGTCCTTTATTGATCGTCAGCGTATCGATCACCTGGCCGCCAGCGGCGCCGCTCGCGCCGTCGGCGATCGAGAGGAATTCAAACCGAGCGACCAATCCGTCGACGGTGACACGCATGGCGCCATAAGCGGCGTTGTAGATCAACTGGCTTTCTGGAATGGGCGCTCCGACGTCGCGCAGCGATTGCCCGCCCGCGCCGTTGACAAAGTAGGGAATCCCGTCGACCTCGAGTCGTTCGTAGTTGTGGTCGTGGCCGTATAAGACAGCATCGGCGCCCCACGCTTCAAACGGCCACTGATGCTTGCGAACGCTGCCGTGATTGCCCGAAGAATAGGACGTATGGTGCATGAACACAAACTTCCACTGAGCCGTCGATTCGGCGAGGCTCTGTTCGAGCCATGCTTTTTCTTCGGCCACTTTTTCGGGGTTGCCGTCGATGATGCTGTCGACTATGAAAAACTGGACGTTGTCTTTTTGGAAAGAGTAGTAGTTCTTGGATTCCTCGTGGACGCCGCCGCCGAAAGGCAAGCGATCGACTCCCGACGGATCGGTGAAAAAATAATCCAGGTAACCCGCCTGGACGTTTTCGGGTTTGGTATCGTCGTGGTTGCCGACCGTCGGATAAAACCGCTGCGTCGGACTGGTTTGGTTCGGATAGAGATGGTCGCTACGGCCCAAAATGTAGTCGCCGTAAAACCGCCCCACGCGTTCTTCCCAACTGTCCTCCGCCCCGATGCCGACGTTTCCGTAGTTGTTGTCACCGACCGAGACGATAAACTGCGGATCCCACGTCTTAATCATGGCCGCCACGTCCGCTTCGGGCTTCCCGCCGCCGCCATAATCTCCGATCACTCCGAACACGACCGGCTCGAAAAGCAGAGCCAGATCGGGGCTCAACGTCACGTCGCCGCCCACGGCCCCGTCAATGAAACCAAGCGCCGAGCCCGTTAGCGTGATGTCCTGCACATAAGCGGCGGAATGGTCGTTCGGTTCGAGATCGAATTGCAGATCGCGGGTGACCAACAAGCTGTAATCGGTCGGCTCGCCCGAAATCCGCACGAAATAGTCATCGGCCTCGCCGTCGGTTGAGGTGTCGACGAAGTTGCCGATCGACGAGGCGCTGCTGGAAAGCGCGATGCTGGTCGCCAGATGTTCCAGTGCGGCGTCGTAAAGATCGAGCGTCGCACCGCCGGCCGCACCGGTCGTCAGCGCCAAGGTCAGCGATTGGCCGTCGTCGAGCCGAAGTCGATACCAGTCGCTGTCTTCTGTCTCAAGCGCGCCAATCACAGCCGCACGTTCGGCCGGCCCCGCGCCCAAGGGCAGAAATCCGTCGTCAAGAATCACGGCCTCCGCGGCAGTGTTGTTGGCCGGCCCACCCTCGGTTTCCGCTTCGAAGGCCGCGCCCAGGATCAGTTGAACGGAGAAATCGCCCGTGGTGTCGTCGGCACCGCCCACCGCCACCGTGTAATCTCCGGCGGTGGTCGTGGCGATGCTCTGCAGCACGACGCTTTGGCCCGCGGCGAGGCTCGTCGCTTCGGCGAGAATCGCGCCGGAGGGGTCTGCCAGGCTGATCGACCCTTTCAACGAGCCCGTCGATCGCATCACGAGCGTAATGTTCTGGCCCTGGCTGAGCGAGATCGTCCGTGTGTCGAACTGTCCCGGCTCGTCGATGCTCGCGGCGACAGAGGTCTCGAAGACCAGGCTGCCGAGCGGATCGATGGGAGTGAACGGTGTCGGATCGTACCAGGCGATTTTGTTGTCGAAGTACGACGCGCTGATTATTTCGACGTCGCCGTCACCGTCAAGGTCCGCCGCGACCACGGCTCGGGCCCCATCGGCGTTCGTGCTGAGGGTGCGGGCCGTGAATTGCTGGCTGCCGTCGTTTTCGTACCAGACGATCTTGTTATCGAAGCGGGACGCGCTAAGCACGTCGATGTCGCCGTCGCCGTCGACGTCGACCGCAAACACGCTACTGGCTCCAATAGCCGAGGTGCTGATGGTGTGAGACGTGAAGCGACCTTTGCCGTCGTTCTCGTGCCACGCGATCTTGTCGTTGATCCCCGACGCACTAAGCAGGTCAATGTCGCCGTCGCCGTCCAGGTCGACCCCGAACACGCTTCTGGCCCCATCGGCGTCCTCGCTAATCCGGCGGATCCTGAAGCCTTCGCTGCCCTTGTTTTCATACCATGCGATCCAGTCTTGAACCGCGAACGCGGCGACCACGTCGACGTCGCCATCGCCGTCCAGGTCGGCCGCAAACACGCTTCTCGGCCCGTCGGCGGTGGTGCTGATGATGTGCGGCGTAAAGCCACCGCTGCCGTCGTTTTCGTACCACGCGAGCGTGTCGTCATCGCGCGAGGTGCTGAGCACGTCGACGTCGCCGTCGCCGTCCATGTCGATCGCAAACACGCTCGTGGCGCCGTCGGGGTCGGTGCTGATGACGTGCGACGTGAAGTTTTCGTCGCCGTCGTTTTCGTACCAGGCAATTTTGTTGTCGCGGAACGACGCGCTGAGCACGTCGACGTCGCCGTCGCCGTCCATGTCGATCGCAAACACGCTGCGGGCTCCATCGGCTTCGCTGCTGATGATATGCTCCGTGAAGCCGCCGCTGCCGTCGTTCTCGTGCCAGGCGATTTTGTTGTCATCCGCTGACGCGCTGAGCACGTCAACGTCGCCGTCGCCGTCGACGTCGGCCGCAAACACGCTGTAGGCCCCCTTTGCGTCCGTGCTGATCGTGTTTTCCTCTACAAACACGCCGGGTGCCTGGGCAACCTGGCGGTTGAGGCGCACTTCGAAGATCATGCCGTCCTCAAAATTGTCGACCATGGCGTCGGCAATGTAGAGCGATCGGGCGGCCGGATCGTCGTCGGGATCCGACGTCGGGCCGAACGAAAGTCCCTGTGCCGATTGCGGAACGACCGGAAAAGTGCTCATGTCATACTCTTCAACAAATTCGCCGTCGACGGTGAATTCGTAGATCGCTTTGTCGACGTCCGACACGATAAACAGATGCGACGTCTCGGTGTCATACGCGATTCCCTCCGCGTCATCCGTCACCGCGTCGAACGAAAAGCTGTACTGAAATACCAGGTTCGAGTCGTAAGCGAGAATCTGATTCAGGCCACTCGACCCGTCCACCACAAAGAGCATCCCGTCGGCCGGATTCGAAGTGACGCCCTCGGGGTCGATGGCGCCCTCGACGTCGTTCTTCGTTTTAATCGACAGGAGCGGGCTGTTGAGGCGATCGTCGTAGCGCTCGAGCCGGCCGTTATTATCGTTGGTCACATAGAAGAAGCCATCGAATTCGTTGTACGTGATCCCGGTCGGCTCGGAATTCCGGCTGGCGATCTCCCGAAAGACCGTGTCGCCGGAGAGCGATATCTCGAAGATGTTGTCGCCGTTGAAGACTCCGGCAATCTCGTTGATTTCCGAATCGACAATGAACAGATTGCCCGACGGCGGATGGAACGTGAGTCCAGAAACGTCCGTGCTGCGGATAACTCCGCCGTTCCACGTCTCGAAGCGCCCGATGAGCGAGATGTTACTGGCCGGCAGCAGCGGGTCGGGCATGGCTGCCGCCGCGGGTTCAACCACCGGCTCGCCCAGCAGGGCAATATCCGCCACGGCCAACATCTGTCGATGCTCCAGCGCTTCGACCGCCAGCTGCGTCCACTTCGTTGTTCGACGCGAGGAAGAAAACGAGCGACCCCGTCGCACCTTGGGGCGATGTAACATGGTCACACTCTCTCTAGCGACAAGCGAAAAGTTGCGGCGCCGGCCCCAAAAGGAGCGCCGCCCGGCGGATCGGACCATCCACCCCGGAATCGGTCCTGGAAGGTCAATTATAAAGCACGGCAACGGCGAATGCAAACGATTGGGAAAAATGTGCCGTCGACGTTTTCGCTGGCGCGTAGCTGAATTCGCAAGAATTCAGGCCACACGAAAAACACTGAATTCTTGCGAATTCAGCTACCGTCAGAATTGCCGCATACGAAGAACCTGCCGACGACTTTTTCGCCTCCCCGGCCGAATCGCCCAAGCCACCGTCGCGGCCCAATTGCCCATTGCAAGAGGGCGTGAAAGGGCGATAATGGGGAGATTGCCGCACCTTTTTCCGACTGACTCATAGGCCCTTCGATGGACGAATCGTTCGATCCGTATCTGCAATGGCTGGGAATTCGCGACGCCCAGCGTCCGCCGAACCATTACCGGCTGCTGGGCGTGGCGCAGTTGGAGAGTGACACCGACGTGATCTCCAACGCGGCCGACCGCCAAATGGCGCATGTGCGGACCTTTCAAACCGGCAAACACTCCGACGTTTCGCAGCGCGTGCTCAACGAATTGGCCAAGGCCAAGGTTTGCCTGCTCAACCCCGCCAAGAAGGCGGCCTACGACAAGCAGCTCTCCGCGAAGCTAGCCGCCTCGCAGACCGGCGAGGTTCCGGCCACGGCCAAGCCGGCGCTCGCCGCCGCCGCTCCGGCGATCGACGCCGACCAGGGCCGCTTCGCGGGCGTTGCCGTTCAGCCCACGCAGCCGTACCCGCGAAGCGTGGCCGATCGCGCCGGCCGCCGCTCGTCGAAGAAGACGAACACGCCCCTGCTGCTCGCCGCCGGGATTGCGCTGTTCGGCATCGGGGTCATCATCGCGGTGATCGTGGCCGTCAACGCCAATCGATCCAACGCGACATCCACTGTCAGAAACGAAGCGGGCGAGAGCGAGGAAAAGCCCGAGGAGCCGGAAGCTAATACGCCGTCGATTCCGCCGATTGAGACCAATGGGTCGCCATCGAACGATCCGAAGCAACCCAACGACGACGTTGTGCCGCCCGTGCCAACCGTCCCTTGGCCGTTTTCGCCCCACCAGCAGGAGATTCCTCCGGAGCGAAAGGCGCCGCCGTTGAAGCTATCGGAAGCCGTGCTCAAGTCGCTGCGCGCGGCTCGCGAGGCGATGCGGCAGCGCGATATCGACAAGGCCGATGAGCACATCGAAGCGGCGGCGAAAGCTGCGGAGTCGACCGCGGAACAGGGCGAGGTCGATCGGCACCGCGATATTCTTTTCGCGTATCGGAGCTTCTGGAACGCCGTTGACGCGGGGCTCACCAGCGCCGGCGCCGATCAGATGCTCGCCTATCGCAATACGGAAGTGACGATCGTTTCGGTGGATGGCGGTCGGTTGAAACTCAAGGCGGAAAACGGCGCCGAGAGATCGTTCGACACCGACCGAAAAAAAATCGACTTCGACCTGGCCCGCGCTGTGGCCCAAGACCAACTCGACAAAATGGGACCGGCCGGATTGGTGGCCATCGGGGCGGCCATCGCCATGGATCGGCCGGGCGACATCCGTCAGGCCGAGGATCTCTGGCGGCAGGCCGGCCGCCAGGGCACGGTCATTGCCCATTTCGTCTCCGAATTCGCGTTCGACTTTTCCAAGCTCGAGGCCGACGCGATCGTTGAGCTGCCGGTGGCTCGCAAGAGAGTGCCGGCAAGTTTCGATCTGAGCGCTGCCGCGAAGAAGATCCCGAAACTCTTCGGCACTCCGATCCGCCAGATCAAAACGCCAGAGCAATTCAGGCAGGCTCGAACGCGGGCGGCCGAGATGCTTGTTGAGGCAGAAAACCCCAAGAACAGCGACGCGATTCGATACAAGTTGTTCGAGCAGGGAATCAAGCTGCTGGTGCGGGTGGGCGATTTGGCGGAGGCCCTCCGCGCGATTGAAGACTTCGCCAACACGTTCCAGATCGACCGCGTCGTGCAAACGAAGCTGGCGATGAAGTCGATGGCCGAAGCCGCGCTCGCGCGGGTCCGTCGCCGAGTGGAATTCGATCCGAAGGCTGCCACCGTTTTGCTCGAAGCGATGAGCAAATTCGCCTACGAAGCCGCGGTGGCGGGCAAGCACGACGAGGCGCGGGAGGTCAACGCAGCGGCATTGAGGCTGGCCAACGTGCTTGAAAAAGATGTTCCGCATAAACCGCTGGCCAACCGCTCCAAGAGGTTTGCCGCGTTTTCCAAAGCCCTCAGGAGCTTGCGGGAGAACGACGACAACCCGAGGGGCCATCTCACGGTCGGTGAGTTCCAGAGTTACTTCATGGGCGATTGGCAGCGGGGCCTGAAGCATCTTGCCAAGGGCTCCGACAAGCAGTTGAGCGAGCTTGCCCGCGACGATTTGGCCGGCCCAACAGACGCAGAGGCGCAGCTCGCGTTGGGCGATCGCTGGTGGAAGATTCACAACAAGCCCGGAAAGTCACCGCTCGTCGAGCGGATCGGAATCGGCCGGCGCACCAAACATTGGTACGAAGCCTCGCCGGGACTGGGCAATGACGTCAACGCGCGGGGCAGAGATTCCAGTCTGAAGCAGTTGGCCAACGAGATTGAACAGTTAGGCATCGTTCCGTCCAAGGGTCTTGATTTGTTGGCCTTACCAATCACGAAGGAAGGTGGTGATTGGCGTCCACAGGGCGGAGCATTGCTCTGTATCCGCACGAATAGAAAGGTCTATCCGCGAATCAGGTTTTCCGTTAGGCCCGTCGGTGCGTATCAACTGGACATCGAATTTGAGCGGATGGCGCTCAAAGCCAAAGAATGGCCCGGCTACTTGATCGTCTGCCTGCCTACGCCCGGTTCGTACACCGCGCTGACGGTGAATTGTGGCGACAAATCATCCAACTACAACGGCCTCGACCCTTCGGACGAAAAAGGAGACGATCGGCTCGGCGGAAAGCCGTTCAATCCTGTGATCGAACGGAAACACCATTTGATCGTGAAGGTCACGCCCATCGAAAAAGGAGAGTCGGTGAGAATCGAGGCGACGGTCGACGGCAAACCGGTCGCCAGTTGGCAGGGTCCGAGCACGACACTGAAGGGAACTTCAGATCAACACAAAGTGTCCGACACGCGAATGATCGGCGTCGGCGCCGCCAGCGGCGGCATCAAGTTCTACAAGGTGATTTTCACGGGGTCCTACAAAGCGGGCAAATAGCATCACCCCGCCGAAGATTGGTAAACCGGCCGGCCGTCGACCATGTTCTGCAGCGACTCGACAAACAGTCGGTATCTATCCCGGGGAGTCGGCAGCGATTGCAGGACGGTTTTCCCCCGGACTACCAGCCGCTTCCAAAGCGCCTCGTCGCCGAGCAACTGATCGAGCTTGGCTGCCGCATCGGCGGCGTCATTGGGTTGGAAGTAAAGCGCCGCATCGCGGCAGACGTCGGTAGCAAATCCCAGCCGCGACGTGACAATCGGCAGCCCCATGGCCATCGACTCCGGGTACGTGGCGGTAAAGGTCTCGAGGACCGTCGGCAGAAAGCAAACGTCGCAGTCGCGGTACAGCGCGGGGCCGTCGGCCACGGCGATCAGTCCTGCGTTGTGAATGCGTCCGGCCACGCCCAGCCGCTCGGCGATGCGCATCACACAGGCCAGTGTCTTGTCGTGCGCCGGCAGCGTGATCACGAACTCAAAATCGAGTTGGGGCCGCAACTCGGCGAGCCGTGCAATGACGTGGGGGATCAATTCCAGCCGCTTGTGTCGGTACGCCGCCGCGAAGCACAAGAGCCGAACTTTGGCCGTCGACGCGGGAAACGGCCGCTCCGCCTGATGCTCGAAGTACGCCTGTCCACAGGTATTGGAGACCACGGCGACTTTCTCCGCGGGAACTCCAACCCGGCGGCTGAAACCCTGCCGAGAAGTTTCCGTTTGCGTAACCCACGCGTCGGCCCGGCGAAACCAGAAAATTCTGTAGAGCGAGAGAGGAATCGACCGCGGCCACAGGTAAAGCGGCAGCGCCATGCGATAGGTCGACCATGTCGCGTGCGTGAACCAGGGGAGTTGGATCCCCAACATGTGCGGCGCGCGAAACTCAACGTAGGCCGGCCCGGACGGCGTGAGCACACAGTCGGGCGCAAATTCGGCTTCGAGTTGCCGCAGCCGGCGGCGCGAGGGCCGACACCGAACCGGCGCCCGGTCGAACACCTCGATGCGGTCTTCCGTTTTAACGTCGAATCGATCGATCTGATCGCGCAGCACCGAAGAAACCGCAAAGCACCAGCGGTGTCCGCTGTCGTCTTGAATCGCCTCGCGGATGAAAGACGTTGCGCCTTGAACGGCACCGCCTTTACGCAAACCAGCAACGTCAAAAAGGATTCGCATCAGCTACGCTTCCGCAAGGATGTCGTCGTAAAACGTGGATAGATTATGCAGCATGCTTTCCATAGTGTAGCTCCGCATGGCATGTTGCAATGCGGAATCTGCCCGCTGCTGCGATCGCTTCGGGTCATCCAGCACGTCGGCGATCGCCGCGCCGAGCCGCTCCACGTTGCGCGGCGGCACAAGCAGCGCGTGCTCGCCATGCACTACGGCGTCACGAACCCCGGGAGCGTCGCAAGCGACGATTGGCAGACCGGCCAGCGCCGCCTCGATTACGACATTGGCGAGTCCGTCGAATTCAGACGGATAGACGAACAGGTCCGACGCCATGAGCAGTTGCGGCACGTCACGCCGCCGCCCGAGAAAACGGACGACTTCGGAAAGTCCGATCCGCTCGACTTGCTCCTTGAGTTTCACCTCCTCAGAGCCGGTGCCGACGACGATGACTCGCAATGCCTCGCGGCTTGGGAAAATTCTTGCGACGGCGTCTAGCAGATCGCACACTCGCTTTTGCTCTACGAGACGGCCGACAAAAATGGCCAGTTTCTGCTCGGGGGTGATGCCGAGTTTTCGGCGGATCTCGTCGCGATCTCCATGCGCTCGCCAACACTCCGTTTCGTGGCCGTTGGGAATGATGCGGACCGGCGATCGAGGCGAAATTTTCGACTCCAGGAATTGGCCCGAAGCCCGCGAATTGGCCATGTAGTGGGTAAATTGCCGGGCCGTCCAGCGACTCACTTTGCTTCGCCAGCGAGGGCCGAGCGAACGTGAATTCCCTTCGTAATAAACCATCGGTATCCGAATACCACACAGCCGCCGGGCCAGCGCCGCGTAAAACGCGATGGCCGGATTGAAGGCGTGAATGATGTCGGCGTCGCAACGGGCAATCTGACGGGCGGCGCTCAGCGCAAAAACAGGACTGTACGATCGACCACGCCGCAAACAGCGAATCGGCACATCTGCCTCGCGGACCGACGGCTCGTAGTCTCCGCCATCGAGCAGCGTCCAGACAACCGGATCGAGTCGATCGCGATCGCAATGCTTGCAGATCGCGGCCACGTTGCGCTCCGAGCCGCCACTGCCCAGCACGTTCACCAGATACAGCACGCGGGCTGCTCGCCGTTGATTGGAATGACTCATAGGAATCGCTTGAACATATCTTCGGCATTTCGACGGACGGGAAAAGGCGAGCCCCGGGCGTTAGCTCGGGGGTATTACGTTTCGCTGGGAAAAGGTTGGACCAGATCGAGGAATCACCGCCGGCCTAACGGCCGACGCTCGCCGGAGTTCGAGCATCGCGGCAGTCCGCACTGTTGGATAATCTCTTCGACAATTGCTTCGGCCGATTGTTGCGACGTGTCGAACGACAGCACCCGCGCGCTCCCGCGGCCCACGCCGTTGAGAATCTCTTGGAACACGGAGCGACGAATCTCCATCGTATGCAGGGCATCCGGGCCGCTCGCGCCTTTGAGCCGATGATAAAGCGGGTGGTCTTTTTCGCGGTCGATCACGCGCCCAATGAGCGTTTCATCCGGCGCGTCGAGCGAAATAACGACGTCGAGCGTATTGCTCCAGCGCGCCAGTCGATTGCGCCACCACCGCGGAGCGTCGTGCAGCTTATCGCCGTCTCTCATCGTAGGGTGGATGGCGCCCAGAAGATAGAGCGGTCCCTGATCGAACACCAGAGCCATGGGGTCGGGCCGATGGTCGTGTCGCAGGGCATCGACGCGCTGCCGGGCGTCACCCAAGACGTCGTACAGCACGTCGAGCAGAATCCGGGCTTTGGCGAGCCGGCGATTTTGACCCGATCCCAACAGCAGGCCGGCGCAGGGGCCGGGCCCCGCCGCGAGCGCGCGGAGAAGAAAATAATGCGCGTATCGCCGCCGAGACAGGGAGCAGCCAAATTGAACCTGCTCGACGCGCCGAGACAACATCCGCGTGATGGTCGTCTTGCCGGCCGACGCCGGCCCGAACATCTCGATGAGCGCGACGCCTTGAGTCGGCTGCCTGGGGTTGGTTTCGTGCCGGGGATTCATAAGGCCTTCCAGATGAGGGCCGTCGCACGGCGGGCAACTTCGTCGGCCTCGGCACTCGCATCAATCACTGTGGCTCCTTGCGCTTCCCAATCGGTCTGCCAGACTTCCTGCGAACGAGGCCGCACCGACAATTCGCTTTCGGTTGTCTTGCGGGCAACCGCCACGTCGGGATGAACGACGAGCACCAGCAACACGTCGGGCGCCGCGAACTTGCGATAGTATGCGGCTTCCTGCTGCTTGAGCGCCGCGATCCAGCGCCGTGCGAACATCGTCGGCGTAGGATCGCAAATCCGCGGGCCGTCCATCAGCGTCAGGCACTTCAGCGGCCAACGATCGCAGATGACGAACTGCCCGGCGGTCGCCGCTCGCCGCGCGCGAGCGTAACAACGACATCGATCGCGGGCGGTGGCAATCAATCTCAGAGCGTGCAGCAGATACATCGATTGAGATCGATTGGCGGAGCGTCTCGATGCATCGATGCGCAGTAACCGTGCGACGAGGCGATCGGCCTTGAGCAGCACGTCGAACAGACGCGTCGACCATGAACGACTCGGCTTGCCGAGATGGACTCGCCGGCTGTCGAAAACCTTGGAAAAATGGCGGGAGATGTGCTCGATCAAAGTTGTTTTTCCGGCGCCGTCTCCACCGACCACGGCGATGAGCAGCCCGCCGTCGGCCAGCCGCTTCTTGCGAACTCGGCGCCGCACCCGACGCCCCACGGCGCTACCGAGCCGACGAGCGAATTTCAACCAGGCATCGGTCAGCCGACCACGTCGGCCGTAGGCTTTTAGGGCGGCGTGCAGTCGACCGCGAACACGCAGGCGAAACCCGTTGGAAGTGCCTGGCCGCAGGCAGCGTCGAGCGGCCTCGAACAATTCGCGATCGAGCCACGGCAGGTGTTCTTCCAGCGCGCGTCGCAGTTGCGACTCATCAGAGCAATCTTCGAGAAACTCAAATTCGCGGTGGACGCCGAGCCGATCGTACTGCGAGAGCGGATTGGGGGAAATCGCGAATTTGAGAACCATGCGGAGGATGTAAACGATCAACTCGAGTTCAGCCGCGGGCAGCGGAATCTCTCGGTCGTGCCGCGCCGAGTCGATCATCGCCGCCTCCAGGGGCAGATGATAATTCTTCGTCAGATCGTGGCCGACCACCAGTTGAACGTGCAGATGCACGTGAACCACGCAGCCGGCCTGCTCGTCGAAGGCAAAGAAGTGCCGAATGCCCGGGATGCGCTTGCGCGGTGGATCTTCCGCTTCGCAAAACCCCAGTTGTGCCAGCACCTCCAAACAATCGCCGTGATCGGAACGCCGCACGAGTAAATCGAGATCATCGACGCCACACAGCGCGTCGTCGATATTGATGTTGCTCTTCCAGTGAACGTAGCCGACCTGACGATCGTGCAACGCCGCGATCAGCCGGCGCACCAGCTCTAACGTCTCGGAGGCAATCGTATCAGAAGGCATGGCAGGCGAAGTTCTTCTGAAGCTACTTGGTGACGTCAAGGATCAATTTCACGCATTCGACGGCAGGTCCGGAAGTCCGATCCCTCGCAGACCCTGCGTCCGGGAAAACTGTCGATTGAATCGCACGTAACTTCTACGCAAATCTCCGGTGATCTATTGCTGTAGTGCTAAGTTTCTTGCTCCTGGCTGGTCGAAACATCGCCATGCCGCAGGCGTATCCGAATCACCAAGGTAAAATATACCATCGAAACGGCAAGGCGAATCGAATACGCAATCAGGGTGGCCCAGGCGATGCCGACGGCGCCGTCTTCGACCAGCAGGACAGTCGCCAGCATAAAGCAGGCAGCCCAAATCGCGTTGAAACAGACATTGACCCAGATCTTGCCCATACATCGGTTGGCCGCCACCACCACCGCCTGCAACTGCATCGGAATCGTGCTGAGAATAATGAGCACTAGGACGAAGCTGTCGTTGGCGAAATCCGCGCCGTAGCTGGCCATGATCGGCGTCGACAGAACGACCACTGCACAGGCCCCCAACGTCACGACGGCCCCAGTCAGACAAAAATTAAGAAATAACGCCTTCTTGAATCTCCGCAAGTCTCCACTGCTATAGAGTTGAGACAAGACCGGCAGATTGGCCTGGGCAATCGTCATGCAGATGAAAAAAGGGATCATCCGCCAACTTTCCGCCACGACAACGACGGCGACTTCCTCGAATCCGTTCGGTCGATTGGCCAGGATGCTTTTGCTGAGCCAAAACACGGGAGCCGCCATGATGCTGGTGATGACCGCTGGCGCGCTGAAGGTCCACAGAATCGATATTTCTTTCGTGCAATGCTTTAGCGTAAGCGGGATGTTGTGCTTGCGCGTTTCCTTACGCAAGGCGAGATGATTGAGCAATGCGTGGATGCCGATGATGACGGCCAATGCCCAGACCGTCCCATCGAGACCGGCACTATGGCGCTGGCCCAGCCAAGCGCCGCACACCAGAATCGGAAATGAGAGCAGCCCGACCAGCAAATTCACGGAAGCGATCGTCTTGAAGGCCTCCATTCCCGCCAGGGCTCCGTTTTGAGCACCGTTCAGGGCGTTGATAAACAGCACCAAGGCGGCGATGCGCAAGGTGCTAACCAGAGCCGGATCATGGAACGTGTTCTTGGCCAACCATGGCGCCAGCAACAACAGACCGCCGGCCATCAGGATGCCGATGAGCAGTCCCAGCAGCCCCGACAGACCGATGACGTGTCCGGCGCGCTGGCGATCGTTTTCGCGGAATTCAGCAACGAATTTGGTTGCGGTGACCCCCATGCCAAAGCCGGCCAAGACGCCGAACATTCTGATGGTTTGGCGAATCAGGCCCAGTTCGCCGAACGTGCTCTTGTCAAACATGCGCGCGACCAGGATCATCGCAACAAGCATCAGCCCCTTTGAGATGAGGGCTCCGACCATCGACCAGAAAACGCCCCGGGCCAATCGAAGTCCGACGGGTGAATCGACGATGCGGTTCAAAACCGGCCGCAGGAACGACGGGCAGTAGGTAGATACGATGGATCTAACATTCATGCTAACGCATCGGCCGGAGCGGGCGCAGGCGGCGCATGGGCGGCGCCATCATCAGCGGCTCGCGTTGTTTCTTGTTGGCAAAACCGATCAGCGCAAACAGGCCGATAAACGCGCCCATCGGTTGAAACGCCATCAGCCCGTTGTTCACCATCGAGAGCATGGCAATCGTAGCGATCAGCGCACACATTCCCGCTCTGATCGTCATGTCGCGACATCTTAGGGCGGTGATGGCCATGATCGCTAGCAGCATCAGGAATGCCAGCAGCGCGAGGAAGCCTGAGTTGGCCCAAACTTCGAGGTAGTAATTGTGCGTCGCCTTGAGGTTTTCATGTCCATGGACTCGAAATTTCGTTTGGCCGTGTCCTAGACCGCGAAACCAGTTGGTCTTGATCTGGTCGAAACTGGCCTTCCAGAATACGAGGCGGCTGCCCTGAATGTCCTCGGAAGAAACTTGTCCGCGGATCGAGTCCATCACTTTGCTGATCCGCCGCTGCGCGACGGGGCTGGCGGTTGCCTTTAAGTAACTTAGGGACGTGATCCCCACGACCGCCATAACGAGCATGACGACGAGCACTCTGACGATGACCAGAAAATTCTTGGTCGTCAAGCCGTAAATCAGGCAGCAGACGCCGAACGTCAAAATCGATGACCGCGACAAACTGGCCAACAGGCCGCCGAGCAGAATCAGGCGGACCGTGTAATTCAATGTGCGGGAGCGCAGCGGGTACATCATGCTGAGAAACACGCCGATACCGCAGATGGCCCCGCAGTTGTTCGGATTGTCCCAAAACCCGGCTCCACGTTGCTCGGACGAGCGGGCGTTTAACACGTCGGCGATGCCTGGAGAAAGCACTTGAGCGATTGCCACAATAGCCCCGACACACACCAGCAAGTAGACGAATTTTGTGACTTGTGGCACTTTCTCCACCGGCACGGTGCGGATGGCCAGCCAGGGAATGGCGATGATCGTGATCCAGATCTTGAACACCCGCTGTGCGAGAACGTAATCGGTGATCGGCGTCGATCCCCCGAATCCGCCCAGTGTGTAGACCATCCAAAAGAACCACGCCGCGAGGAAATAGACCGATCGCTGACGGGTGTTGGATAGCAGAAAAATCGGTGGAAAGAACAAGGCCACCACCAGCGGATTGATCGGAGTCTCTGGCAGCAGCGACGGATACACCTGCTTCAACACAATACCCAGATTCAGCGCACAAAAGGCAAGCAATCCCAACAACAAGATATACCCGATCGGCGAAACGCGGACCGAGCGCGGCGGGCGGACCGCGGCGCGCATCAATCGCGGATTGAGAGTCATTGGATGGGAAGCCATGGAGTATCTCCTCGTCCGACGCGGCGGAGAATCACTCCGCCCGATCGCCGCGTCTGATCACCACGTCGCCGTTTAGTTCATCATACGCTTTTTCGGCGCACCGCTGTAGTATTCGGTCTCCGCGCATCTTCACTCCAGGCAATTTGGAGGAGTCATTCCGGTGGTGCCGATTGGCGCGGTCTTGAACGTCAGTCGAGCCGCACCAAACGCTGCTCGGCGATCGACTTCTCGGCCGCCAGGGCCGCCTCGGTGACGTTCCAAAGCTGCTCGGGCGGAATCAAGGGCGGTCCGCCTTGCGACACGCTGGTGACAAAGTCGCAAACCTCGCGGCGATGCCCTTTGTCTTGTCGCCAAAGGTTCATCTGCTTGAAGCCCGGCCAGCCAAAGCCGCGCAGCCTTCGGAAATTGTCGAGCAGCAGCACGCGGCCATCGCTGTAGATTTCCAGCTTCTCTTTGGGATACGAGCGGTGGCCGTTGCGGTAATAGTGAACCGTGCTCAGCGAGCCGTCGGCATGCGAGAGCGTGATCGAGATGTAGCCGTCTCGATGGCTCATGCTCGCTACCTCGCCGACCGTCAGTGCCTGAACCGCGACGACCGGCGCAGCGACGAAAAAACTCATCAGGTCGATCCAATGTACGATTTCGGCGTGGATCGCTCCGCCGCCGACGCCACGATCGTGAAACCAATGCTCCGGCGGCAGATACCCGGCGTTGACCGACATCGTCATGCACAGCGGCTGCGAACGCCCGCTGAGTAACTGGCGGATTTTCTGCGCGTGGGCCGCAAACCGTCGGTTGTAGCCGACCATCAACTGCTGCCCCTCGGCGTTGGCCAGCGCGCTGCGCACGTCGTCTAGCCCGGCCCGATCGATGGCCAGCGGTTTTTCGACGAACACGTGTTTTCCGGCCGCCAGGGCCTCGACGACCATCGGCGCGTGCTGGTGGTGTCGCGTCGTGATGAACACGGTGTCGATCGCTTCGTCGCCCAGCAGTTCGCGATAGTCGCTGCCGCACGATGCAAAAGAAAACTTACGAGCCGCGTGGGCCGCCGTCACCCCGCCGGCGCTGACAATGTTGATCAACGTCCCGTCCGATTTGGCCATCGCCGGCAGCAGCACACGTTTTGTGAAATTCCCCGCCCCAATGACGCCGATCCGCACCGCGCCCTGCGACGGCGCATCAGCACGAGCGGCGGCTGTTTCCGCCCCGCTGGCGATGGTCCGCGACAACGGCGGTTCCGTGTCGGGGTAGTTAAACACGATGGCCAACTGCTGGCGGTCACCAGCCAGGGCGTCGTAGGCCTGTTGTGCCTCGGCGTGTGCCAGCCGGCTGGTAATCAGCGGCTCCACCCGCAGGGCTCCGTCGGCCAGCATTTGCAACACGGCCTGAAAATTGCGCTGCTCCGTCCAACGCACATACGGCAGCGGATAGTCGAGGCCCTGGTCTTCGTAGGCTGGATCGTAACGACCCGGTCCGTAAGAACAGGAAACTTGAAAGGTGAGCTCTTTCTTGAAAAACTCGGTCCGATCAAGCTTGGTATCGACCACGCCGACCATCACGATCCGGCCCCGCTTGCGCGACATCTCGGCCGCCTGCTTGAGAATGTCGTCGTTCTTGGCGCTGGCGGCGATGATCACTCCGTCGACGCCCACGCCCGCGGTGAACGCTTCGGCCTCCTTGACCGGGTTTTTGCCGTCGGCCAAATGAACGATCGAGGCGCCGAACTGCTCGGCCAGCGCTAAACGTCGCTCGTCTAAGTCGATGCCCAACACCTGCACGCCATTGGCCACCAACATCTGCACCGTGAGCAGCCCGACGAGACCGAGTCCGAACACGGCCACGCGCTCGCCGATGGTCGGCTGCAGCAGGCGAATCCCCTGCAAGCTGATTGAGCCGAGCACCGTGAAGGCGGCCTGCTCATCGCTGACCTGCGTCGGGATCTTGGCGCACAGATTCACCGGCCGCAAAACCATCTCGGCATGTCCGCCGTTGCTGACCACGCGGTCACCGACGCGAAAACCGCTGGCATAGCTGCCAACGCCAACGCCAACATCAGCGCCGACTTCCACCACCACGCCCGCATTACAGTAACCGAGCGGCAGCGGATCATCGAGCTTCGAACGAACCGCGTCGATGGTCGGCAGCAGCCCGTCGCTACGAACTTTGTCGAGTACCTGCTTCACGCGGTCGGGCTGTTGCCGCGCTTTGCTGAGCAGGCTGGACCGTCCGAACTCGACGAGCATCCGCTCGGTGCCGGCCGAGACCAAGCTGGCGCGGCTTTGAATCAGCAGATGGCCGCGCGAGACCTGTGGGCAAGGCACCTCGAGCAGCTCCAGAACGCCGCTGCCAAGATTTTGCACAACTTGTTTCATGTCGGACAGCCGCGAGGCGATCGGCGCTTTGTGGAGTGGGGAGACGAGAGGAAAGCGGCCAAGCTAGCCCGAATTATTCATCAGCCGCGGGGCGCTAGCCCCCGGTTCTCGCCGCAATCTGTAAAAACCGGGGGCTAGCGCCCGCGGCTGATTGACAGACTGTTTTTCGTGTCATCGACGCAACGCGAAAACAAGAAACGAGTTAGCAAAAATACCGCGGCACCCGTGAATAATCCGGGCTAGCAAACTATACGTCAGGATATCCGCCCCCTGCGGTCTTCACAAGGATATTGACAGCCACAGGTTACGGCAATTCTCCCGGGACGACCGGCTGCTGCCTCGCCAAGTTGCCCAGTCGCTATGGTCCTACCGCCCCGGGATGCCTAGAATTCCCCGCCGCACCAGAGGATGGTTCGTCCGTTGGTGGCGAAGCTTGCGACCCTGTTGAAGGAGGAAGGGAAGACAGAATGATGGGGGGCAGAATAATGGCTGTTGGTTAATAGGACAGCGCCACTTTAAGTCCAAAAGAGCGTGAACAGAAGCATTTCCTCCGCGATTCCAGTCCCACGAATACAAGACCATGACACAAGCCTATAGCCCTTTCACTCCTTTGCGACCTTCGTGATCTTCTGTTCAATCCCTTCTGTGTGAGGCGTCGGTCCTTTCGTCGAAGATCGGGTGAACGTCAATGTTTGAACAGAAGGTCGCGGAGGTCGCAAAGGACGAGTGGAGGGAAGGGAAGCCATTCATCCCGGTTCGTCATAACTCGAAGTACATTCAGACCTTAGCCGTGCTATCACAGCCCAAAGTGGCGCTGTCCAACTAGCGAAGCCCCAGAAACTCAGCATCTGGGGCATCGCTGGGGCTCTGCCACCAGCCACCCAATCCGGAAAGTTGTTCACGCGAGGCTCCCCATTTACCCCCAGCCCCCCTATTTCAGCGACTCCAAATACGCCAGCAGATCGCGCAGCTCGCCCTGGCTCATCACCCGGTCGAGCCCTTGCGGCATGACGGAGGTTCTAACGGGGAGCAATTCTTCGATCTGGTCGCGGCGTACGACGATTTCGGCGCGCTGGGCGTTGCGGAAAGTGATGGTCGTAGCCGTTTCATGTGCGATTACGCCGTCGCCGATTTTGCCGCTCGCGGTGATGAACTTGAAAGTTTGATAACCCCGCGCCAACGAAGCACTAGGCAGAACGACCGCCTCGAGCAGATCGCGACGCGAACGAAT
>JADFKK010000377.1 GCA_022564995.1 Planctomycetota bacterium | reverse complement strand
TGTTTCCAGTGAAACAGCTGTAAAAGCCCTAAATGAGCAAACACAAAGCGGAACAGAAACGGAATCAGCCGCAGTGGTCGTCAACCCCAAATTTTGAACAGCCCAGGCTAGCGCCCCGCGGCTGATTCTCGGCAAAGGTCAACCAAGGAGTCGGTATGTCGATTTTGGTCACTGGGGGCGCCGGGTTTATCGGCAGCCATCTCATCGAACGGCTGTTGGAGCGAGACGGCGAGAGCATCGTCTGCCTCGACAATTTCAACGACTATTACGACCCGGCTTGTAAACGCCGCAATGTTGCCGGCTTCATCGACCACGAGCGCGTGACGCTCATCGAAGAGGACTTTTGCAACGCCGAGGCCATGCGGCAATTGTTTGACGAGCGCAACGTGCGGATCGTCGTTCATCTCGGCGCGTATGCTGGCGTTTTCCGCAGCGTGGTCGAGCCGCTCATGTATCAGGAGAACAACGTCGGCGGCACGCTGTCGCTGCTCGAGGCGGCCCGGCATCATCCGGTCGAACGTTTTCTGTTGGCGTCCTCTTCGACCGTGTACGGACGCGGCGCCGCGATTCCCTTTCAGGAAGACGCCCCGCTAGGTATCCCCATGAGTCCCTACGGCGCCAGCAAACGGGCGGCCGAGTTGATGGGGCTAACTTATCACGGCCTGCACGGCACGCCCGTGGTTTGCCTGCGGCCCTTCAGCGTTTACGGTCCCCGGGTGCGGCCCGACCTGGCGATGGCCATCTTCGTCGAGGCCATCGAAACCGGCCGGCCGCTGCCCTTGTATGGCGATGGGTCGATCCGCCGCGACTTCACGCACGTCCGCGATATTTGCAGCGGGCTGTTATCCGCGATGACGGCCGATGGCGTTGAGGGCGAGGCGATCAACCTGGGCCACAATGACCCGATCGAAATCCGCAAGGTGATCGAGATCGTCGAAGACGCGCTCGGCAAGAAGGCCAACATCGACCAACAGCCGGAAAAGCCGGGCGACATGCCGGTTACCTACGCCGATCTAACCAAAGCCAAGCGTCTACTCGGTTACCAGCCCGAAGTACCGTTCGCCGAAGGCGTCGCGGAGTACGTCGCTTGGTTTAGGGATCAGCTTAGGGAACCGTAGTGAGCGGTCACCCCATAAAGCCGCGACCGTAGGTCGCGCCGCCCGTAGGTCAGGCCTCAGCTACCCATGCATCACCGTGCAAAGTGTACGATTTCCTGCGATGCTGCTAATCCGGCAGCCAATCGTCGGCCTGATCGTCTTCATCTTGCCCGTAATCGGGGGTCGGCAGATTTCGGTCGCGGTCGTAGGGAGGATCGACGTGAACTGGGAACTCGCCGTAGTCCCAGTCCTTGGCCCACATCTTCCGGTCGATAGCGTCGGCGTAATACTTGATGTACAGCTGCATGTCTTCCTCGCTGCATCCGCCTAAGATGTCGAGCGTGCAATTCCAGCCGGAGCCCGGCGGCAGCATCTTGCTCCATTCGTGCAGCACGTCGTCAACGAGATGGGCGTAAAGCTCGCGGTCGCTAAGGTGATCCGTCTGATAGAGATAGGTGTTGGTCTCGGCCAGTTGGTCAATCACTTCCCACAGCTTGGAATGCAGGTCTTCGTCGTCAAGCGCCTCGGGCAGCGGCAGCTCGACGCCGCGCTCTTGGAGTTGGTGATGATAGCTGCTCACCGGCGCCTGCTCCCAATCGAGCATATCCTGCTCGAATTCGCAGGCCATATCGCTATTCATCTCGCCGGGCATTTCACCGGGAAACGAATCTGAGCCCGACGACGGCTCGTCGTCGTCATCGTCCCACGGCGTCGTTTCCGCATCGGGAAACTCGCGGGCGAACTCTCGCCGTTCGTTATCGCGAATCGCACGGTCAACGCGATCCAACTCGCGAGGATCTTCAATCGTCATCGGTCCTGCCTCCCCGTCGTTACCGTTTTGCGGTCCGGGCGCCCATCATCCAGCCGCCAAGGGGCGGTTATGATACCGAGAAATCCACTGGGTATTGTACGGATCATGGGCCAAGCTGTCGTGTATAAAATGCGTGAATTTCCCACCTAGTCGGATTATTCATCAGCCGCGGGGCGCTAGCCCCCGGTTCTTGCCGCATTCTCTCCGACCCGGGGGCTAGCGCCCTGCGGCTGAAGAATCCCCCCGCAGGAGCCGATGAAGAGGTGGGATTGCCATTGTTTACTTTTATGATTAACATTGATAACATTAAGTGACGACTGAGGGTTGATTTACATGCCAGCAGCCACCGCCCGGGCGATTCCTGTTGGGAATGTCCCCCGAGATGCCATTGCCAAACGCTCTAATCCTGACGATTCACATGCCCGCCGAGACGATTTTTCCGCCGACCACGCAGCCGACCACGCAGCCTGCTGTGGAGCCCACCGCCGAGCGGTTGGACCAATTGCGGGCCGAGAGCGAGCGTCTGGAAACGGCCACGCCTCAGGAAATCATTCGCTGGGCCGCCGAAACCTACGGCCAGGGGCTGACCATGGCCACCGCCTTTGGGCCCGAGGGCTGCACGATTCTGTACATGCTCTCGCAAGTCGCCCCGCAAACGCACGTTTTCAATCTCGACACAGGTTATCAGTTCGCCGAAACGCTTGAGCTGCGCGAGCGGATCAAACAGAAATACGGCATCGAGGTCGAATTGATGCAGCCGGAACTGTCGGTCGAAGCATACGAGAAGCTGCACGGCGGGCCGCTTTACAAAACCAACCCAGACCAATGCTGTGCCGATCGCAAGCTGGCCGTGCTGCGCCGCGGCATCGTCGGCCGCACTGCCTGGATGAGCGCCATCCGCCGCGACCAAAGCCCCGATCGAGCCAAGGCACCGATCGTCGGCTGGGACAAAAAGTTCGGCCTGGTGAAGATCAGCCCGCTGGCCAATTCGACCAAGAGCGACGTTTGGCAGATGATCGCCGACCACGACATCCCGTATAACCCGCTGCACGACCAAGGCTATCCCAGCATCGGCTGCTGGCCCTGCACACGGGCCGTGCTGCTGGGAGAAGACGAACGAGCCGGCCGCTGGAGCGGCAGCGCCAAGACCGAGTGCGGACTGCACTCACTCGATGTAGGAGGCGTCTCCGACGGCGACCAATAACTGAACGTGGCACGGGCGTCCCGCCTGTGTGGCTGAACGGCTCACCGGCGGGACGCCGGTGCCACGGAACATGACAATCGCCGTCGGAGACGCCTCCTACAAATCGCACACGCATCACCATGAAAATCTCCGCCAAAATCGAATACGCTTGTCTGGCCATGCTGGAATTGGCGTCGCGCTATGATGCCGACGAGCCGGCGCGAAATTGCCAGATCGCCGCGGCGCACGATATCCCGTCGCGGTTTCTGGTGCAGATCTTGCTGCAACTCAAGAGCGCCGGATTGGTCATCAGCACCCGGGGCGCATCCGGCGGTTATCGACTTGCCCGGCCGCCGCAAGAAATCACGCTCGGCGAAGTAATGGGCGTCATCGGCGGATCGGGGTTGACGCTGACCATCGACTCGGACGACGATTCGGCGACGGCTAAGGTGCTCTGCGAAACCTGGAGCGAAATCCACAACATGCAGCAGGACATGCTCGACTCGACCACACTCGCCGACTTGGTCCAACGAGCCAAAGGTTACGCCGAGCACATGTATTACATCTGATTTCAGAACCCCAATCTTCCTTTTCTTTGCGTCTTTGCGCCCTGGCGCCTTTGCGTTGAACTCGTCCGGATTTCAACGCAAAGGCGCCAGGGCGCCAAGGAAATTATTGCGGACTTTGGTTGCGAGTGCGGCTGAAGCGTTATCTGGTTTTGAATCTTTACCGCCGGAGCGGTTCCAAGTAGAATGTGCCGAGTGTCGAAGCCCCTCCGCAACATCCCGCCAAAGACTCCCCGCCGATGAACGATCACGCCGAGAAACGTCCGGCCGATTGCCCGCTGGCCGCCCGACGAATGCTGCTCAAGACCGGCATGGCCGGCGTGCTGGGTGCTTCGCTTGCCGATTTGCTGTCGGCCGAAGCGCTGGCGGCCGAAAACAAATCGCCAAGCGGCAAGGCCAAGAACATCCTTGTCGTGCTCGAACAGGGCGGCATGTCGCACACCGACACCTGGGATCCCAAGCCGGAAGTTGCCGCCGAACATCGCAGCCCGTTCAAGCCGATCCAGTCCAACGTGCCGGGCATCCGGTTCACCGAACTGCTCGACAAGACGGCCCGCGTGGCCGACAAGCTGGCGGTGGTTCGCTCGATGTTTCATCCCAAGCCGGGCGCCAACGGACATCCCAAGGGCACGCAATACATGCTCTCCGGCGCGCATCCGGGCGGGCCGATCGAGATGCCGGACATCGGCTCGGTCGTGGCGCGAATTCAAGGCACGCAGGCAAACTACTTGCCTCCGTATATTATGGTGCCGGGCAATAGCGAGCAGGCCAAGGAATCTCGAAGCGGTTTCCTGCCGGCCGGCTTTCGAGTATTCAAGACCGGCGGACGCGATTTGGCCGACCCCAAGTGGAAGGTCGACAACCTGGGCCTGTCGCAGCTCACTACCGAACAGTTCGCCGAGCGTCGCGGATTGCTGAGCAAATTGAACGCCGCGCGACCGAGTGACTCGGCCGAAGCGGCCGCCATGCAGATGCTCCGCGAGCGGGCGGCCGACATGCTCACCAGCCCCCGGACTCAGGCTGCTTTCAAGCTGTCCGACGAGCCGCAGAAGCTGCGCGATCGATACGGCAAGGGGCACCGCGGAAGCTGTTACCTGCTCGGTCGCCGGCTGATCGAAGCGGGCGTGCGGTTCGTCACGGTCGACGTCCGCTGGCCAAAGACCAAACAGTTTCCCAAGGGCACCAATCTGAATTGGGACCATCACGATTTCATCTACGCCAAGGGCACCTGCAACTTGCCGGGCGCCGGCGGAGGAGGAGCCGGACGGCGCGGCATTGCCACCTGGGAGATGATGGGCAGCACCGATCAGGCCTTCGCCGCGTTGATCGAAGACATGCACCAGCGCGGCCTGCTAAAGGAGACGCTGGTCTGCTTCATCACCGAGTTCGGCCGCACCCCCAAGATCAACAAACACAAAGGCCGCGACCACTGGACCAACGCTTATTCGATCGCCTTTGCCGGTGCGGGCGTGCCGGGCGGACAGATCATCGGCCGTAGCGACAAAGTGGGCGGCTTCGTCGCCGAAGATCCGCACACGCCCGAAGACTACGCCGCCACCGTCTACCAAAAGCTCGGCATCGACCGCACCCGCCCCCTCTACACGGCCAACCGCCGCCCGGTCTTTTTAGGTCACGAAGGCAAGCTGATTTCGCAGGTGTTTTAGGCGGTCAGTTGAAGAAGTCGCACCGATTGTGGATTGGCCGTTGCCCAGTACGTCGTCGCCGTCGAGGTTGGCGGATGCTCAACCCGAGCGTGGCGAGCAGGGCGAGACCCAGCGTCGAAGGTTCCGGCACGGGTTCGGCGAGAATCAGCCGGAGCGTTGCGTCCGCGTGGAAACGATCGGTGCTGACGGGAAAATCGAACGACTTGCCATCGCGAAGCGTCGCTTGCAGCATCGCGCCGTCGCGACCTGTCAGGATCACCGAATCGCCCACGTCGTCCAGCCCGGCAATCGGCAGCCCGTCCAACAGGAATTCGGTGCCGAAGATGTTCAGCGTCGAACCGTTCCGTGCGTTGAAGGAAACGTCCAGAGCGCCTCCGGAGATATTTACCATGCCCCCCGGTCCCAATTCAATGGCGCTGTCGACCGTGCCGCCGGCGATGTTCACCGTGCCCCCGTCGGTAACGTCGATGCCAATACTGTTTTCCATACGTTCCACCGTGCCACCGAAAAGATTGACCGTGCCGCCGACGCGTACGCGGAAGGAGCCCTTCAGCACACCGCCAAATACATCGACCGTGGCCCCGGTCACTGCCGTGAAAAATTCCTCCACCGTACCGCCGGTGATCGTCACGGTGGTGCCCTCGCTCGCGAAAAAAGGGCCGACCGTGCCGCCGGTGATATTCACCGTGCTATTATCCCATACGAGATTCGTGCTACCGTCCTCGTTTGTCCCGACCAAGCCGCCGGAGATATTCAGCGTGCTGCGGACCATATCGACGGACAATTCGAACACGCCGCCAGAAATGTTCACCGTGCTGTCTCTGGCAGTGAAGTGACCGGGGAACGCGCCACCGGTGATATTGACCATACTGTCAACGGCGAAAATATTGTAGACAAACGTACCTCCGGAGATGTTTAGCGTGCTGCCCTGCCTAGTCGAGAAGTTATTGCCGATCGTGCCGCCGGAGATCGTCACCTCCGCGGCCATTGCTAGAAAGTCCGTGCCGACCGTACCGCCGGAGACGTTCACCTCGACGTTGGTGCTAAAACCATTGGGAGAACCGGCGTTGAACTTGTTGGGAATCGAGCCCGCCTCGAACAGATTCAACTGCGTGTCTGAGCCGATCGCCGTTGGTGCCTCGTCGGGCGGCACATTGATGACGGTCTGCCCGTCCGCGGGAAGCGCAACCGCCAAGGCCGCGATGCACGGCCCTGCGAACCGAAGGAGAGTCTTACGCATGATCGATCTCCTGCTGATGGGGATACCGCGCTGGTCAATTCACGCCTCCGCGTGAAGAAACGCGACGGTTGATCCAAGCTTGTTAACCGAAGAAAAGGTGACTTGCATCCGTTCAAGCCGTCTGCTCGTTACTTGGAAAGCGACACTCTGATCTCAGCCAGCACATCTAGGCGGTTAACTCCTACCAAATCGTAACTAATGCAATGGCCGGCGACAAGCGAATTCCGGTCGGACAGGATGAGTTGGGTGCATACGGCCTTTCCGGTTCCGTGTTGGGTGGTTTGTTGTGTCAAGGTAAGCGCCCACCAGAACCAGGGTGGGCGCTTACAGTGGGACAGCAGAGCCAGGGAACCCAAGGCCGACAGGGCAAGTTGGCGAGCGGATCCTAACCCTCGACAGCGACGGTCGCGTCAGCAGCACGCTCACCGAGAACAAGCGGCTCGTGATGTCGCTGCTCGAAGATGAGTACCTGAGCAGTTACTTTTGGCAAGATCCCAGCGACAGGCGGGCAAGCCAATCAAAAAAAGCCAAATACGACGCCAGAACCTGGAACATTGAAAAGCGCTGGACCATGGTCCTAGACCGGCTTCTGGAGCGTGTTTACCTCATGCGGTGCCGGTTGGTCCACGGAGGCGGCAAGCTCAACAGGACGTCGCTACGGCGTTCGGTGACGATGATGGGTCATTTGCTGCCGGCGGTGTTGCTGGTTTGGATCGACCGGGGGTCGGGGGAGGACTGGGGGACGATGTGTTATCCGCCGTTGG
>JADFKK010000376.1 GCA_022564995.1 Planctomycetota bacterium | reverse complement strand
TGCAATTGGCGTGTTTCCAGTGAAACAGCTGTAAAAGCCCTAAATGAGCAAACACAAAGCGGAACAGAAACGGAATCAGCCGCAGTGGTCGTCAACCCCAAATTTTGAACAGCCCAGGCTAACGCCCCGCGGTTGACGTAACGGCCTCACGGCCGCCGCTCGCAGGATACCATTAAACGAAGGAGAAGCAGATGTTTCTGGTTCAATACAAATGGTCGCCGCGTCTGGTCGTGCTCGGCATGGTGCTGGCGTTGGTTGTCGGCTCGGGTTCTCGGCTGCACGCGCAGACCAGGATCATCGGGGCGACGAATCTGCCTCCCAAGACGATCAACGTGTTACAGACACAATATGGCTATTTTAGGGGAGAGTGGCGGCGTTGGCCGGGAACGCCGACGACTCGCCCGAAGAAGACGAGGAAAAAGCCCTCATCAAAGCCCGAGGTCATTCCGACCCCGAAACAAGAAACGTCGCCCGCCGGCGAATTCCCGGACTTTCCGCTCAAGGGATTTGGCGACGATGTGCCTGGAGGGCAGCCCGGAACACGGCCGTTTCCCCCCGGCGAAGGCAGCCTCCCTGCGCCTTTCGATCCCAACTCGGATCCTGCTCCCGCGCCGTCGGGGAATTTGAAGCAAATTGAGCCGGAGCGAGTCGATACGCTGCCCCCGCTGAACGATCCCAACGGAAGACCTTTTGGCACGTCGCCGTCGCCTACCCTACCCGACGACGGCGCGGCGACGTCGCCACGCAACCGCGATTACGAGGTTCGTCGGGCTATGACGACTCGGCCCGGTTATAACCTGCGGCAATCGCCGGCTGCTCGATACCCGACGGGCCGGTCCCACGTTCTGCGGCCCGCCACGCTTCACGCACCGCTGCCCACTCGCGCCGACCGGCCCACCTATCGTCGCAATCCGCAGGGTCGTTACGACAATCCGCTGCGGTCCGGAATGCGAACCGCCAACGTGCCCCAGCAGCAAGCCGTGCCGGTGGCAAACTGGTCGGCCCGCGACGAGCGTCGCGTTCACCGGGCTGAGCCGATTCGCACCAGCGCTGCGCCCCGCGTCAATCCGCTGCGCCGGTGATCCATCGTGGCGTAGAATGCAACGGAAACGATATAAAGCTAAAGCTAGGCTGTTGGTGTAAATCAGCCGTGGGGCGCTAGTGCTGCGTCAACGCTGACAATTGGGGTTGGATGAATCAGCCGCGACGCGCTAGCGTCCGGTTATCGCGGCGGAACCGTGGGCTAGCGCCCAGCGGCTAATCCCAAGATTAAGACTTGAAGACGCAGTTCTCGGCGACAGGAGTCGCCTCCGGCGTCGGACAGCCGACTTTTTCAAACGGGCTATCGCATCATCTACGGATGTTGACGTGTGCCCCAAGTCCCAAAGACAAGCGTTGCGGGATCGGCTACAATTCGGCCGATGGTGGGCCGGCACGCTCCGGTCCGAACCGACTCGCCCCCTCAGCAGCGAAAGCCCATTACCCATGAGCACCAGCCCCCCAACTCGCGATCCGTTTTCTGCCCGAGACACGTTCCAAACCGACGATGGCCCAATGGGCATCTACCGGATTTCGCGGCTCGAAGAGTTGGGGCTGACCAAGATCGCGACGCTGCCGTATTCGATTCGCGTGCTGCTCGAAGCGGTGCTGCGCAACTGCGACGGCTATTTGGTCACCGAGCAAGACGTCAAGAATGTGGCCGGCTGGAACGCCGAGTCGTTGGCCAAGGTCGAGATGCCGTTCGTGCCCTCGCGGGTCGTGCTGCAAGATTTTACCGGCGTGCCGGCGGTGGTCGATCTGGCCGCCATGCGCAGCGCGATCGAGCGCATGGGAGGTGACCCGAAGGCCATCAACCCGCAGGTGCCGGTCGATCTGGTGATCGATCATTCGGTGCAGGTCGATCGTTTTGCGACGGCCGACTCGTTGGAGTTGAATGTCGAGTTGGAATTCTCGCGTAACCAGGAGCGATACGAATTTCTCCGCTGGGGGCAAAAGGCCTTTGAAAACTTCCGCGTCGTGCCGCCCAACGTCGGCATCGTCCATCAGGTGAACCTGGAATTTTTGGCCGACTGTGTCTCGGTGCGCGACGACCACCTGGGCCCGGTCGCGATGCCCGACAGCCTCGTCGGCACCGACAGCCACACCACCATGATCAACGGCCTGGGCATCGTCGGCTGGGGCGTCGGCGGCATCGAGGCCGAGGCGGTGATGCTCGGCCAGCCGTATTACATGTTGCTGCCCGAGGTAATCGGCTTCGAGTTGACCGGCTCGCTGCCGCCGGGCACGACGGCGACCGACCTGGTGTTGATGGTCACCGAGCAACTGCGGGCCGAGGGCGTGGTCAGCAAGTTCGTTGAATTCTTCGGCGACGGCGTCTCGAAGATGAAGCTGGCCGATCGGGCCACGCTGGCCAACATGGCCCCGGAATACGGCGCCACGATGGGCTTCTTTCCGATCGACGGGCGCACACTCGATTATCTGCGATTGACCGGCCGCAGCGACGAGCAGATCGAGTTGGTCCGCCGCTACACACAGGAGCAAGGGCTGTTTTGTGCGGACGACGCCCCGGTGCCCAGCTTTACCAAAACACTCAAGCTCGACATGAGCACGGTCGAACCATCGCTCTCCGGGCCGAAGCGACCGCAAGATCGGATTGCCCTGTCGCAAATGAAGTCGGCGTTCGATCAAGCGCTTCGCGCACCGGTTAAAGATCGGGGATTCGCCCTGGAAGGCGACGCATTGAAAAAAACGGCGACGGTCGCGGGAGATGGAGGCGGCGAAATCGGTCACGGTGCCGTGGTGATCGCCGCCATCACAAGCTGCACGAACACCAGCAACCCGTCGGTCATGATCGCCGCCGGTTTGGTGGCGAAGAAAGCGGTCGAAAAAGGACTTCGCGCCCAGCCGCACGTCAAGACAAGCCTGGCCCCGGGCTCTCGCGTCGTCAGCGATTATCTCGATAAAGCCGGCCTCAGCGAGCCGCTGGAGAAGGTCGGTTTTTACACGGTCGGCTACGGCTGCACCACCTGCATCGGCAACAGCGGCCCGCTGCCCGAGCCGGTCGCCGCGGCGATCAATGAGGGCAATCTCGTGGCGGCGGCCGTGATCAGCGGCAATCGAAATTTCGAGGGCCGCATCAATTCACTGGTCAGGGCCAATTATCTGGCCAGCCCGCCGCTGGTCGTGGCCTACGCGCTGGCCGGCAGCGTCGAGGTCGATCTGACGACCGAGCCGCTCGGCACCGGTTCCGACGGCCAGGACGTTTTTCTCAAGGATCTCTGGCCGACGCACGAGGAAATTGACGAGGTGGTGGCCGAAACCGTGCTGCCGGAAATGTTTCGCGCGCGTTACGACGGCGTGTTCGAGTCGAATCCCAAGTGGAACGCTATCGCCACGAGCGAAGGCGATCTGTATGAGTGGAACGACGAGAGCACTTACATTCGGGAACCGCCGTTTCTCATCGACCTGCCCGAAGAGGCCTCGCCGATCGAGCCGATCCGCGGCGCCCGGGTGCTGGTGGCGCTGGGCGACTCGGTCACGACCGACCACATCTCGCCCGCCGGGGCAATCGCCAGCGACGGACCGGCCGGACGATTCTTGCAAGAGCGCGGCGTCGCTCCGGCGGACTTCAACAGCTTCGGCTCTCGCCGCGGAAACGATCGGGTGATGACCCGCGGCACATTCGCCAACATTCGCATCCGCAACCAATTGACCCTCGGCACCGAAGGCGGCGTCACACGACATTTTCCCGATGGCCAGCAGATGAGTGTCTATGAGGCAGCGATAAAATATCGTGAAGAGGGCGTGCCGCTGATCGTGCTCGCCGGCGCCGATTACGGCATGGGCAGCAGCCGCGATTGGGCCGCCAAAGGCACGCTATTGCTCGGCGTGCGGGCCGTCATCGCCGCCAGCTACGAGCGGATTCACCGCAGCAATTTAGTCGGCATGGGCGTGCTGCCGCTCGAACTGCCGTCCGGCCAGTCGTGGCAATCGCTCGGCCTGAGCGGCGAGGAAGTCTTCGACATTGCCGGCCTCGACGACGATCTTTCCCCCGGCCAACAACTCACGGTCGCGGCGAAGAGTTCGGACGGAACCGTCATTGAGTTTTCCGCCACCGTGCGCATCGACACCCCGGTAGAATTAGACTACTACCGCAACGGCGGAATCCTACAGACCGTCCTGCGCAAGCTACTCGCCACTTAATAGGCCAGTATCTTGCGCTTTGACATCGAACTTCTCCTCGGGGTGAGCAAAACCCTAGCACGCTCCAAAAGTTCAAAGTCCAACTGAGGCAAAACAGTCCGCATCGCCGTCCGCATCGTCGTCCGCATCGTCGTCCACATCGTCGTCCACATCGCCGTCCGCATCGCCGTCCACATCGTCGCCCGCATCGTCGTCCACATCGCCGTCCGCATCGCCGTCCGCATCGTCGTCCACATCGCCGGTCGTGTTGTGGAATTTCATGCCGGCGGCCACCGCGTGCGCGTGGGCTCGAGCCTTGCTGACGAGGCCGGCTTGCGTGCGCAATACAACCGAATACTTGCGCCCAGCGACGACGGTGACCAGAAACAATCGGTCTCTTTTTAAGGACTTCTCCCCCGTTATTCCGCGGCGAACGTAGTACACGCCAATGAAGGGCCGCGTATTCTTCGGTTTTCCCTCCGGCGCAATGCCCGCCAGCGTGATCGGCGCGACCCGTTGGACGAGAACTTTTGGGTTCTTCTTCAACTCCTTGTCGAGGGCAGCCTGGATCTGTTTCACGAACTTATCTAGGTTTTCTTTGGTTACGTCCTTCAATGCCGTGTAATCCTCACCGAGTACGGTAATCGAGTCGATGCCGTCGGACCGGAACTTCGCGAGGTATTTAGCGGATCTCGATAGCGGCTTCCATCCCTCGGGCGCGTAGACATCAAGTTTTCCCGGTTCGGCCGGTATCGGCGCAGCCTTGGAGAGTTCCGACGGAGCGACGTCGGCCGGGTCCCGTTTAATGATTTCGCTGTTGTTCTTTTCGTCGCCGGTCGACTCGTCCGCCGAGTCATCACAGCCCCAGAGCAGGCAGAGCCCTGCCAGACCGATCAGTCGAATCGCCGCATTGCACCTAGGCATCGCACTTCCCTTTCGTTGCCGCAACAAGAACACAGGAGAACCGCCCCATCGATCATACTCGATCTGTCCCGAAACGACAAAACATGAATGCTTCGCCCGCTGGGGATTGCCGTGC
This sequence comes from Planctomycetota bacterium, assembly GCA_022564995.1. Taxonomy (GTDB): domain Bacteria; phylum Planctomycetota; class Planctomycetia; order Pirellulales; family JADFKK01; genus JADFKK01. The sequence continues at coordinate 2,264 of JADFKK010000376.1, read as the reverse complement.
ATGTCGAAATCGGAGGCGAGGCCTGATCCATCCCTGCCCGGATACATTGCAATTCTATCCGCGCGTCGGTACGCTGGATCATGTCCAGGCAGCGGCAATGGCTGGGGCGCCGGCGATTTTTCCGGTGGCGAGCCGCTGACGCACACCCAACGGAACCGAGGAGATTATCATGAGGTTGTGTTCTTCCAGTTGCTGCTGCGCGCAAGGGTCGTTTCGTCGTCTTGGCGCGACGATGTTTTGTTTTGTGGCTTGTTGTGTCCTCGCCGGAACTGCCGCGGCGCCTTTGCAGGCAGACGATCGAACCGTCGTGCGTGGTCCGCCCAGCGCCGGCGAAGCGCGCATCGCCGCGGCTCTGGAAGCGGAGACCGGGTTTGAGTTTTTGGAAACACCGCTGAGCGACGTGATCGAATTCCTGGAGGATCTTCACTCTATTGAGATCGAACTCGACGCCAACGTGCTGGAAGAAAGCGGAATCGGACCCGAGACGCTGGTGACGCGCAACCTGAAGGGAATCAGGCTCGCTTCCGCGCTGAATCTGGTGCTGCGCGATCTCGATATGGCGTGGATTGTCCGTGACGAAGTGTTGCTGATCACCACGCCGGAGGTGGCAAACGCGTGGCTCGAAGTGCGCGTCTACAACGTCGCGGATCTGGCCGTGGTGGGTCTGGCGGCCGACGATTTGGCGGAAACGATCGAAGCTTCGCTAGACGCAAAGCGTGGCGGAAAAGCACAAGACAAGACCGCCAGGAGCGTTCGTGCGCTCAAGACGCTGCTGATCGTCCGCGATAGCGATGCCGGACATCGCAACGTCGTCAACCTGCTGGCCGTGTTGCGCGGAGAGCTGATTCCGACCACGCGAAAGGCCGCCAGCGAATCACGGCCGACCGCTCGTCGCGTCGATTATTCCCGACCAGCGCCGCGAAAACGGCGAGCGGTAAAGGAAACGGGTCGGTCCGATGTGCCCGTTGAAAAGCATCCCCTCGGCAACGATCCCGCCGACAAGGATCCGTTTGACGATGAAAAGGATCCGTTCGGCGATAATCCGTTTCGCGACGCGCCGCCGATTGAAAAGCCGGCGAGTCGAGGCTAGACGGGATGACTCACTAGCCCGACGCGCAAGCGAGGGACAGCCAGTGATTTCCCTCGCTTGCGCGTCGGGCCAGTCTGGAGTTCGTACTCGCGGTCCGCGGGCAGGATGTCGCCTGGAATCTTGAAGGTCTGCTACTCTACCTCAATCGCCTCTTTGACCAACTGGACAAAGTGGGGTGCCTTGCCCTTGGCGTTGAGGTCGGCCATTTTTTTGTCGGCGGCCTTGCGCTGGCTGTAGTCGAAAACGGCCACTCGCTTGAGCGATTGACTGAAGACGCCCCAAAACGCCTTGAGCCGAATTTCCGCGGCGTCCTTCTTGGTTTTCTTCTTGCGAGTCGTCTTCTTCTTGGCTTTCTTCGGGGCCTTTTCGGCGGCCTCGGCCTCGGCTCGCAACTTCTTACGACTGACTACTTTACGCGCCATTTTTTCTGCTCTCATCTGAAACGGGGCATCGGAAGCGGTGGAAGCCAACGCCGCTCGAGGGCGGCAGCGCCAAGGCCGGCCATCATAGCCGATTCCCGCCCGCTCGACTAGCTGCCGTCGAGCGGCCCGCGATTTTCGCCCTTGGTGGGATCAACCTGGGGCAGTTCGTCGATCGGCGTGGCACCTGGCGGAGGCCTGCCGCCGCCTTGGTGGACGTACCTGGAGCGCATCCGCGCGTAATCCTCGGAAGTGGGCTCGTCGCCCTCGGTCGTGCCCCCGCTGACCGCCTCGTCGAACAGTCGGGCAAGATACGTCCGGCAACACCCGCAACCCGTCCCCGCCACGAAGCACTCGCTCAATTGAGCCGCGCGCCGCGGACGCTCGATGCGGATATAGTTCATCACCTTGCGTTTGGTGACGTGAAAGCAGAGACAGAGTTCGTCGTCGAGTTGCACGGTGCGTTGTTCCTGGGTGAAAGCGGGACGGAGAGAGGGAGGGAAAGAGAGAGGGGGCGAGGGGGAGAAAACCAGATGGGTGGATCATACGCCAAATACGGCGCCTAGAACAACACACCATGCTCGCGCCGAACAAATTCCTCTCCCCCTCCTTCCCTCCCTCCGTCCCTCTTTCCCTCCTTCCCCCTACTCCGTCGCCAAAATCAACGCGATACGCCGCGCTAAGTGAAACTGCTCGATGTCCAACTGCCCGTCAACGGTGTGGGCGTTGAGCTGGCCACAGCCGAGCGAGACGGT
>JADFKK010000375.1 GCA_022564995.1 Planctomycetota bacterium | reverse complement strand
TCACCCACGCCGAGCGTCCGCCGGCCACCAAGCTGCTGCCGATCGAAACGGTGGCCTTCATCCGTATTGCCGATGCGCCCGAATTGGCCGAGAAACTTCTCGACACCAACTTTGGCCGCATGGGCAGCGACCCCCAGCTCAAGCCGCTGGTCGGCGCGCTGTGGGGAACCGCCGTCAAAGAGTTGGCACGCGCGGAAGAGGAACTGGGCGTTTCGATTCCTGAGATTCTCAAGATTCCCCAGGGCGAAGTTTGCCTTGCGCTGGTCGGCTTTGAGGACTCGCCTCCGTCCGTGGTGGCGTTGCTCGATTGTGGCACGCACGTGAGCAAGCTGGAGAAGATCATCGAACGTGGCGTAACGGAGATGAAGAAAAACGGCGGCAGCGAACGGACCGAGATGTTCCTCGGCACCCGGCTACACATTTTCCGTATTCCGGGCGAAGAGAACCCACCGGTTTACGCCAAGAAGGAAGGTACGATTATCGCGTCGAACAACATCGACCTGCTCAAGGGCGTGTTGGCGGCCTGGGGCGGAGTGGCCAAGAAAGACGCAAGGTATCTGTCCGACAACAACGCCTACGTCGCCGTGATGAAACAATGCGGCGACGCCACCAAGCCGCAGGTTCGCTGGTTTGTCGATCCGATCGGGCTGGCCAAGAGCGCCACGATCGGCAACGCCGCCGCAGAGGTCGGCATCGCGTTGCTGCCCACCTTGGGCGTCGACGGTATCCAGGGCATCGGCGGCACGATCGCGCTGGCCACTGAAAAATACGACACGCTGGTCCACGTGCATTTGCTTTTGGAAAACCCGCGTGAGGGCGTGCTCACGCTGGCGGCTTTCAAACCGGCCGACGCCACACCCGAGCCTTGGGTGCCCGATGACGTGGCCAATTACACGACGCTCAACTGGGATGTTCAGAAAACCTATACCAAGCTCTCGGAGATCATGGACAGTTTCCAAACCGAAGGGGCCATGTCGCGGCGGATGCAGAAGTTTTTCAAGAATCGCTTCGAGATCGACTTCGAGAAAGAACTGCTGCCTTTGGTGGCCGGCCGCTTCACCCATACCTCGCGATTCCGCAAGCCGGCCACGCCCCGCGGCGAAGGGCACATGATCGGCATCAAACTGACCGACGCCAAGGCGGCCGCCAAGCTGCTGGAGAAGCTCATTAAACCGGCCGAAGCGTCTCTGGAAAAGAAGACATTCGGCGGCAAGACCGTCTATTACGTCAAGGCGCCATATGACGAGCGAGCGCCCGAGGATCTGCGCAACGACCCGCCGGCGTTTTGTATTATCGACGACTATCTCATCGCGGCCAGCCAAAAGAGCCTGCTGCACTCGGCCATTCGCACCAGCAGCGATCCGTCGCGGTCGCTGGCCCGCTCGCTCGATTTCAAACTGATCAGCAGCAAAATTCGCCGCACCGTCGGGGCCGAGCCAGTCATGTTCAGCTTTCACCGTCCGGATCGGGCGATCGAACAGATTTATGGCCTGGTGCAGTCCCAACGAGTTCGCGAGGCGCTCAAGAACCGTCGCGAAGGCAATCGCTTCCTCGCCGGCGTCGAGCGGGCGCTCAACGAAAACCCCCTGCCGCCGTTCAACGTCCTCAAGCAATACCTAACCCCCGCCGGCACCGTGCTGACCGATGGCCCAACCGGTTTGCACTGGATGGCCTTTTCGCTCAAGCGAGGAGAATAAAGTAGAAGCGGCGTCCCGCCGCTTTCCATCGGGTGGCACGCAGCGACAAGAAATAGTCGTTGTTCGCTCCGCGAACGAAACGTTTCGTTCGCGGAGCGAACAACGACTATGCAATCAACGTGGGAGAATTTCATGTTTCGGACAACAACCTTGCTGCTGTGCCTGCTGTTGGTCACCCTGGCCGGCTGCTCGTCTCCTCCAACACACCCGGGACACCAAGCCACCGTCGCCGAGATGGAACGCCTGGTCGGCCGCCTGAGTGTCGGCAGCGATGACGATCAGGACCTCATGATCGACGAAGCCGGCCACGTGATCGTCGTCGACCTCAGCGGCGTGGAAGACCCACAAAAAGTCAACGACGCCGTCCTGGAATACCTCGGCAAGCTGACCCACGTACAGAAGCTCTTCCTCACCAGCACGGCCATCACCGACGACGGTCTCGCACACTTGGCCGGGCTGAGGGAGTTGACCCATCTCGACCTGAGCAGCACCGCCGTCACCAATGCCGGCCTGCAGCACCTCGAGCCGCTGGAAAACCTCCGCACCGTAATCTGCCGTAACACGCAGATCAACACGGTCGGGTCGAACGAGCTAAAGAAGCTGCTGCCCAGCGTTCTGGTCACGCACGGCGGAAAGCCATCCGTCCCGTAGGGCATGCTCTGCATGGCTAATCACGCACACATGCAATTTCCAGTGGTCTACGTCGATTTCAACGACCTCGACGAGAATGAGGTCTGGGTCGTATCGCGCCTTGACTGGTGTCAGGATGTTGACACTCATTTTGCGATTGGACCCAACCGATCGGAAAGACAGTTTTTTCTCGATTCGGCCGGAGGCCTGTTTTCGCTCCGATTCACGGGATTGGTCGGAGAAAAACATCGAGGCCATGTGGAGGTTCCGCAATTTGAAACGTGTCCGTCAGATAATGCGGCAATGAAGGCACGCATCGAAGAGTACATCGCTCGTATGCCCATTCCGCGTTGCCACTATTGTCAGACGCCGCGCGAGAAGACGTTTGCCGAAACATGCAGCGGCTGTAGCGCTGTGTGGTGCTAAGTGTTCTTCGTCTCTTAGCTTTCTTGGCACTCGCCAAGGAAGGCAGAAGAGACACCACTACCGAGATGAGCGGTGCGAGTGCAAACTATGCTACCCAAACTCTGGCGAGTTCGGCTACGACCCGTTTGCGCGGCCGGCTTGCGGGTACGCATGGCGCGACGGAGCGCTGTCGCCGGAGCGAGGAGACGGCAGGCTCAAAAGAAAGTCATTGAGCGCCGCCACATACTCAGGCGTCCAGACCCAGTTGTGATCGGCGTCCGGAATGGTGACGAAACGCTTTCGCCCCGGGGCGGCCGCGTGCAATCGCCGGCCGTCTTTGAGGGGGATTAGCTGGTCGGCGGCGCCGTGACTTTGCAGTAGCGGACCTTGGTAATCGCCGATTTTCGAGAGCGAATCGAGCCGGTTGTGCATGATCCAGCCGACCGGCAGCCAGGGGAATTGTTTGGCGGCGACGTCGGGGAGCGAGGTGAAGGTGCTTTCGAGGATCAGGCCGCGGGCGCCGTCGCGGGCGGCCAGATCGACCATCACGCCGCCGCCGAGAGAGCGACCGAGCAGCACGACGTCCTCTGGGGCGATGCCTTCGCGACGGGCCAGCCAATCGCGGGCCGCACGGGCGTCGGCCAGGATGCCCCGCTCGTTCGGCTGGCCCTCGCTGCGGCCGTAACCGCGATAGTCGAACGCCAGGACCGACACGCCCAGCCGCTCGTTAAGCAGCCGCACCACCGGCCAGCGGTCGCTCAAATTGCCGGCGTTTCCGTGGGCGAACAACACCACCGCCCGTGGGCGTGGGTGCGAAACATACCAGCCGTGCAGCTTGGTGCCGTCGGCCGAAGCAAAGTGGGCGTCCTCGACCTTCAACCCCGGCGGCGACCAAGTGCCGCGCGGATACTGACTCGGCTGGTAGATCAATGAGTTTTCCAGCGCGCAGCCGCCGGGGAGCAGCAAGAGGGCGGCCCAGAGAAAACGAGCGGTTGGCGACACGTTTTTTATCCTAGCCCGAAGCATAAGCGAGGCGAATTCTGTGTCATGCCTCGCTTACGCTTCGGGTTTTGATGTGTCTGTGAGTAATCCGGGCGTAACGGTCGAATCCCAGAGGGAATTACCGACGGCCTCACGGCCCCCGCTCGCCGGAGCGTGGCGGAACCGTATCGCCGGGCCAGCGTGGCGTCAAGGTGAAAGTAGACGCGGCATCTTGCCCTCTGTGAGCTGCTTCACAGTTCCCGTCCGTTTTCGCCCGATTCGCCGCCGTGGTACTGGACACGCCCGGCGAGCGCCGATAGCCTCTAGGGTCTGGTCGAGGACGCACCGCCGCGCCGGCGGCCCCAACGCATCATCTCAATTTAACGGAGGAAAAGAAATGGTTCGATCGAATCTCACCCGCCGCGACTTCAACAAGCTGGCCGCGGCCGCTTTCGGCGGCGTCGTCACCGGCACGATGCTCGGCTGTGGTGAAAAGAAGGACGGTGACAAGAAGGACGGTGAAAAGAAAGACGGTGAAAAGAAAGACAGTGAAAAGAAGGACGCAGCAGAGGGCTCCGACAGCAAGGGCACGGCTGGCGGCGGCGGTGGCGACACAGACGTAGCCCTTCTGTTAAAGGAACCACACGTGTGCAAGGGGCTCAACGCCTGTCAGGGTAAAGGCAAGGGTGGAGACAACGCATGCGCCGGCCAAAGCACTTGCGCTACAGCCGAAAAGAGCGGCTGCCACGATGACAATAAGTGCAAGGGACAAGGTGGCTGTGACGAGACGGCCGGCATCAATGCCTGCAATAACAAGGGCGCATGTAACGTACCGCTCAAGAAAGGAACCTGGACCAAGGTCCACGAGAAATTCAAAGTGGCCTGGGAAAAGGCGAACGAGGGCAAGACGCTTGGCGCCCCGCCTGCCTAGTCGGGCGACGAAACATCGTGCCGCCGAGTCGTTGTCGACGGCGCAAACGTCCACGCCCGCAGGCTCGGTGGCCTGCGGGCGTTTCGTCGTAAATCGTTCCTTAGGGGCAGCCGAGTTTCGACTGTCGACCCATCGGCGAGCCGCTACGCGGCAGCCTCGGGGGCAATACACCAACGCGGGGAACTTCGACACCAAGGACGAAATACCGGCGGCCTCACGGCCACGGCTCGCCCTTACTGGCTCAATACGAAACAAGGGCGGGCAAGCCGCCCATGGCACCCGAAACTGGCACGCATGACCGACGCTCCTCCACGACTGGGATACCCGAATCTTGGCTTGGGCGTTGGGCTGCGCGCACAACACTTTCCGTATATCCTCGAACACTGGCCCGAGGTCGACTGGTTCGAGATCATCTCCGAAAATTACATCGATTCGGGCGGCCGGCCGCGGCATGTGCTCGATCAATTGGCCGAGCGATATCCGATCGTGATGCACGGCGTGTCGATGTCGATCGGCAGCAGCGATCCGCTCAATTTTGAGTATCTGCGGAAGCTGAAAAAGCTGGCCGATGAGATCGGCGCCCGTTGGATTTCCGACCACGTCTGTTGGACCGGCGTGGCGGGCATCAACACGCACGATTTGCTGCCGATTCCGTATAACGAAGAGACGCTGGCCCACGTCGTCAGCCGCATCCGCACGGTGCAAGACGTGTTGGAGCGGCGGCTGGTGCTGGAAGATCCCAGCTCGTACGTGACCTTTGCCGATTCGACCATGAATGAGTGGGAGTTTGTCTCGCGGATGGCCGAAGAGGCCGATTGCGGGCTGCTGCTGGACGTGAACAACGTCTACGTGTCCAGCGTCAATCATGACTTCGATCCGGTCGATTACGTCGAGGGCGTGCCGCACGAGCGGGTCGTGCAGTGTCATCTGGCGGGGCACACCAATTGCACGACCCACCTGATCGACACACACGACAAACATGTGATCGATCCGGTCTGGGATCTGTACCGACTGATGCACGCGCTGACTGGCGGCGTTTCGACGCTGCTGGAATGGGACGCCAACATCCCGAATTTTCCGGTGGTTCATGCCGAGGTGCTCAAGGCGCGGCGATTCATGGACGGGCTGCCGGCGGAGGATGATCTACCAGTCGAGGCCGGTGAAGCACCAACCGAGAAGACCACCGTGCCGCATCCGATTCACTTGGTCGCCCCGGAAGTGCAATGAACGATTCGATCCGAAAACTCGATCCCCAGCGGCCGTTAGATACGGTGCAGCGTTGGATGCAGTCGGTCATTATGCACCCGGCCGGCATCGCGGCGGGAATCGACTCGCCGGCGGCCCAAGGAGAGATCGACGTCGGCAGCGAGCAAGTCGAAGAGGTCATCACCCGCAGTAAGGCCCTCACCAGCATCGAGCGGCTGGAGGTGTACGGCAACGCCTATTGCGCGCGGCTGCTGGAATGTCTGCGGACGGTTTATCCGGCGCTGGCCAACACGCTGGGCGAGGAGTTGTTTAACGAATTCGCGGTCGGGTATTTGCAGGAGTATCCGTCGCACAGTTATACGCTGGAACACTTGGGCACGCACTTCGCCAAGTATCTGGACGAGACGCGACCAGCGGAAGAGCCCGGCGACGAGGGGCCGAGTTGGCCAGACTTCCTTGTCGATTTGGCCCGGCTGGAATGGATGGTGGGGGAAGTGTTCGACGGACCGGGCGCCGAAAGCGGGCCGCTGCTCGACGCCGAGCAGTTGCGCGATGTGGCTCCCGCAGTGTGGCCAAGCGCGCGGCTAAAGACGGTGCCGTGCCTGCAGCTCATCAGTACGCGGTTTCCGCTGAGCGATTTCTACATGGCCGCCCGCAATAAAAGAGACAGCGAAGAAGGCCCCGCTCCGCCCGCGCCACGAGACAGCTATCAGGCGATCACGCGGATCAATTTTGTCGTGCGGCGATTTGATCTATCGCGCGTGCAATACGAACTGCTGGCGGCGTTGATCGATGGCGAGACGGTCGGCGAAGCGCTAATGTGTGCGGCCAAACTAGCCGAGTGCGACGATGAGCAGTTGGCCCAGAATCTACAGTCCTGGTTCGCCGCATGGTCGTCGGCACAATTTTTTCAGGCCATCGAACTGCCCCGCTAATGCCGCTCGCGTAGATAATACTACAACATAACACTCCACCGAAGCAGATTTCCTGCTACGCTCGGCCTGTTGTTATGCTGAAGCATAACCTACGTTACTTGCCAATCTGCCCGCACTCGGCCAGGGCCATCAGCGCGAAGGCGCTGCCGGCGTGGCTGATGAAGTGGTGATTGTCTTTGTTGAGCGAACGGGTGAACCAGCGGCCGCTCTGGCGCTGATTCTTCTTCAGCCAGACGACCGCTTTTTCGATCCGCGGATCATCGGCCGACACGCCGGCCCGGCGCAGCACATAGACGACGAAGCCGGTTCCGTAACCGTCGCTGGTCGTCTTGTCCTGTTTCTTTTTGTCGGCCCGTTTCCAATCGCCCAGCGCCGCCAAGGCCCAGCCGCCGTCTTTGCCTTGCAAGGAGAGCAACTCTTCGACAATTTTCGTCTGCTGTTGTTTCGTGAGAATGCCGTCGGTGTAGGTCGACGCCCACAGTAACATGGCCCGATGGTGCGCGGTGGGCGGAGGATTGTCGCGGAGATACTGCTGCAACTTCTTCAGGCCCTGCTGTGCCTTGTCGGTCTGGGCGTAATCGCCGGGAGCAACGCCGACCGCGATGGCGGCCATCGTCGCGCCGTAGTGGTCATCGGACTCCATCGGCGGCCAGTTGCACTTGAGCCAGTTGAAACCGCCGTCCTTGCGCTGCAGGCTCCACATCCGGTCGAGCGCCGCGCCGGTCGCCGCGTGCAGCTTGCCCGTCGTCGCCGCGTCGTTGTGCGCCAGCACGGTGGC
>JADFKK010000065.1 GCA_022564995.1 Planctomycetota bacterium | reverse complement strand
GCTCGCCACTTCGTTGCTGCTTGGCGGACTTCTCGAATATCGCGTCCAACCGCTCGGCCGCAAACACGTTTTCCAAGGCTGCTCGTACCATCACACACACCGGAGCTTCCTTTTCAAATCGTTCAACAAGGTCTCGCAACACCATCGTATCACCTCCTTGAAATGCGTTAACTTCAAGTACAGTGACACGTTACCACTCAACAACAACAGCCAGCAAGATCGCTGGCAATGCTAGCTACAAAAGGCTGATCCTAGACCCTAACTCCTAACTCCTAACTCCTAACTCCTAACTCCTAACTCCTAACTCCTAACTCCTAACTCCTAACTCCTAACTCCCAGCCCGCTGCTTCCCGAACAACGCCCGTCGCCATCGGCTCGTGCCATTTCGCCCGGGAAGCAAATGCCAGCCGCCAAGTTACCGCAACCCATGCGGCCATCCATTCGCCGGCCCCGTTTTTCCGATTTCCGAATTCCGATTTCCGAATTCGCAACGCCCCCGTCGACGCGCGGATGCCACTCAAATCCTGCCTAATTGTCCGACGATCAAAAGTCAAGCTTCACACCGCCGATGCTCGTCTGGTTCCTTTGGTAGACGTCCAGCTTTTTGTACAGCTTGTGGATTTTGGGGTGTTTCTTGGCCAGCTCTTTCGAGTCCTTGGCCAGGTATCGGCTGAATTTAGGATCACCCTTCGGTTGCGGTTGTCGCACGTGGATTTCGATTCCGTTGCGGCCTTCCAGCAGCAACACGCCGACGCCCGTCCCCTTGATGATGTCGACGCGGCGCTCGCCACCGCCGACGCGGACAAGCGTGAGCTGTCCGCCGGCTCCGACACGAATGCCGGTGCCGCTGATCGTCACCCCGCCGCCGCCTTGCAGCACGATCGGCCGCCGACGGCCGAATACCACGGCTTCGCCTTCGGCCCGCCAGATGCCGAGCGGAATCTCGTATTGCGGCGCGGTGAGTATCTTCTCGGCCGCACGCCGGGTCGCCGAGTTATCGCTCTTGCTGAGCTTTTCCAATGCCCCTTTGGCCGCCTCCTTCGTGGCCGCATCGTCGGAATTGAACAGCGCTTTCAAAATGTTCATCGCTCGCAAGCGCGTCTCGCTGCTTTTTTCCGCCGCCGCGGCCAGCAGCGCCCCAATCGCCGGGCGACCCAACTTCGCAAGCTCCTTGGCGGCCGCTTCCCGCTTGGCGAACTCGTCGCTGTCGAGTTGTTCGACGAGCCGCTTGATGTCGCCGTCATCGACCTTGGCCGCCTTGTCGTCTTCCGCCAGCGCAGCGGAGGTTTGCAGCAGTCCGATCGCCACGCATGTTAACAGCCAACTTTTCATCACCCGCTCCTGTGAGAGAAACAGCGGTCACGTTCCCGGCCGACCGTTCGATACCGGAACTCCGACTCATCCGTGAGTATACCGAATCACGCATCTAACAGCGACCTGGGTCGTATCGCCCCATGCACCCCAACCGAGACGCCGCCCGCGTCGTGGCGAATTCCGAATCCGCCCGTCCCCGCACGAATGTCCACGTCGTTCGGCCCCGCTGGTTACTCGCCGCGCAACAGGACGTCGTCCTCGATCGCTTCTCGCGGGATTCAAATCATCACGTCCTCGCTGCAATACGGGCCGGTCAATTCCACCATCTGATCCGGCGGGTCGGGGGCGGGGTTTTCGTCGCCTGGCATGTTTTTTCGTTTCGTGCTTTGTCAAGATTGACTTATAGGATCAACCGAATAGGTAAGTTCAATCAGTACATCAGTTCATCCGTACACAGTACTGTGTACTCAGTTACTCAGTACTCCGTTAGCGTTATTACGATAACCACCCCGCGACTTGCTTGGCCCAATAAGTAACGATGATGCCGGCCCCGGCGCGATGGATCGCAGTCAGCATTTCCCGCGCGACCGCCTGTTCGTCGAGCCAGCCGGCCGCGGCAGCCGCCTTGACCATGCTGAACTCGCCGGAGACGTTGTAGGCGGCTAGCGGCACGCCGGGAAATCGCTCGCGGACGTCGCGGATAATGTCGAGATACGCCAGCGCCGGCTTGACCATAATCAGATCGGCGCCTTCCGCCAGATCAAGTTCTACTTCTCGCAGTGCCTGCCCCGCGCCACAGGCCGGGTCCATTTGATAACCGCGACGGTCGCCCTGCCCCGGCGCGCAATCGGCAGCGTCGCGAAACGGTCCGTAAAAGGCGCTACTGTACTTGGCAGCGTAGCTCATGATCGGCAGGTGCGAAAAGCCGCCACCGTCGAGCGCCGCGCGAATCGCCCCGACCATGCCGTCCATCATGCCGGAGGGCGCGACCAGATCGGCCCCGGCTCGGGCGTGACTCAGAGCTTGTAGCCCGAGCAGTTCGAGCGTGGCGTCGTTGTCAACGTCCAGACGGCCGGTCTTGTCGTTCAATACGCCGCAGTGACCGTGATCGGTGTATTCGCAAAAGCAAACGTCGCTTGTCACCAGCATGTCCGGCGCGGCCTCTTTCGCCGCGCGGATGGCTTGTTGGATGATCCCCTCGTCGTTGGTGGAATCGCTCCCGGTGGCGTCTTTTTTGGCCGGGATGCCGAACAGGATGATCCCGCCGAGTCCCAAATCGGCCGCCTCGCGAACTTCGTCCCCGAGCAAATCCGGCGAAAGCTGAAAGTTACCCGGCATCGAGGCGATTTCCTGCCGCACGCCTTCGCCAGCCCTCACGAACAGCGGCAGGATCAGCTTGCCGGGGTCCAGCGCCGTTTCCTGCACCAGCCGCCGCACCGCCGGATTATAGCGGAGCCGTCGCAGTCGCGTGGTCGGAAAGTGGTGGTCGGGTGACATGGGATATAGATGGCCCAGGCGTTCATGCCTCGCATGGTTATGAATGGTCCGTTAAACGAAAACCCGACCACTACGTCCCTTTAGGTTAGTTCAAACCACGCAGACGCGAAAGGCGCTGGCCCGGCCGGAAACACGTCGTCCTTGTCCAAAACCGACATCAGGACGATAATCAGTGCGCCAGCCACCCGGCCACGCCCGCGCGCCAAGAGAGGCTTTGCTTTGTCGTCAACCTTCCACACCCTCTCCCGCCACCAAAATCAGGCGCTCGGCCTGGGTCAATTCGCGATCGATTTTCTTGCCAAACGATTCGGCGAGATTGACGCGGCGGTTTACGAGCGGGTCGGGTTGTTTCATCTCGACAGCATCGCTTGCGGGGTCTCGGCGATTGCCTGCGGAACCAACGCGCCGACGGTATTAAGAGACGAGGCGTTCGAATATCGCCGCGATGATCCGACCCGCGGCGCTCCCTGCTTCGGGTCCAACGTATTGGTCGCCCCGGAAAAGGCGGTGGCGGCCAACTGCTCGGCGGTGCGGGAATGGGACGCCAACGGCACGAACTTCGGTTACAACCCGGCCCGCGGAGACACCGCCGGGGAATTCGGCCACAACGACTTTTACCCGGTGGTCGTGGCGGCCGCGCAGCAGCGTGGGCTCGACGGCGCTCAATTGCTTCGTGGCATGATCCTGCTCGACGAAATCCGCGGGCGGTTGGCCGAAGTGTTCGCGCTGCACCGCTACAAGATCGACCACGTCGTTCACGGGGCGATTGCCTCGGCGGTCGTTTACGGGGCGATGATGGGGGCCAGCGCGGAACAAATCGAATCGGCCGTTGGGTTGGTCGTCTCGCACTACGTTCCGTTTCGTGCGATCCGCGCCGGCCGTCAGTTGTCCGATTCCAAAGGTGCTTCGGCCGCGCTGGCGGCGGAGACGGCCGTGCTCAGCGTGCATCGCGCGATGCGTGGCTTCGTCGGGCCGCGCGACGTGCTGCGCAATCCGCAGGCGCTGTTCTGCCTGTTTGAACCGCCGGCGTCGGCGGAGGAAAGCCCCTTCGATCTGCATCTGGCCGAAGGCGGCGACGACTTCGCCGTGATGGGCATGCACTTCAAGCTCGGGCTGTACGAACATCAATCGGCCGGCGCCATCGAGGGGCTGATCCGCCTGCTGGTCGAGCATCCGGCCGTGCTGAACGACGCCGAGCAGATCACCGCGCTGCGCATCACCATCTACGAGCCGGCCTTCAGCATCATCGGCGACCCGGCCAAGCGCGACCCGCGGACTCGGCAGAGCGCCGATCACTCGATGGTCTACATCATCGCCACGCTGCTGCGCAAGGCGATTGAGCGAAAGCAGGCCGGCTGGAGCGAGTTGATGCTGCTGCCCGAGGATTACGACGAGGCGAGATTGCACGATCCGATCACTAGAAAGCTAATGCAGCGGATCGAATTTCGCCACGGCGGAGCCGAGTACGACGAAAAATACCCGGACGGAATTCCTACGACACTTGAAATTGAACACCGCGAACTTGGGAGTCTGTCGAGCGGTCTCGTCATGTATCCCGAAGGACACGCCCGTAGCAGCAGCGGGAATTTGCCGGAGTTGCTGAGAGCGAAGTTCCAACGACTCGCGGCGTTGGCGTCGGCCGACCCCGATGAACTGTACGAGCGATTCAGCAATTTGGCCAGTCGATCGGCCGAGCAGATCGCCGGGTTGTATGATTTTGACCTGATCGTTTAACGGCAAGCCGCAGGCGACTGCGTTTGCGACACTGAAAACGCAGTCGCCTGCGGCTTGCCGTTAAACGAAGCGCAAGCGTCGTGTTAACGTGGCGCTATCCATCCCACCAACAATCGCAAAACCACCGTGCCACACTTCGGACTCCTCAACATCCACAAGCCGCCGGGCATGACTTCGCGTCGCGTGGTCGATCGCGTCGTGCGGCTGGTCGGAAAGAAAACCAAGGTCGGGCACGCCGGCACGCTCGATCCGCTGGCCACCGGCGTGCTGGTGGTCTGCCTCGGTCGGGCGACCCGGCTGATCGAATACGTGCAGCGGATGCCGAAGCGCTACACCGGCACCTTCCTACTCGGCCGCACCAGCACGACCGAAGACGTCGAGGGCGAAGTGACCGAATTGGTCAACCCGCCGCTGCCGACGCGAGAATCAATCGAGCAAGCCGCCCAGCAGTTGGTCGGACAGATCCAGCAGCGCCCGCCCGCCTTCTCGGCGCTGAAGATCGACGGTCGTCGGGCTTACGACTTGGCCCGCCGCGGCGAAACGCCCGATTTGAAACCTCGCACGATTACCGTCCACAGCATTGAACTGCTGAGTTACGAATACCCCCAGTTCGTCCTCGACATCCGCTGCGGCTCCGGCACCTACGTCCGCTCCCTCGGCCGCGACCTGGCCGAATCGCTCGGAACGGGCGCCGTCATGTCGGCCCTAGAGCGCACCGCCATCGGTGGTTTTCGCCTGACTTGTTCTGATCGGGGTTGGCAAGGGCAGGCAAGCTGCCCATGGCACCCGGCAGTTGACCTCGACGAGTTGACCGCGGACAATCTCTCCGAACATCTACACCCGGCGCTCATAGCCGTCGAGTCGTTGCCGAGCGTGACGCTCACCGCCGATCAATACGCCCGCATCGCCAACGGGCAGACCATCGGCCTAACCGATCCGCCGGACGCCGACGAAATCGCCGCCCTGGATTCCGTCGGGCGATTGGCCGCCATTCTGATTCCCCGCGACAATGAGACGTGGCGTCCGCTACGGTTCTTTCCGCGTGATTAGTAGCCGCTGAAGTGGGTGGCATGGGCGGCTTGAAATGTATAGGTTTGTACATTTTATGGTATAATGCGAGACGTGCTTTAACAATTGCCGGCTTCAGCCGGTTCCCCGTCAGCCACCAGCTTTAGCTGGTGGAACCGAGGGGCTGCCAAAACTGATTCGTCCAGCCGGCTTTAGCCGGCTTCCCTCCAGCATCTGGACCCAGTGTTGCGGTATATCGCGAATCAGAAGGCGCATCACGCGGCGGGGCGCGTCGAGGAGCGGCTGGAACGGATTTCGCTGGATGACGCTGGCGGGCCACTGGGTTGATGCCTGAAGGCAACGGATAAATAAGCCGGCTAAAGCCGGCTGACGATGAATTGAGTGGGGCGACGCCGACCACCAGCTAAAGCTGGTGGCTGACGGGGTGCCGGCTGAAGCCGGCAGACGGGTGTGGCAAGTTGTCTGGCGACTTTAGCTTCAAGAATTCTCTACGTCATCCGGCCGAACGAACTCGACCGCCGTGCCGGCGGAATCCAGGCGGTCTTTTAGGCGATTCGCTTTGTCAATGTGAAATCGTTTTCGGATCAGCCCGAGAGTTTCCGTGAGCGCGGCCAAGATCGATTCGGTTTCCGACAGCGCGATCACATCCATCAGTATTTCCGTCGTCGCCTTTGCATCGCCAACCCGCAGCAAAAACAGCATCACCTCCTCATCGTGCCCGGTCGCGACGCGCAGTCCTGGTGGGATCTTCCCTAGCGACGCATCCGTCATTGCGAGCATGAATCGGGAGTTGGCGTTTTCGGAGTCCATGAGTCTAGGGGAAACAAAAGCTAGCAATCCCCTACTTCGCCGCCGTTACTTGCGGCTCCACCTTGACCGGCACGAATTGCTTGATCAGCTTTCCGGTGGCCGCGTCGTTGAGCCGCACGGCGCCGTCGAAGCCGCCGGAGGCGACGACTTTGCCGTCGGGGCTGAAGGCGGTGGCGTAGACGGCGCCGGCTTGGCCCTGCATTACGGCGATCCGCTTGCCGTTGTTGGCGTCGAACACCCGCACTTCGCCGGTTCCGTTGCTGCTGCTGCCGGCCACGATGCGATTGCCGTCGCGGCTGTAACGCACGGTGAACAGCCGACCGGGCAGTTTTTCAAACGTGCGAATGCGGTTGAAGTCGTCGCCGATCTTGCGGGCCTTTTTGCGGATCATGCGATAGACCTTCGGCGTTCCGTCGGCGCCCCCGCAGAGCAACTCGTCCTTGGTCGGATGTCGATCGACCGCGGCCAATCCGCCCTTGAGCGCCCCCGGCGTGATGCTCGTGATGTTGTCCTCGAATCGCTGGGTGGCGACGACCGTGAGCTTCATCGATCGATCGCGGCCGACGGAAATCAGATGCGTGCCCTTGACGGAAAACACGGTGTCGAGAACCCAATCGCTGTGCGATCCCATCCTTAGCACCTGCTTGCCGGTCTTAACGTCGATCGCCCGCAGCACGTTGTCGCTGCCGCCGAAGGCGATTTTCGATCCGTCGGGGGCCCAACTGGCGCCGTAGATTGTGTCGTAGGTGACCGTGTGCGAAAGCATTAGCTCCCGCTTCTCGACGTTCCAGATTTGCAATTCGCCCATTCGCGCCGGCGAGCCGCCGGTAACCGCCAGGAATTTTCCGTCGGGCGAGAAGGCGACTTTTTCGATCCGCTCCGACAGCCCCACAAGCCGAGCGACCAACCCGCTGCCGTCGGCCTTGTGCAGCAATACTTCGTGATAACCGGAAACGGCCAGCAGCTTTCCATCCGGCGAATAATCGAGCGACGTGATCAGCGGCGCGGCGTTGTACTTAGGCGGGTGATCGGCATCGAAGGCGACCGCGTTGTTGATCGGCGTGTCGTCCTTGGCCCCTTCGCTGATCCAGCGGCGGATGAGCGCGATCTGGTCGGCGTCGAGCGGCGGCTTTTTCTTCGGCATTTCGGCCTCACCGTCCTCGGGCGTGATCTGCTCGATGAGCAGACTCTGATCCGGCTTGCCCGCCACGAAGCCGGGCGCTCCGCTCTCGCCGCCCTTCTTTAGGCCCGCGAAGGTGGTCAACAGCAGCTCGCCGCCGCGCTTGGCCGGCTGATGACAGCCCTGGCAATGCTCGCGCATGATCGGCACGACGTCGCGGAAGTAGCTGACCTTCTCGCCGGGCTTTTCGGTGTCGTTCTTCTTCTCATCGGCCGCCGACGCGAAACTCGCAAAAGTGCCCAGCAACAACGCGCCAGCCAACATAGGTCGCATGAGGGTCGCCAGTAATTCCATAGTTCAAGTCTCCGGTTTCGTTCAACCCATTCGTTCGATCAGCCGCTCGCAGCCCCATCATACCCAAACCAGCCACCTCACAGCAAGCAAAGGCCAAGGGAGGGGGCGTTCGCGTGTTGGGGATTTGGGATTTGGGATTTGGGATTTGGGATTTGGGATTTGGGATTTGGGATTTGGGACTGGGGACTGGGGACTGGGGACTGGAGAAACATCGCTTCCGACTTGTCCAGCCCCCAGCCCCCAGCCCCCAGCCTCCAGCCTCCAGCCTCCAGCCTCCAGCCTCCTGCTTTCCGGGAAATGTTTGATCCCGCGCTATCTATCCTCGAATGACGCTACAGTCTTAGTTTTGGGAAGGAAATAACGATGAATGCCACACGAACCTCTCTGCAAGTTGTCGTGCTTACCGCGTTGATCGCCATCGCATCGTCCGTTCTTTCCGCGGAGAAAGACGCCGCCGCGCCGCGCCCTAACATTCTGTTTGCTATCGCTGATGACTGGGGCTGGCCGCAGGCGGGGGCGTACGGCGACCCGGTGGTTAAGACGCCGGCGTTCGACCGGATTGCTCGCGAGGGCGTGTTGTTTCATAACGCCTTCGTCTCCTCGCCTTCGTGTACGCCGTGTCGCAGCGCGATCCTGACCGGCCAATGGCATTGGCGGCTGGACGAGGCGGCCAATCTTTGGAGCACCTTGCCGGCGAAGTTTCCAGTCTATCCGCTGCTGCTGGAAAAAGCCGGCTATCACATCGGCCACATGCGAAAGGCCTGGGGACCGGGGCGTAATGGCGTTGGCGGGCGGACCAGAGATCCCGCCGGGCCGAGGGCGCGCAGTTTCGCCGCGTTCATGGACGGCCGGCCGAAAGACAAGCCGTTTTGCTTCTGGCTCGGCGCGTTCGATCCGCACCGGCCTTACAAACCCGGCAGCGGCGCCGCCAGCGGGATGAAGCTGGCCGACATTCGCCTGCCGGCCTGCCTGCCAGATCATCCGACCGTTCGCGGCGACGTGGCCGACTATTACTTTGAAGTGCAGCGGTTCGACAGCGACGTGGCCGCCGCGCTGAAGCTGCTAGAAGAGTCCGGCCAACTCGACAACACGATCGTCGTGATGACCGGCGACCACGGCATGCCGTTTCCCCGTTGCAAGAGCAATCTATACGACAGCGGCACGCACGTTCCGCTGGCGATCCGCTGGCCGCAGCGGATCAAGGCCGGCCGCACCGTCAGCGATTTCGTCAGCCTCAACGATCTGGCCCCGACGTTTCTCGAAGCCGCCGGCGCCCGTGTGCCCAAGGCAATGACCGGCCGCAGTTTGATGAACGTGCTGGCCGCCGCCGGCTCCGGCCAGATCGAGCCGGCACGCAGTTACATGCTCACCGGCAAAGAGCGCCACGTTCCGTCGCAGGAACACGGCAACAACGGCGGTTATCCCTGTCGGGCGATTCGCACGCATGATTTTCTCTACATCCGCAACTTTAAGCCCGACCGCTGGCCCGCCGGTGTGCCGACCGCCGCCGAGTCGCACCTCGGCCGCCAATTGGCCGATTGCGACAACGGCCCGAGCAAGGCGTTTCTTATCAAGGGTCGGACCGACCCCAAGATCAAACCGTTCTACGATCTGGCCTTCGCCAAGCGACCGGCCGAGGAGTTGTACGACCTGAAGAAAGATCGCGATCAGTTGAAAAACGTCGCGGGCGATAAGAACTACGCCGCGGTCAAGAAAAAGCTCGCCGCGCAGCTCATGGCCGATCTAAAATCCACCGCCGACCCTCGCGTCGTCGGCGGCGGCGAAAAGTTCGACCGCTACCCGTATTACGGCGGCGGTCGTCGTCGGCCGGCGAAGAAATAGGGGATCATAAAGCGACACTCGGCGAGCGGCGGCCGTTAGGCCGTTGGTAATTCCTCGTTCAGCGTCAAGTTTTCTGCGTGCGAATGTATTACCCTCGAGCTAACGCCTGGAGCTCGCCGTCGTGTTCGTCAGTCGAAACGCGAAAGTTGTTTTTGTCGATTCCTAAACCGCCCAGACCATGACGTGACCGTCTCTTCTCGCACGCCCGAAGGATTTCCGAGCGAGTGCGCTCTTTGCGGGGCGTCCACGAATCTCGAATTCTCGGCGCCGTCGCAAGACGCGGCCTGTCCGAATTGCGGCAGCCTCGTTTGGTTGTCCGCCGAGTTGCTTTCGACATTTCAACGGCAATTCTCAGACGTCCTTGGTGTCACGCTCGACCGGATCACGCCGGACACCACCTTGGCCGACCTCGGCGCGGATTCGCTCGATCTGGTGGAACTCGTCATGGAACTTGACGAAGAATTCGATATTTCCATTCCCGACGATGTTGCCCAGCGCATTCAAACCATCGGCGACCTGATGCGATATATCGAGCAACAGCGGCGAAAGCCGGGCGGCTAAGGAAGGGTTGTAGGAGGCGTCTCCGACGGCGATTCGTGGACTCACCGGCGGGACGCCGGTGCCACGGGATGGGGCGAATGTCGCCATCGGAGACTACAGGTTACGGTCGCCGTCGGAGACGCCTCCTACACTTCGCATTTCTTTCCCACCACCAGCAGCCACACGACTAGCGCCGCGACGCCGAGCAGCAGCAGCGGCCAGACGGGGGCGCCGAAGCCGACGGGGATGGTGCCGAAGAGAATGCTGACGCCGCCGACGACCAGCGCGTAGGGCATCTGCGTCCAGACGTGCGCCACGTGGTCGCAGCCGCTGGCGCGGGAGGAGAGCACGGTGGTGTCGGAGATCGGCGAGCAGTGATCGCCGAAGATCGCCCCGGCCAGCACGCTGCCGATGGTGGCCAGCATCACCGGGTCGTGGGCAGCGGCAGCCGGCGTTTCGGCGGATAGCAGCTCGGCGGTGACTTGAATCGCCATCGGCACCAGCAAGGCCATCGTGCCCCAGCTTGTGCCCGTGGCGAAGGCCACCGCGGCGGCGACGACGAACACCACGGTCGGCATCCACTGGTGCGAGATTCCGCTGCGGAGGATATTGCCCAAATAATCGGCCGTGCCCAGGCTGGGAGGATTCGCCGGATCGATCGTGTCGGTCACGCCGGTCAGCGCCCAAGCAGCCCACAGCACCAGCAGCGCGGGCGCCATGAGGGCGGCGCCGCGCGTTGCGGCTTGGATGATTCTGGCCATCGAGAGGATTCGTTGCCCGCGGCACATCGCGGCGGCGGTGAGCAGTCCGGCGAGCGAAGCGTAGAGCAGCGAGACGTACGAGTCTCCTTTGCCGATCACCTTCCACAGAGATTGCGACGCGAGTGTTAACGTCGGGTCGCCGTCTTTCTCGCGGATCGATGCCAGGCCGGTCGACAAAAGAAGCAGGCCGGTGACAACGATCACCACCAGCACCGGCAGCAGCGCGTTGTACCAACGGCGGGGCGTCTGCGGGTCGAGTTGGAACTCCAGGGCCTCTGCGTTTTCGTCTGAGTTTCCATCGGCGGCGCCAAATCCTCGTTGTCCTGGCGACGTGCCCGTGGTCAGTTTTTCTCGCTCGGCCCGCAGCATCGGCCCGAAGTCTCGCCGCAGCCCGGCCACCAGCACGACAAACGCGAGGGCCAGCAGGACGTAAAACCGATAGGGGATCGTCTCGACGAACACGCCGAAGCCGCCGTCGAAGTCGTTGCCGAAACCTTCTTCGATGTAGGAGATTTCGGTGGCGACCCAAGTGGAGATGACGGCCAGGCCAGCGACCGGGGCGGCGGTCGAGTCGACCAGGTAGGCGAGCTTTTCGCGGGAGATTCTCAAGCGGTCGGTCAGCGGGCGCATCGTGCCGCCCAGCAGCAGCGTGTTGGCGTAATCGTCGAAGAAGATGACCATGCCCAATGCCCAAGTGGTCAACTGTCCGCGGCGGCGGCTGGAGGCGAACCGGCCCAGTACGTCGACGACGCCGTGCATTCCGCCGCACGAACTGACGACGCCGACCATGGCGCCCATCAGTGAGGTGAACGCGAAGACGCGCAGATGGTCAGGCTTGACGAGGCTCTTCCACAGCCGACCTTCGAGCAGGTCGACGCTCATTGCCGCCAGCGCGTCGTAGACCGCGCCGATACTGCCGGCCTCGCGCAGCGCGCCGAAATACAAAATGACCGAGCCACATGCCACCCCGGCAAGAATCGACACCACGACCCGCCGCGTAGTGATCGCCAGCGCAATCGCCACCACCGGCGGCAGCAAGCTCCAGGGGCCGAAGGGGTGTTCCATAGCGAGGCGGTGAGCAGCCTGTTGAAAAAGTCTGTAGGAGGCGACTCCTGTCGCCGATTTCAGCGTGAAACGTCCATTTTCGGCGACAGGAGTCGCCTCCTACATCGGATACCCGACTATTTCAACAGGCTGCTAGCGGTTAGTGTGATCGTTGTAAAGTCCCCAATCCCCAATCCCCAATCCCCGGCCCCCCATCCCCGGCGCGACCAACGGTCGCGGCTTTATGGGGCGCGTGTGGGAAGCGTGATGGTAAACTTCGCGCCGCCGCCGGCCGGGCTTTCTACTTCGACGGTGCCGCCGTGGGTGGTTATGATGGTCCAACATTTTGACAGACCGAAGCCCAATCCGCGACCGGCTTCGCGGCCGGAGTAGAACGGGTCGAACAGGTGACGGCGCACTTCGACGTCGATGCCGGGTCCGTCGTCGATGACGGTGAACTGTATTTCGCTCGGCGAGCCACGACCGGCGACGATTTCGATCCGGCCGCCGGCGCCGATCGCCTCCAGCGAATTCATGCACAACGCCCGCAGCGCCACTAGCAGTTGTGTGCGATCGGCGGTGACTTCGAGCGACGGATCTTCCGCTACGACCGTGATGGTCACGTCGCGCTCCTCGGCGAGCGGCTTTAGTTCTTCGACGAGCGCGCCCAACAGCGACTCGATTTCGATCGATTCTTTCTCCAGCCGCGGCGGGCGGGCGAACAGCATCAAATCGGCGATCATCTCGGTGGCCCGAAACGCCTGACGGTTGATCGCGGCCAGCTTTCGCCTGCGGTCGGGGTCGTGTTCGTCGTGCAGCAGCGATTGGGCTCGGGCGGCGATGTTGGCCAGCGGGTTGTTGATTTCGTGGCTGGCACCGTAGGCGAGTTGTTTGAGCGAGGCGAGTTTTTCGGTGTGTAACGTCGCCTGGAAATCGTCTTGGAGCGCGTCGAGCCGGGCGACGACGTGGGCAATCCGCGGCAGCCGCGACTCAATCTCCGGCACGATGGCCCGCCAGCGCGTGGCGGCGGCGGTTCGCAGCAGGTTGATTTCGTCCTCGCCACCCTCGGGCAGTTCGCCGGATGGGTCCATGCCCGCGGCGATTTCCACCGCCTGAGCCACGCAGCCAGCCGGCGCCCGGGGGGCTGTCTCGCTCCGGGCGATTGCGTCGAGGGCGGCGATGAGCCACTGCGGCAGAAGCTGCTTGGGCGAGACGTCGCTGTTTTTTTCGGTCGCCAAACGAAGCCAATCGGTCGCGCCATGAAGCACCGCCAACAGACGGGCCGCGCCCTCGTCGGCTCGCTCATCGCCCCAGGCTAGTCGCTGGGCAAAGTGCGAAATGACCGCGGCGTCGGCGGCCCAGCGAGACATTTTTTCGATGTCGGCGGAGGTGGCGGAAAATGCTTTGCTGGTTGCGGGTGAGTCGTCTGTCTGGAGCAGCTTGGGCAACCGCGGCGCAAGCCACCGGGCCAGTGACGCCGCGTCGCGAAATTCCTGCCCGTCGTGGGTTGCCAGACAAATGGCCCAGAGCGCGAAAGGGGCGTCACGCTCGATCAGATCTCGCAGCGGATCGGCGCGCGACGGCGAGTCACACAAGAGCGCGTCGACCAGATCGACCGATGTCGCGTCGCAGAGTGGCAACCGCCAACGAGTCTCGCCGACAGTTAGCGGGGGCAATGGGCGCATGGGGCGATATGCAGTTCATGAAAAACCCCAGCCTTGCGGCTGGGGCTAGGGCTTTCCTTGCGGCTGGGGTGTTCTCGAAGATGTTCTTGAATCGCTGTTTGCGAGCCACGGTTCGACTCGCTACATCGTGGTGACCGCTTCTAATTCGAGCAGTTCGCAAATGCGGTCGATGAGCTTCTCGACCTCGAACGGTTTGTGCATGAAGTCGTTGGCGCCCGCCTCGCGCAGGTCAGCCACTTTGTCTTCTTCGACCATGCCGGAAATGCAGATGATCCGCACATCCTCCATCGTCTTGTCGCCACGCACCCGCTGGCAAACTTCCTTACCGTTGATGTCGGGCAGCATGACGTCGAGCACGATGATGTCGGGCCGATACTCTTTGACCATCATGCCGGCGTCGAAGCCGTTGTTGGCCGTGCGAACCTCGAATCGACCGTCGCGCTCGAGATGATCGGCGATCAATTCGACCAGATCCTCATCGTCGTCGACGATCAACACCCTGCGTTTGCCGCTTTCCAGGGCGTCGGTGGGGATGCCGTTCTCTTTCATGAAGCTGAAGAGAAGATCTCGCGGAATCCGGCGGAAACGGCTGCCCGGCACGCGAAATCCCTTCAACTGGCCGGAATCGAAGCAACGAATAATGGTCTGTTGACTCACCTTGCAAATTTTGGCGGCTTCGCCGGTGGTGAACACAGTTTTCATACGATAACCACGCCTCTCCCTAGCCATGGCCAGGCTAGCTCTCAGCGGGACTCTCGCGAGGATTCTTTCCGAAAGAATGCTCGAAGAGTTCCTTGGTCCTTCCTTGTCATACCAGCCCGTAGCTCGCGGTGTCCGCAGACTGCTCACCCCCCGAAACCAAGTGCAACCGGCAATGTTTCCCGGCTCTGCCGAGATTACCAAGTTTGCCGTGGCGACCGAATTATAGCTATCTTGCGCAGTGAGTCAATACAGATATATTTTTCGTAAGATGTTATTGCAACAACCGTTACGCGGTTTTGCCTGGCTCAGGCCGAAAAAAGTTCGCCAGTGGGATGGGCCTTGCTGACTTGTTGCCTGTGGTCACACCCTCATGCGGTGACTCGACGACTCACATATGGCATAATCCGCGATATGATCACACCCGCGTGCGCCGATACGACCGTCGCTTACGCTTCGGGCGAGCGGATAATCTGGCTAAGGCAGACCACCGCGACAACCCCCCCCGGGTTTGACCGAGTTGCACATGTTGCGTCGCTACGGCGGTCTGGGGTAAATAAATTGACGTAAGTTCAACGCCGACTTTCAGTTGCCTAGATTCACTTCAAGAGTTAGAATTCCATGGTGGATTGTCAGTGCTTGAATTTGGGATTAGCCGCGGGGCGCTAGCGCCCGGTTGGTGCGACGATAACCGGGGGCTAGCGCCCCGCGGCTGATTGACACGTTGCAACAGGACGACCGAGGACCGTGCGATGGATCGCCAACCAACACGTCAGCGCCGGATGGCCTTGTGGCTTTGGCCGGGCTTGCCACAGGTTTGGTGGCGGGGCTCGCCCTGGGCCTTGGGCGTGGCGGTGGGTTTTGCGGTGTTACTGAATCTTGTCATCGTGGCGAGTTTCGGTTGGACCGAATGGATACAGCCCCAGGCACGCTCTGCCGGATGGATTGTGTTGGCGGTGATGTGGGTGGCCGGAGCGGTCATTTCCTGGCGCCGCGGCGACCATCGCGCGATCGATCACCAACAAACAAACCGTTCATCAGGAGACCATGAGAAGACCCCTGACCGCGAAGATGACGAGCTGTTTCGACAGGCCAGGGATGACTACTTACGCGGGAATTGGTACGAAGCGGAGGAAATGCTGGCCCGATTGTTGCATCGCAGCCCGAACGACGTTGACGCGCGGTTGATGCTGGCGACGTTGATGCGGCATACCGAGCGTTACGACGACGCCCGCGGACAACTGAAACAATTGCAGCGGTTGGAAGCGGCCGGGAAGTGGCAACTGGAAATCCGGCGAGAATGGGAGTATTTGGCCCGCGAGCAGCAGGCGGACGACATTTCATCGCCATCGCCGGCAGACACGGAGCCGGAGGCCGCCGAAATACCGGAAAATGAGCCAGAAGAAGAGAACCAAGAGTCGAGTTCGCCGGCCGACGTGCCGCATGCGGCCTGAGTCGGGCGCCAGCGGCCCAGCCCGGTGAGAATGAGTTGGCCGTAGACGTGGCCGCACTGCGGCGTAGAATTCAGTTAAGGATCTACTTGGTGGCACGGGCGAGACGCCGGTGCCACAATGACGAAGAGCAACACAACGATAGTTAGCGCCTAGCGCCGAACCGGAGATCTCTGATGTACGAACGCTTCACCGACCGCGCCCGCAAAGTCATGCAACTGGCTAACCAGGAAGCGCAACGGTTCAACCACGAATACATCGGCACCGAGCACATCCTGCTGGGGCTGATCAAAGAGGGCAGCGGCGTGGCCGCCAATGTGCTCAAGAACCTCGACGTCGATCTGCGCAAGATTCGGCTAGAGGTCGAGAAGCTCGTCCAGAGCGGACCCGACATGGTCACCATGGGCAAACTGCCGCAGACGCCGCGGGCCAAAAAGGTCATCGAGTATTCGATGGAAGAAGCCCGCAACTTGAACCATAACTACGTCGGCACGGAACATATTCTGCTCGGCCTGTTGCGCGAACAAGAGGGCGTGGCGGCGCAGGTGTTGATGAATCTGGGCCTCAAATTGGAAGAGGTCCGCGAAGAAGTGCTCAATCTGCTCGGACACGGTCTCGAAGGCGGCGAGCCGGGCGATCGCGGCGGTCGCGAGAGCGGCTCGTCCGAGGGCGAACGCAAGAGCGGCAAGTCGAAGACGCCGGCGCTCGATAGTTTCGGTCGCGATCTGACCGAACTGGCCAAGCAGGACAAGCTCGATCCGGTCATCGGACGCGATGACGAAATCGAGCGGACCATCCAGGTGCTCTGCCGGCGGACGAAGAACAATCCCGTGCTGTTGGGCGAAGCCGGCGTCGGCAAGACGGCCATCGTCGAGGGCTTTGCCCAGCGCGTGATCAACGGCGAAGTGCCCGAGTTACTGATGGACAGGCGAATCGTCGTGCTCGATCTGGCGATGATGGTTGCCGGCACGAAGTATCGCGGGCAGTTTGAAGAGCGGATCAAGGCGGTGATGAACGAGGTCCGTCGGGCCAAGAACACGATCCTGTTCATCGACGAATTGCACACGCTGGTCGGGGCCGGCGGGGCCGAGGGCGCCATCGACGCCTCGAACGTGCTCAAGCCCGCGCTGGCTCGCGGCGAAATTCAGTGCATCGGGGCCACCACGCTCGATGAGTATCGCAAGTATATCGAAAAAGACGCCGCCCTGGCCCGTCGCTTCCAGGAAGTCATGGTCGAGCCGACCAACAAGAAAGACACGATCGCCATCCTCAAGGGTCTGCGTGAGCGCTACGAACAGCATCACCGCGTGCAGATCACCGACAACGCGATCAACGCCGCCGTGGAGCTTTCCGACCGCTACATCACCGGTCGCTGCCATCCCGACAAGGCCATCGACGTCATCGATGAGTCGGGCGCCCGAGTGCGGCTCAAGGCGATGACCCGGCCGCCGGATCTGAAGGACATCGACGCGGAGGTCGAGAGCCTGAACAAAGACAAGGAGGAGGCCGTCGCCAACCAGGACTTTGAACGGGCTGCCGCCTTGCGCGATCAGGCCGACAAGCTGAGGAAAAAGAAACAAACGATCACCCGCGAATGGCGCGAGAAGTCGCGCCAGACCGACGGCCTGGTCGACGCGGAAGTGATCGCCGAGGTCGTCTCGAAGATGACCGGCATCCCGCTGACCCGCATGACCACCGAAGACACCATGCGGCTGATGGAGATGGAAAGCGAATTGCACAAGCGGGTCGTCAGCCAGAAAGAGGCGATCGAGCAGATTTCCAAGGCCGTGCGGCGCAGCCGTAGCGGCCTGCAAGACCCCAAGCGCCCCACCGGCTGCTTCATGTTCGCCGGGCCGACCGGAGTGGGCAAGACGCTGCTGGCCAAGGCGTTGGCCGAATTCATGTTCGGCGATGAAGACGCGCTGGTGCATATCGACATGAGCGAATACATGGAGAAGCACAACATCAGCCGGCTGATCGGCGCGCCTCCCGGCTACGTCGGTTACGAAGAGGGCGGTCAACTGACCGAGAAGATTCGCCGCCGGCCCTACGCCGTGGTACTTCTGGACGAAATCGAAAAGGCCCATCCCGACGTCTACAACATGCTCCTGCAGGTCATGGAAGAAGGCCGGCTGACCGACAGCTTCGGCCGCAAGGTCGACTTCCGCAACGTGATCCTGATCATGACCACCAACGCGGGCGCCAAGGCGATCAAGAACGAAACCGGGCTGGGATTCCAAACCGGCAAGGACGCCGACGCCTCGTACAAGGGCATGCAGAAGCGGGTTCGCGAAGAGGTCGAAAAGTTCTTCAAGCCCGAGTTCATTAACCGCCTGAACGACATCATCGTGTTCCGCCACCTGACCCTCGACGATCTGAAACTGGTGATCGACATGGAGCTGTCCAAGGTCCGCGGGCGGCTCGCCGATCGTGGCTTGGCGCTGGACTTGACCGACGAAGCCAAGGCCTTCGTGATCAAGAAGTCGAAAAACCTGGAATTCGGTGCCCGGCCGCTACGTCGCAAGATCGAGCAGTACATCGAAGACCCGCTGGCCGAGGAACTGCTGCGGGGCGAATTCCAGGGCAAGGACACGATCCTCGTCGACGTCGAGAAAGACGACGATGGGAAAATTCGCCATCTCGTGTTCGAGGGCAAAGTCGCCGAAAAAGTGAAAGAGAAAGAACCGCCCGTCGGCGCCGCCGCCGAGGGTGGCGGCGAAGAGGAGGTCGCGGCGCAGGAGTAGCCGCCGGTCGACGCGCGCAGCCAAAATACCTCCATCGAATCAAAGCCCGGGGAAGCCATTTCCCGGGCTTTTTTCGTATCTGACGCCATGCCGGGAGATTTCTCGTGAAATCTTCAACAAAATTATTGACATGCGACATTAACCAGTTCATACTGCGCGAGCTGGTTTGGCTTCGACACCCGTGACCGCCTGAAGGTCTTCATCTCTGTGAATCGGGGGGTATGGAATGAGTTACTTTGTTCCGCATCGTTTGATCGCCGTGGTTTTCTCGGCTGTCTGTTGCATGATCGCTTTGCCTGCTAATGCCGGGCTGTACGACGCTACGGTCCTGGCCGATAACCCGGTCGGTTACTGGCGGCTGGGAGAAGCGGCCGGCAGCGCGACGATCCAGAACATCGGTAGCGTTGCCGGCGGCAGCGGAGACGTGCTGAACGGGGTGACCCTCGGCGTGCCGGGCGCCATCGCCAGCGACAACGACACGGCCGCCACCTTCGTGCAGGGGCCAACGCAAAAGATCGACGTGCCGTTCGACGCCGGGCTGAATCCCGGGCCGAATTTCTCGATGGAAGTTTGGGCCCGCGTCACCGGCGGCACGGGGCACCGCTCGCCGCTTACCTCGCGCGGCGATTTTCCGCAGGAAGGTTTTATCTTCTATGCGAATCCCGGCAACGTGTGGCAATTCTGGACCGGATCGGGCCAGCAGGTCGGCTGGCGAGTGATTACCGGACCGGCCGTTGAACGACGAGTGGGCTCACTTGGTCGGCACCTACGACGGCGACACGCAGCGGTTTTACATCAACGGCCAGGAAGTCGGCAACGCGCTGGTCGGTCAGGGCTTCGGCCCCAACGACGCCGAACCGCTCCGCATCGGCGGCGGCGCCACCGAGGGCAACGGCAATTTCTTCTTTGAAGGAGACATCGACGAAGTCGCCGTCTACGACACGGCCCTTTCGCCCGAACGAGTCCTCGCTCACTACGAGGCCGGCATCAACCCGATTCCCGAGCCAAGCACCCTCGTGCTATCGTTCCTGGGTCTCATGGGCCTGCTAGCGGCAAGGCGGCGGCGAAAGATCGTCAATTGAGACCGTCATAAAAGATTCTCGCGCGTCAAACCCTGCGCACTTCTAAAAGCCTGCCTAACCGGCAAGCTTTTCTCAAGAGTCAGACTCGATGGGCCGAAGAATGGCGTGGAACTGCGCGCCCGGTGTGCGCGCACTGATAGCAAACAAGGACGCTTGTGAGCCATGGCCAGCAGCCCCGACAATCCGGCTTTCGCTCGACCGCTGTGGCGTCCGCTGGCGCTGTTGTCCGATTGGATTGCCGACTTGGGGGCGATGGCGATCAGCTGGGTGACGGCAGTGGGAGCGCTCTCGCTGTTTACCTATCAAACCGGCACCTGGCTGTTCTCACACTTGCCGCGGCGTGATACGCTGATGCCGAGCTTCTATCAAATCGGCGTGTTGAGCTTGCCGGTCGTGGCGCTGACCGGCACGTTCATCGGCATGGTTCTGGCGGTGCAGAGCTACGCGCAGTTTCGCGGCCTGGGACTCGAAACGCGGCTGGGGGCCGTGATCAACATGACTCTGGTCCGCGAACTCGGCCCCGTGCTGGCCGCCACGATGCTCGCCGGGCGGGTCGGCAGTGCCATGGCAGCCGAACTGGGCACGATGCGGGTCACCGAGCAAATCGACGCGCTGGCCAGCATGGGCGCCAATCCGATCCAATACCTCGTCGTGCCGCGGGTGCTGGGATGCGTGCTGCTGATTCCCATGCTGACCGTGATGGCCGATTTCATGGGCGTGGTGGGCGGATACTTCTACAGCAGCATGATCCTGGGCATCGACTCGCACCATTACTGGGAAAACTCCGCCCGTTATGTCGAAAACTTCGATCTGCTCAGCGGAATCTTCAAAAGTATTTTCTTCGGCGCCGCCATCGCGCTGATCGGGTGTCATCGCGGATTCACCTGCGACTCGGGCGCCGAAGGCGTCGGCCGGGCCGCCACGACCGCGTTCGTATATAGTTTCGTAGTGATCCTCATTCTAGACCTGCTGCTGAACATCGGCCTCAACGCCATGTACGACACGTTTTGGCCCGAAGGGGTGAAGCTGGTTTAGCGGGATAGTAGTATTGTAAAGCCGCGACCAGTGGTCGCGCCCCATGTGAGACACACCATGGTCACCACCGCAAAAAACACCACCGCAAAAAACAACGACACTCCGCTCATCGAGATGCGCGCCATGCACGTCTCCTTCGGGCCTCAACAGGTGTTGCGCAACATCACCTTGAAGATCCCCAGTGGCCAAACCCTGGCGATCATCGGCGAGAGCGGCTGCGGAAAAACCGTGCTGCTCAAGACGATCATCGCGCTCGTTTCGCCGACCAAAGGACAGGCGCTATTCGACGGACAGAATCTGGCGGAACTCAACGAACAGCAGCTCACTCAGCAGCGCATCCGCTTCGGCTTCCTGTTTCAGGGAGGCGCGCTGTTCGACAGCATGACCGTGCTGCAAAACGTCGCTTTCCCGCTGCGGCAGCATCGCCGCATGAGCGCGCAGGAAACCCGCGACGCCGTGCTCGAGCGGCTGGCCGAAGTCGGGCTGCCCGATGACGTGCTGACCAAGAAGCCGGCCGAGTTGTCTGGCGGAATGCGAAAACGCGTTGCCTTGGCACGGGCGCTGGTGATCGACCCCGAGGTGATGCTCTACGACGAGCCGACCACGGGGCTTGACCCGATCATGAGCGACGTCATCAATCAGTTGATCCTCCGCACGCAGCGGCGTCATCCGGTCACCAGCATCGTCGTTACCCACGACATGCGCACCACGGCCGAGGTGGCCGACCGCGTGATGATGCTTTATCCTATCGGCGAGGTCGCGCCGGATGAAAACCAGATCATCTTCGACGGCACGCCCCAGCAGCTAAAAAACTCGTCGGATCCGCGAGTCGAGCAATTCGTTCTCGGCCGCGCCGGCGATCGGCTGGGTGCGGCGGTCGAGCGAACCGCCCACAAAAGCCGCCAGAGTGAGGAGCGATCCGAATGAACGAGCGGGTGATCCAATTTCGCGTCGGCGTGATGGTGCTGGCATCGGTACTAATTTTGGCCATTCTGGTTGTGCTCAGCGGCGACCAGAGCGTGTGGTCGTGGTGGGATCATAAGATTACCGTTCACGTCCGTTTTGAGGCCGCCCCCGGCGTCAGCCACGACACGCCGGTCCGCAAATTCGGCATCCTCATCGGCCGCGTGACCGACGTGCAAATCGAGCCGGGCGGCGCGCTGGTGACGATGAAAATCGACCAGAAAATGGGCAAGGTCCGCCGCGGCGAGGTCTGCCAGATCAGCGGCAGTCTGCTCAGCGGAGACGCCAAGCTGGACTTCGTCGGTGGCGGCGAAATCGCCGAAGACACCGTTGAGGACACCGCCGACGAACTGCTGCAAGACGGAGACGTCATCAACGGCCACATCCGCGAAAGCCCCTTCGACATCATTTCCGAAATCAAGGGCGACATCAAGGGCGCGTTCGTTTCGCTCGACAAGGCGGCCCAGGAAGTCGCCACGCTGGCCGGCCGCGTCAACGTCATTTTGGGCGACGACGATCGTCCGCTGGCAGACTTTATGAAGAATACGCAGCGGGCCTTGGGTGAGTTCGAAAAGACCATGATCAGCCTCAACGCGATACTCGGCGACGAGGCGGTGCAGAAGAACCTGCGCGATACCTTGGCGATGCTGCCTGCACTGCTCGAAGAAACGCGGCAGACCGTGCAAAGCATTCGCGACGTGGCGGCCACCGCCAACCGCAATCTCAAACACCTGGAGGGCTTCACCGAGCCGCTCGGCACCAACGGCGCGAGCATCGTCAAAAGCGTCGATCAAGCGGTGGCCCGGCTCAACAGCCTGTTGGAAGATTTACAGTCGTTCGGCGAAGCGCTCAACAGCCGCGAGGGCTCGCTGGGCCAATTCGTCCACAACCCCGAAGTCTATCAGCGGCTCAATCGCGCCGCGCTCAATCTGGAAAAACTCACCAAAGAGCTGCGACCCGTCGTCCGCGACGCGCGAATTTTCTCCGACAAAATCGCCCGCGACCCCAGCCAGTTAGGCATTCGCGGCGCCATCAGCCGCGGTTCAGGCGTAAAGTAGAGTGGGCACTTCCCACCCTGCGTGTCTTCCCAAAGTTGATTGACTTGGCGTGGCCAAGTGTTCACAATAGGGTGCCTGGCATAAGGAGGCCATCCCGACGCCAGCCTGCCTGAGTTTGTCTTCGCACGGCGGCCATTCGTGGCCCATCCGTGATACGAAGCTGACGAGCCCACCCGATTGCTCTATCAACAGGACCGTGCCGTGATGCGACTCCTGCGATTTGCCGCCTGTGTCGTCGTGATTTTATTGGTTGGCGCCGTGGCGCAGGCCGCCCCGTCGATCAACAACGCTTCGCCCGGCGCCGTGCGGCCCGGCGTGGCGACCGACGTGACGCTCACCGGCGGAGACTTGGGCGGCGCGACGACGCTGTGGACCAGCTTTCCGGCGAAGGTCGAGCTCGCGCCCGGCATCGACAAGAACGGACAGGACAAGGGCAAGATCACCTATCGGATTACGCTGGAGGGTAACGTGCCGGTGGGGATCGGTGCGGTGCGGATCGCCTCGCCCAAGGGCATCTCGGACCTGTTTCTGCTGATGGTCGACGATCTTCCCTCGGTGGCCGACAACGGAAAGAACCGCTCGGCGAAGGATGCCCAGACGGTAACGCTGCCGGTGGCGGTCGACGGCAATTGCGACGGGGCCAGCTCGGACTTCTACAAGTTCACCGTAGCGGCCGGTCAGCGGATCTCGGTCGAGGCGGTGGCCCAGCGCTTGGCGTCGCCGGCCGATCCGATGGTGCGATTGCTTGATGCGGCCGGGCGCGAATTGATCTACAGCGACGACGATCCCAGCACGGGTGCCGACGGGCGATTCTCGATCATCTGCAAGGACGCGGGCGAGTATGTTGTCGAAATCCGCGACATCCGCTACGCCAGCGGGCGTTACCGGCTGCGGATCGGCGATTTTCCGCTCGTCTCGGTGCCCTATCCGCTCGGCGGCAAGGCCGGCACGACCGCCAAGTTCAGCTTCGCCGGTCCGATGGTCGAGACAGTGCAGCCGGTCAGTCTGACGATTCCCGCCGGGGCGGCTGGCAGCCGAATCAACATGAGCGTCAAGCTGGCCGGCGGCAAATCGTCGGGCATGGCGACCGCGGTGATTGGGCGTTGGGACGAAGTGCTCGAAATCGAACCGAACGACACGCCCGAGGCGGCGACCAAGGTGACGATCCCCTGCGCCCTCAACGGCCGGCTGGCGAAGGTGAAGGATCGCGACTTTTATCAGTTCGACGCCAAGAAGGGTCAGAAAGTGGTCATTCGCGGCGTGACCCGCTCGCTCGGCTCGCCCAGCGATTTGTACATGCGGCTGCACGCGGCCGACGGCAGGAAGCTGGCCGAGGTGGACGACACGAATCTGGACGAAGGACAACTGAGCTTTACGTTTCCGGCCGATGGCACCTATCGCCTGATGGTCGAAGACGTCACGCGGCGGGGTGGGGCGGCGCACGCCTATCGCGTCGAAATCGGCGCGACACCGACAGGCTTTACCTTGCGCGTTCCCGCCGGCAAGAACGCCACCGACCGCTTCATTTCGCCGGCCGGCGGCGCGATGAGAATTCCGATCGAGTGTGTGCGGACGGGGTACAACGGGCCGATTACACTTTCGCTTCAAGGCGCGGCCGACGGAACCTCGCTCTACAACAACGTCATCCCCCAGGGCGGCAAGAACGTCGCGCTGTGGGTCAGCTTGCCTGCCGCCGCGAAACAGGGCGATTTCCGCTCGCTGCGAATCATCGGCACGGCGACCATCGACGGGAAGCCGGTAACCGCCGCCGTCAGCACCGAGGCGCTGCTGCGGGCCAAATGGCCGCAGATGTCCACGATTCCGGTCTCGCTCAGCGGGGCGCTGGCTGTGGGAGTTGGGCCCGCCGTGAAGCCGCTGTTCGAGATCAGCGTTTCGCCGAAGCAGGTTCAATTCGCCCGCACGCTGGCCATCGGTCAGTTCACGGTGCCGCTGAAACGACTTAACAAAGAGTTCAAAGACCCGCTGCAGGTGATCGTTGAAGGATTGCCGGCGGGCCTCACGTACAAGGTGAGCAAGCAGGGCAAAGGCAAGGATGAGCATTACCGGGTCGATCTGGCCGGGCCAAAAGATATCGCCGAAGGCGAGCATAAGATTCGCATCGTCGGGCTGGGTATTGCTAAGGGACAAGGGTATCGGGTTGTTTTGGCCGACGTGTCGCTGCGGACGATTACTCCGCTGAGTCTCTCCGTCAAGCCGGCCGGGCCGATCGCGCCGGGGAAAAAACAGCAGGTCAAACTGTCGGTCACGACGACGACGCCCGAAGGGGCAAAACCGCAAGCGGTAACGCTGACGTTCAAGGGATTGCCGGCCGGAGTGACGGGCCCAGGGCAGATTACGATTACCGCCGCTGCCGGCAAGGTCGAATTGGACGTCGAGCTGTCGGCCGCGGCCGATGCGAAGATTGGCAAGTTCGACGGACTGATCGTCGTGGCCCAAACGAAATACCTGGGCAAGGACGTATCACTGGAAAGTCCTGCCGTGCAGTTGGAGGTGAAGAAGTAACTGTAATCGTGTCAACTTGGCGGAACGAAACGAAGGAAACCGCTAATGAACGCTCATAGACGCTAATGACCCAGGCGGCAACCGAAACGGTCGTGTCATGCGAATTCATCCGTTTGAATTTTTCGCGCAGTCGTTCAAGCGTTGTTTAAGAATGGTTCAAAACATTAGCGTCTGTTAGCGTTCATTAGCGGTTCCCTCACGACTTCAGGTCGGTGTTGGTATCATAAGAATCCTAAGCGGTCCAGAGAATCAAATTTCACACTAGGTCGTGCCCGTGTCGTTTTTACGAACAAGGATTGATTTGATGAAAACTCCTCCACACGGATTCCACGCCACGTTGGCCCGCGGTTTTGTGATCGCCGTGCTGCTCGGCACGTTTGCCTTAGAGGCATCGGCCGCCAAGCTCGAACCGATTGCCGTCGGCAAGCCGCAGCGCATCGAGGTCTATCCATCGACGATTAAGCTGGGCGGCCCTCGACAGCACGGCCAGCTCGTCGTCACGGGCTATTACGCCAGCGGACAAGTGCAAGATTTAACTCGGGCGGCCAAGTTCGTGCCAGCCGATGCGTCCGTGGCCGAGGTCAACGGAAGCGTCGTGCGGCCAAAGCAAGACGGCAAGACGGAAATCATCGTCACCGTCGGCGGACAGACCGCCAAGACAACCGTCGAAGTCACGAATCACGGCACCGCCGAGCCGGTCTCGTTCGGCTACGGTCTGCTCGCGGCGCTGTCGAAGCAGGGCTGTAACTCCGGCGCCTGTCACGGTTCGCCCAGCGGCAAAGGCGGCTTCCGTCTTTCCTTGCGGGCGTTCGATTCCGAGTTGGACAAGCTCACGCTGATTCGCGAAGCCTACGGCCGGCGAACCAACGTGCTTGAGCCTGAACAGAGCCTGATGCTGCTCAAACCGATGATGAAGGTCTCGCACGGCGGCGGCCAGCGGCTTCGCAAGAGCGACGCGGCCTACGCAGTGATTCGTGACTGGATCAGCGAAGGCTGCCGCCTCGATCCGGCCGATTCGCCCAAGTGCGTGAAGATCGACGTTTACCCGTCGACCGGCCGCGTGCTCAAACGGCCGGCCCACACGCAACAACTCAGCGTGCTGGCCCATTTCTCCGACGGCTCGATCCGCGACGTCACCGATCTGGCCGTTTACACCAGCAGCGACGAAGCGGTGGCCACCGTCGAGGCCAGCGGGATGGTCGTCGGCCACGACCGCGGCGAAACGGCCGTCATTATCCGCTACCTGGAGTTCATCGAAACCAGCTACCTGACGTTTGTTAAGGACATCGAAGGCTTCGCCTGGAACGATCCGCCGGCGGCCAACTACATCGACCGTCATGTTTACAGGAAACTCAAGCAGTTAAAGTTCGTGCCCGCGGAGCTTTGCACCGATGACGAGTTTGTCCGCCGCGTCCATCTCGATGTGATCGGCCTGCTGCCCAGCATCGCCGAGTCCGAGAAGTTCTTGGGAGACGAATCGCCCAACAAACGGGCCAAGCTAATCGACGCGCTCTTGGAGCGGCCGGAGTTCGCCAAGTTTTGGGCGCTCAAGTGGGGCGACGTGCTGCGGATTTCGTCGAAGCAGATCGGCAAGGACGCGGTCTTCAAATACAGCCTGTGGCTCGAACGGGCCTTCGCCAACAACATGCCCTACGACCAGTTCGCGTCGGCTTTGCTGCTCGCCTCGGGCAGCTCGAACGTCAACCCGCCGGCCAACTACTATCGCACGGCGGGCGACACGAACGACGTGATCGAGACGACGGCCCAATTGTTCCTGGGGTCGCGGCTGCAATGTGCCAAGTGTCACAATCATCCCTTCGAGCGTTGGACGCAAGACAACTATTACGGCATGGCGGCCGTGTTCAATCGCGTGCAGCGGAAAAAATCGAAACGTAAGGGCGAGGCGATCATCGTCGTCTCGCGATCCGGCGAAGTGACCCAGCCGCGGACCGGCAAGCAGATGAAACCCTGGGCTCCGGTGGTGGGCGATCTGGACGTTGCCCCGGACGACGATCGCCGCGAGGCGTTTGTCCGCTGGCTGACCAAGAAGAGTAACCCGTTCTTTGCCAAGGTCGAGGCCAATCGCATCTGGGGCAGTCTGCTGGGGCGGGGGATCGTCGATCCGATCGACGACATGCGCGATTCCAACCCGCCGTCGAACGCCGCGTTGCTGGCCGCGCTGGCCAAGGATTTCGCCGAGAGTGGCTACGACCGCAAGAAGCTGATGCGGACGATCCTCCTCAGCCGCACCTATCAGGCCAGTTCCCGCACGACGAAGCTCAACAAGGACGACAGCAAGTATTTTTCGCATGCCCAGGTGCGGATGCTCAGCGCCGAACAATTGCTCGACGCGATCTGCCATGTGATGGACGTTCCGCAAAACTTCCCCGGGCTGCCCGCGGGCATGAAGGCCACACAACTGCCGGCGCCCGACTTGGTGAAGATCGACTTCTTGAAAATCTTCGGCCAGCCCGAGCGACAGACGGCCTGCGCGTGCGAGCGGTCGAACGATTCAAACCTGGGGCAGGCCCTGCAACTGTTCAACGGCAAGCTGATCCACGAGAAGCTGCGCAACGGGAAGAATCGGTTCCGCAAAATGATCGCTGCGAAGAAGACCGACGAGGAGATCATCGGCCAGCTTTACCTGGCCGCCTATTGTCGCCGGCCCAGCGCCGCCGAAATCCAAACGGCCACCAATCACATCAAGGCCAAGGGCGACCGTGTGCAAGCATTGGAAGACATCGGCTGGGCGATTTTGAACACGAACGAGTTTTTGTTTCAGCATTGATTGTTAGTCGTTGTTCGCTCCGCGAACGAAACGTGTGTCGTGGTTCGCTCCGCGAACGAAACGTGTGTCGTGGTTCGCTCCGCGAACGAAACGTGTGTCGTGGTTCGCTCCGCGAACGAAACGTGTGTCGTGGTTCGCTCCGCGAGCTAAGCGTTTCGTTCGCGGAGCGAACAACGACTATCTGGGAGGTTCCGACGATGAAGTTGCAACGACTGATTCTGCTGCTGATGGTGATCGCTGCTTGGTCTGCGTCGCCCGCCGTCGGCGCTGAGCCCGTCAGCTTCCGCAAGCAAATTGCGCCGATCTTGCTCGATAACTGTCTGGCTTGCCACGGGGCGAAAAAGGCCGAGAGCGGTTACCGGCTCGACAATTTCGAGCAGCTCGGCAAGGAGGGCGAAGGCGGATCGCCCGGCTTTGCGGCGAAAGACCTCGACGAGAGCGAGGCCTTTCGCCTGATCACTAGCGACGACGCCGACGAGCGAATGCCCAAGGACGGCGATCCACTATCAAAGGAACAAATCGATCTGATCAAACGCTGGATCGAAGAAGGCACCAAGTACGACGGCGACGACCCCCAGGCGCAGCTCGCCAAGATCGTGCCGCCGCCCGTGCATCCCGATCCGATTGAGGCGTACCCGCGGACGGTGCCGGTCACGGCGATGACCTTCTCGGCCGACGGCAAGGAACTGCTGGTCGGCGGATATCACGAGGTGACGGTCTGGAACCCGGCCGACGGCAAGCTCCTGCGGCGGATCAAGAACGTCGGCCAGCGGACTTACGCCCTACGGCTTTCGCCCGACGGCAAAACGCTGGCGGTGGCCTGCGGATCGCCGGGGCGGCGCGGCGAATTGCGGCTGTTCGAGGCCGCCTCCGGCAAGCTGCTCAAAGTGCTGCTTTCGACGTCCGACGTCGTGCTCGACGCCGCGTTCAATCCCAAAGGCGACAAGATCGCCGCCGCCGCGGCCGACAACGCGATTTACGTTTGCGACGTCGCCTCCGGCAAGACCGACCGGGTGATCGAAAGCCATTCCGACTGGGTGACGGCCATCGCCTGGAGCCGCGACGGCGCCAAGTTGGTCTCGGCCAGCCGCGACAAAACGGCCAAAGTATTCGATCTGAAGACGGGCGATCTGCAAATCACCTACTCCGGTCACGGCCAGCCGGTCCGCGGCGTGGCGTTTCATCCGGACGGCAAAGAGGTTTTTTCCTCGGCGGCCGATAACAAAATTCACCGCTGGAAAATCGCCGACGGCAAAAAGTCGGCCGACGTCAGCAGCTTCGGCGGCGAGGTCTACAAACTCTCGATGTACCCCGAGACCTTCTTCGCCGGC
The DNA here is from genome assembly GCA_022564995.1 of Planctomycetota bacterium. Taxonomy (GTDB): domain Bacteria; phylum Planctomycetota; class Planctomycetia; order Pirellulales; family JADFKK01; genus JADFKK01. The sequence continues at coordinate 1,633 of JADFKK010000065.1, read as the reverse complement.
TCGGCCGACAAAACGGTCCGCCAGTTCGACGCCAAGAGTCACAAGCAACTGCGTCAATACAGCGGCCACCAGGATTGGGTTTACACGACCGCCTATCACAAAGCCGCCGCCCGCCTCGCCAGCGCCGGCTTCGACGGCGAAGTCCGCGTCTACAACACGTCCGACGGCAAGCAAGTGGTCGCCTTCGATGCCGCCCCGGGTTACAAGAAACAAGTCGCCAAAAAGTAGCCGCCCGCGGATACCGCCCATAAAGCCGCGACCGCTGGTCGCGCCCAATGTGTGTGGGGTGGCGCTCGCAGCGCAAACGCGGCCGACGGTCGCGGCTTTATGGAATCAACGCCCTGCGACATGGTGCATGAGCATGCACCCTACGGCCCGACCAACTTGTTGCGAGACGCCGCTTCGCAGGATACGATGAATACTGTGACGTGATTCGGCATTCATTCTCGGAGCGGTTCCCATGATTTATCGCGGTACGATACGCGACGGAGTTGTCGTTTTTACTCCGGAAGTCAAGCTGCCGGAGGGTACGGACGTAACGGTCCAGCCGGTGTTGCCGCCGACTCCACGGCGAGCGCCGGCCGATGCGCAGGCGACCGTGCGAAACGGCGTTCCGGTGTTCCAAACAGGCACGAACGATTCGGCGCCCGATCTCGACCTTGTCAACAGACTACGCGATGAGACGCCGTGACCTATCTGCTTGACATCAATGTACTGATAGCGCTGTTCGATTCAGCCCACGTTCATCACGAGGCAGCGCACCGTTGGTTCGCCGCAGCGGGCGCATCGTCATGGGCTACTTGTCCGATCACCGAGAACGGATTCGTTCGTGTGGTGTGCAATCCCGCTTACCCGACCGTTTCCGCAAGCCCCGGCGAAGCGGTACAACGTCTACAAGTTTTCTGTCGAGAGCCCGGGCACGTCTTTTGGTCGGACGACGCGTCCTTAAACGACAAATCACTTTTCGACGTTGGACAGTTAAGCGGGCATCAGCAAATCACGGACCTGTATCTCGCCGGACTGGCCGCTCATCACGGCGGCATGTTGGCTACGTTCGACACCCGAATACCGACAGCGGCTCTGCAGATCGCACGGACCGACGTTGTCGAAATCGTTCCACCGAGTTGAACCAAGTCTCCGCCGACCCGCTCGATGAAAACGTCAGCCCCGTAGGTTATGCTTCAGCATAACACCGCCTCCTCCGCCGACGTTGCGTGGGGTTTGTTATGCTGAAGCATAACCTACGGCCCGACCAACTGCACGCTGACGGTGCTCACTTGCCCGGCGCGCTCATACACCACTTCAATCGGGCTGGGCTTCGTCCTCGCCATTTCCAGCAGTTCGTCGCTGTCGGCAAACTCGCTGCCGGCGAACTTGTGAATTCGATCGCCGGCTTTCAGCCCCGCCACGCTGGCCGGCGTTCCCGGCATCACGCGGATCAGCACCGCCACGCCGGGTTCGGCGTCGTCCATTTTCCAGGAGAAGCCGAGTCGCACGGGCTTGCCCCGCAGTTCGATCTTTTTGCGAAGCGGATCTTTTTCGCCCTCGCGACGGATCACAACGCTCACCGGACCGGCCGCCGCCCAGATTTGGGCGAGAAAACGGTTGGCGTCGACCAGCGGTTTGCCGTCGA
>JADFKK010000374.1 GCA_022564995.1 Planctomycetota bacterium | reverse complement strand
GACGGCACGACGATCGCCGGCGGCGGATTCGTCACGTTCAATCAGTTCGGCATCGGCGGCTTCGGCGTCAATTCGGCCACCGACGACGACGGCATCGTGGTCAATCCGCTCGGCAATCCCGGCGCGTTCGGGCTCAGCGAGCTGGGCGACAGGCTGCGGCTCTCGTCGGTTGACCCCGACGACGTGCGCGAGAACATCGACGCGGTCCACGTGATGCCCAACGGAAACATCCTGCTGTCGACCACCGGCAGCGCGGTGCTGGGCACTAGCGCCTTCAGCTTCCGCAACGGCGACTTGGTCGAGTACAACCCCGCCAGCGGCGAAGTCACGCTGAAATTCTCCGAACTGATGTTCGTCGGCGGATCGGAAAACATCGACGCGGTGAGCGTGCTGGCCAACGGCCACTTCGTGCTCTCGACCGCCGGCCCGGCGACCTTGCCGGGCGTAGTCGGAGCGCCGGGAGTTGTCGATGGATTCTTGACTTTCGGCAACGGCGACTTGGTCGAATGGGACCCGTCGACCGGCAGGGCGACGCGCGTCTTTTCCGAGGCACTGTTCGACCCGAAGACAAGCAGCGATCTGCCCAACGAGAACATCGACGCCGTGCATGTGCTGGGCGACGGCGACTTCATCATCTCGACCGGCGGACCGTCCAGCCTCGGCGGCCAGTTGTTCGACGACGGCGATTTGATCCGAGTCAGAACGAACGCGGCGGGCGACGAATTGCTGAGCGTCTCGCTGTTTTTCTCCGAGGCCCTGTTCGCCATCGAAGCGGGTAACGTCGTGCCGACCGAGAACATCGACGCGGTGTTCGTCGTCGGCGACGGCAGCGTGGCGATCTCGACGGCCAGCATGTTTTCGTTGGCCAGCGCGCCGCTCGTGATGTTCGACGACGGCGACCTGGTGCGAATTCCCGTCGGCGGCGGCAGCGGCACGCGGCTGTTTGCCGAAGACCCGGCCAACGGTTCGATCACCTTCTACGGCGAAGCGGCCGGTTACCGCGAGACGGCCAACTTCGGCGCAGCCGCCAGCGAAGTCACCTTCGGCATTCACGAAAAGAGCCCCTCATCGAGCGACACAACCGACTTCGTGGCCCAGCTATTCAGCAGCAAGGGCCTTGCCAACAGCGCGCCGATCGTCGGGCCGATCGTCATTAACGAAATCATGTACAACCCGCTCGGCGACGCCGTGCCGCAAGCGGGCGAAGACGGTATCGAGTTCATCGAACTGCTGAACATCAGCGGCGCAACCGTCGACGTGGGCGGCTGGACGATCAGCAGCGCGTTTAGCTATTCCTTCCAAACCGGCTTGACCATTCCCGCCGGCGGCTATCTGCTGTTGGTCTCCGACGATCCCGCCGGATTCCGCGCGGAGCACAACATTCCGGTCGCAACGCCCGTCCTTCGTTACCGAGGCCGGCTCGACAACGGCGGCGAAAACATCCGCCTCAACATGCCGGGCGATGAGGAGCCGGACGGTTTCGTGCCGGCGATTCTTGTCGACCGTGTGAATTACGACGACACGTTCCCCTGGCCGGTCGAATCGGACGGCACGGGCCGCTCGCTGAGCCGATTTATCTCGAGCGATTACGGCAACGACGTGGCCAACTGGCTACCGAGCGGGACGGAACTTGTCGTGGGGAGCGGCACCCCGGGCCGAGTCAACGTGATGTTCGACGCCTCGCCGCCCACCCAGCCGACCGACCTGTCAAGCGTGGCGGTCACCGATGCGCGGATCGACGTGAGTTGGACGGCCGCCTTCGAGCCCCATTCAGACATCGATTTCTACACCGTGTTTCGCGGCGTAGGGATTGGCAGCAAGGTCGAGATCGCGCAAACGTCGAACACCAACTACAGCGACACCGACGTGGTCGGCGATACCCGGTACACCTACGAAGTCAGCGCCACGAACACCGGCGGCCGCGAAGGCCCGCGGAGCACCCCCTTCAGCGTCAAGATTCTGGTGCTCGAATCGACCGAAGTGCCAACCGTTACGCAGGTGCGAGTTGAACTCACCGAAGCGTTGGACCCGGCAACCATCGGAAATGTGGCCAACTACCAGATCACCGGCCCGACGGCCGTCACGGTTCAATCGGCCCGCCTCGACGGCGATCGCACCATCGTCCTGACCACCTCGCCGATGGAAGAGCAGACGGCCTATCAACTCACGGTCGTCGGCGTCGTGGCGGCCAGCGGCAACACGCTGGCATTAACGCCGCAGACGATCGCCGTCAACGTCCCCGACCTGACCGCTCCGCGGATTACGGGCGTGCAAGTTGCCGGCAGCGTTTGGTCAACTGACTTCTTGGCCTATCTCGAAACGGCCGGCCTGGGCAGCGGCGGATTTTCGATTCCCGGCGGCGGCGATCAACTCACTGCGATCGGCTTCTCGACCGTCAACCAAATCATCATTCAATTCGACGAGGACGTCGACGTGGTGAGCGACGACCTGTCGATCTTCGGCGTCAACCAGCTTTCGTATCGCGCCAGCGATTTCGCTTACAACCCCAGCACCTTCGCCGCCACCTGGACCCTGCTCGGCAACGTGCAGGCCGACAAACTGCTGCTGGAACTGAGCGACCGCGTGCACGACGGCGGCGACAACCCGATCGACGGCAACTGGCAAAACGGCCAAAGTTCGTTCCCCTCGGGCAACGGCGTCATCGAATCGGACGATCGTTTCGAGTTCCGCCTGAACATCCTGCCGACCGAAGTCGGCGACGGCGGCGTAACCCGTCGCGACCTGCTCGAGGTGGTCTTCCACCTCGGCTCCGACACCAACTCGGCCAACTACGACCCGCGCTTCGACTTCAACGGCAGCGGCCGCGTCGACGTCGACGACCTGCGTCAAATCGTCGCCCGCCTGTCCACCAACCTACCCAGCGGCCAGCCAACCGACGAAGGAGGCCAAGCCCCCATAGTAGCCCTAGACGCCGTGTTCAGCCGCCTCGGCGCCAATTCCCCCAACGCCCCGGCGGCAGTTGCCGCCCCAACCGCCATCCGACGCCAAGCCCGCGAGGCGGTTTCAAAGATCGAAACCACCACCCCCGTCACCCCATCCCAAGCCAACCACCGCACCGCCTCCAGAAGAGCCGCCGCCCGCGCCGTCGATTCCGCTTTCGACACCGCAAACGACGACGCATCGTCACCTTCAGATCCCACCTCAATCCGACGAGCCCGCCGCACGTCGCGCAGGTAATGTCGCGGATTTTTTACGAGCGCCGTGAGCCGCTTGTCGGTCGCCGACCGCCGTCGGAGACGCCTCCTACAGAGTTCGTGGGCGCAAGAAAGGCGGGTCGGATTCACCTACCCACACTCGGGCGCCGGCCTCGTGCCGCGCACATGGTGTCCGGGCGGTGACGACGCTCTGCCTTGCTCGAACAGGAGTCGTTGGGCTAGATTTCGACGCGAGGTTGCGTCGTGGGGCGCCGCAATCGCCGGCGCGATCATTCAGTACGCCCGGCAGGATTCGAACCTGCAACCCTCGGTTCCGAAGACCGATGCGCTATCCAGTTGCGCCACGGGCGCGTGGCAAGATGCATCAAGAATAGGGTTTTTCGGGGCGGCTTACAAGGACGGTCGCCAGCGGCTTCCGGCAGGAATGATGGCCCGAACCAATCGGCGTAGAACTTACCGCAACGTCGATGAAGTGACTATACTTGATTGTTATTGGATCGTTCGCTGGAATGGTCCGGCTGCGATCTTGGAGATCGTGCGAACCGTTCGGTCTCGATCGCGGGCCGTCTCAACACCACAGGGGAGAATCGCAATGAGATGCCGCACGCTGACGGCTTGGCTGATTGTTCTGGTGGCCATTGCGGCCCATGCTCGCGGCGAAAACTGGCCGCAGTGGCGGGGGCCGGCGGGCGATGGGGTGAGTAAGGAAACCGGCTTGCCGATCGCTTGGAATGCCAATCTCGCGCTGCGCTGGAAGACGAAGCTGCCGGAGTTTGGCAGCAGCACGCCGGCGGTCTGGGGCGATGCGATTTTTCTCACCAGCCAACAGGACGAAAAACTGTTGCTGCTGCGAATCGACAAGGACTCCGGCCGTATCGTCTGGACCCGAGAGGTTGGCTCAGCCAAGGCCGCGCGCCAAGGGCCCAAGCGGGGGCAGCAGAAGTTTAACCGCTGGCACAACATGGCCAGCCCCTCACCGGTGACCGACGGCAAGCACGTCGTGGTTCACTTCGGCAACGGCGAATTGGCCAGCTACGACTTTGACGGCCAGAAGCTCTGGTCGCACAACCTGCAGAAAGATTACGGCCGGTACACGATCTGGTGGGGACACGCCAACAGCCCGGTGATTCATAAGAACCTGGTGATCTCGGTTTGCATGCAAGATTCGATCGCCGATTTAGTCGACAAGCCGGCCGCCAGTTATCTGGTCGCCCACGACCTGGTGAGCGGACAGGTGAAGTGGAAACAGATGCGGATGACCAAGGCCAAGGCGGAAGAGTGCGATTCGTACACCACGCCGGTGTTCCGCAAGACGGCCCGCCGCACCGAGATGATCGTGATGGGCGGTAACCAGGTCGACGCCTATGACCCAGCCACCGGCAAACAGCTTTGGTATCTGCCGGGCATCGTCGGCGGGCGCACCATCACCGGTCCGACCGTCGCGCACGGCATGGTCTATGTTACCCGAGGCATGCGCGGGGCGCTGCTGGCGTTGCGGCCGGCCGAAGACGGCGAGCGCTCGCGTCGCGACATCGCCTGGCGGGCCACGCAAGGCACACCGGACAGTTGCACGCCGGTGGTCTGGCGAGACCTGTTGCTGAGCGTTACCGACGACGGCATCGCCCGCTGCTTCGATGCCCACAATGGAAAACTACATTGGAAGGAGCGGCTCAAAGGCAAGTACAAGGCGTCGCCCTTGGCGGCCGAGGGGCGGATTTATTTCCTAAACACCGACGGCTTATGCACGGTGGTCGCCGCCGCGACGCGCTTCCACAAACTCACCGAGAATCGCCTCGACGACACGACCCTCGCCTCGCCGGCAGTCTCCGACGGCAACCTACTAATTCGTGGCAAGAAGTATTTATATTGCATTCGCAAGTAGATCCCGCTCGCCGAGCGGGATCTGGTGATGTAGGCCGTGGCTTGCCGCGGCGCAAACAGCGCAGAAATGGAAAACACTCTGTTCGTCGGGGCGAGAGGCGACACCTACCCAACAAATAGGATCGAATTCGCCGCGGCAAGCCACGGCCTACCCCCCCATTTCCTTGGCCGACAGCGAGCCGTTGCCGTTGCGGTCGAGCTTGACGAATCGCTTGCGGGCGCGGCGGGCCTTTTTGCCCCTGCGCTTGCCGCGGAACTCCTGCAGGCTGACGCGGCCGTTTTTGTCGCGGTCGAGCTTCCTGAAACTCACCGCCTCTTCCGAGCCTTCGTTGCCGCTGTTATTGCCGCTCTCGGTGATGTTGATGGTGAGGCTGAATTTATTGCCCGACATGAAATTCGCGCTGTTGCCCGAAAACAATTCAACTTCGTTGCCGGAAAGCAACTCCACCTCATTTTCCGAGAGCAAGTGAGGCTCGTTTTCCGCCAGCAGCTTGGCCGTGTTGCCCGAGAGCAGGTTAGCCACCAGGTCGGAGAGGAATTCCATCTCGTTACCATCGCCCAGCCGCTCCAGACGGTCTCCCCTACCGCCTTGAGCGTGCGGCACAAGATTTAGCTCCGAGAGGGTCGTTCCGAAACTCGTGATGATGTCTCCGGCCTTTAATCTGCCGGGCGGCTGCTCGCGAGGAGCGTCCCTTGCGTTTTCGGATTTGGATTTGGACCGAGGCCCAAACAGTCCACTGCCGCGACGTTTAGGAGCATCCCTTGGCTGTTCAGGTTTCGCCCGACGCCGTGAGAAGGAAGGAGTGTCCCTTGCATCTTTGGATTTGGATCGAGGTCCAAACAATGGATTCTGTACCACCAACACCTCGTTGGGCGCCTTGCTCTTTTCCTCCGCCCAAACGGGCGCGGCAGCCAAAATCATCAACATCGCAGCAGAGCATCTCATGGTCCATCTCCCGGTTAATAAATGTGTCACTTGGCAACTACCAGCCTAGCCATCGCCAGAGCCAAGTCAACCATAAAGCCGCTGGTAGATTCCGTCTGCCGGGCGGGATCTAGCTCGTCGCTGATAGCTTTTGTTTTTTTCCGCTGGTTTCACAAATGAGCAGGGCGTAACCGGCTTTCCTCTCCGCTGCAAGTCGATTTGAAATGGGGAGTTGCGGCGGATTGATCGCGACAAAAAACGGCCTCCTTGGGGGCAGACCTTCGGTTGACCGAACGATGCTTCCCCGGCCAGGAAAGGCCGTGGGGCTGGCTGGCTTGTCACTCTCTAACGTCTGCGATATACTGGTCGAATGTTCACTTTGACCGGCTAAATGATAGCCGACTAGCGGTTGATTTCATCACCTCCACGGATGCGCGCATCATGGGGAATCTACTCGACAGGGTCGCAGGACGACAACGCGATTACGCTGCCGGTGCAACACGATCGCACCGGCGCGACCTGGGCCAGATTTTCACGCCGCCGGAGATAGCGCGATTCATGGCCTCGCTGTTCAGCCCTCCGGCCAAGCGAGTTCGACTGCTCGATCCTGGAGCGGGCTTCGGTATCCTCAGCCTCGCCTATTGCGAACGAATCTCGCGCGAGCTGATGCCGCACGAAATCGACCTGCATCTGTTTGAAACCGACCCGGCGATGCCGGATATCTTGGCCGGCATTTTCGACGAGTGTAAGGCCGTTTTGGCCGCGGCGGGTCACTCGCTGAGTTACACCATACATACTGCGGACTTCATCGCCGCAACGTCGTGCTATTTGGAAGCCGACTATCTCTTCAACGACGCCGAAATCCCGGACGACTTCGACGCGGTGATCACCAACCCGCCCTACTTCAAACTGCGAAAAGACTCGCCGCAGGCCCGGCTCATGTCGCGTGTCGTTCACGGACAGCCCAACGCCTATGCACTCTTTCTCGCTCTGGCCGCTCGTCTTCTGAACCCGGCGGGCGAACTTGTCGCCATCAGCCCGCGCAGCTTCTGCAACGGACTGTACTTTCGCGGTTTTCGACAGTGGCTGTTCGATCACGTATCCTTGGATCACGTTCACCTGTTTGAATCTCGCACCGACATATTCAAGGAATCGGGAATCTTGCAGGAAAGCATCGTCACCAAATGGCATCGGCCTTGCAGCGAAAACGGCCATGTGAATATCACGCACAGTTGGGGAAGAGACATCGACGATGCGATCCCGGCGCTGTCGGTGCCAACCGATGAGGTCATTTGCCGTGAACAAGGTCACGACATGATTCGTATTCCGATCTCCCAGGATGACGTAGAACTGCTCAGAGCGTTCGATTCGCTTCCCTGCACGTTCGCGGAAACGGGATTACGCATATCTACCGGGCCAGTGGTCACGTTTCGGGCGACGGAGCACCTGCGCTATGACGCGGAAGACGAGGCGGTTGTCCCGCTGCTGCAGCCGCACAATGTTAGACCATTCAAAACGATTTGGCCCATTGAGAAGAAACAGAAGCCGGTTGCCATCGCTGACCGTAAAGAATCGCGACGACTACTGGTTCCCACACGCAATTACGTGTTGCTCAAGCG
>JADFKK010000002.1 GCA_022564995.1 Planctomycetota bacterium | reverse complement strand
ATTTTCGGACCCGGGCGGCACACGCTGACCACGGCCAACGTGCCGTTCCTGACGCGGCTGCTCACCATCCCCTGGGAAAAGTCGCCCTTCCAGGCCCAGGTTTACTTCTTCGGCAAGCAGACCTTCCTTGATCTGAAATGGGGCACCCGGCAGCCGATCACCTTCCGCGACAAAGAGTTCGGCATGGTGCGGCTGCGGAGCTTCGGCAAGTATTCGTTCCGAATCGTCGACTCTTCGCTGCTGCTCAACACGCTGGTCGGCACGCAGGGCAAGTACACGACCGACGAGATCAGTTCGTATCTCAAAGACATGATCGTCGCCCGGCTGACCGACCTGCTGGGCACGCTCGGCATCAGCATTCTCGATCTGCCGGCCAAGTACGACGAAGTGGCGGCCGGCACGCGGGCCAAGGTATCCGACGAGTTCGGCAAGTACGGGCTGGAACTGGTCGACTTTTTCATCAACGCGATCACTCCGCCCGAGGAAGTGCAGAAGGCGATCGATACGCGGTCTTCGATGGGGGCGATCGGCGATTTGAACGCCTTTATGAAATTTCAAGCCGCCAACAGCATGGCCAAGCTGGCCGAGCAAGGCGGCGGCGGAGCGGCCGGCAGCGCCATGGGCATGGGCATGGGAGCCGGTTTCGGTTTTATGATGCCGGGCATGATTCAGCAGGCGATGGCCGGGGCGACCCAAGCGGCGCCGCAGGCACCGGCCGCTCAGCCGCAAGCTCCCGCCACGTCGCCTGCCGCCGGAGCCGCTGTGGCGGGCGTCGCCGCGGGTACGGCGGCAGTTGACTTTGGCGACCTGTCATCCGAAGCGGCACCGGTTCAGGTTGATCCCAAGGCGGTCGTCCGTTCGGTCGTTCAGGCGGCCGGCTACAAGTTGGAAGAGACCGGCGAGGTCTGGCAAATCACTGTCCCCATCGGCCCGCTACGCAAGCAGGTGGTCACCGTCAGTTTTGGCAAAGACGAGAAGACGGGCGACGCGACGGTCAATTATCGTTCGATCTGCGGCCCGGCCAGTGAGAAAAACGCCATGGCCCTGTTGCGCTACAACACGAAGATCTTCCACGGGGCGTTTGCCGTGCAAAAGATCGACGGCGGCGAAGTGGTCGTCGTGCAGACCAACGCTTTGGCCGACACGCTCGATCCGCTGGAAGTCAGCCGCGTGCTCAGTGCCATCGCCTGGCAGGCCGATAAGGTCGAGCAGAAGCTGGTGGGCGGGGAGGATAAACACTAAAGCGGAAATGACCGATGCGCAATGACAAATGACAAATGACAAATGACAAATGACAAATGACAAATGACAAATGACAAATGACAAATGACAAATGACAAATGACAAATGACAAATGACAAATGAACCACGAGTTGGTTATGATCTTGGGAGCTTTAAAGATTTGTTATTTGTCATTGGTCATTTGTCATTGGTCATATTCTTGATCGCCTTGTGAACTCCTCGCCCTTCCGCCCGCGCGCCGCCTTGGGCCTCTTGGCCATCGGGGCGGCGCTGCTGATTTGGTTTTCTGCCGAGGAGCGGGTGCGGCTTTTGGGGACGAATACGGCCGTGCTGGCGGCCGGCACTTGCGCTCTCAGTCTGCCGCTGGGTACGCTGTTGGCGCTGCTGCTTGTGCGAACGGACTTGCCGGCGCGGCGCGGTGTTGGGCTGCTGCTCGTGCTGCTGTTGTTTTTGCCAATCTACGTGCAGGCGGCGGCTTGGCAGGCTGCGCTCGGGGTGCAGGGAGTGTTTGCGCGCCAGGGTATTTTGGACGGCATGTCGGCAGCCATTTGGATTCACGCCGTCGCGGCCGTGCCTTGGGTTGTAGCGATTGTGTCCGTCGGGCTGCTGGCGGTCGAACCGGAGTTGGAGGAGAAGGCCCTGCTCGACGCCCCACCCTGGCAAGTGTTTCTTCGCGTTACCCTGCCGCGTCTCTGGCCCGTATTGCTCGCGGCAACGCTGTGGGTTTCCATCAGCACGGCCGGCGAGATGGTCGTCACCGACCTGTTCCAGGTCCGCACCTACGCCGAAGAAATCTACACCTCCTACGTCGCGGAGGGTTCGCCACTGGCGGCTTTGCCCGGCACCCTTTTCACCGCCCTATTGGTCGTTGCGTCACTGACGCTATTTGCTCGCCTGGTTCCGCCTTCGCGCGGGCTTAGCACAGGCAGACCCATCCGCTACTCGCTCGGCCGCTGGAAATGGCCCTCGCTGGCGATGGTCGGCCTGATACTGCTCGTCGTCGCCGGTGTGCCCCTGCTGAGCCTGTTGGTGAAGGCGGGCATCACCGTCAGCGGAGCGGAGCGAGTGCGAAGTTGGTCAGCGGTCAAAGCGGCTGCGATGATCGCCGAAAGCCCGATTCGCTTCCGCACCGAGTTGGGTTGGTCGCTGCTGGTAGCGGTGCTGGCCGCGACGGCGGCCATGGTGATTGCCACATTGCTGGCATGGTGGGCGGGTCGCAGCCGAACAGGCGCCGTGGTGCTGGTGTTCGTCGCAGCAGTATTTCTTGCCTTGCCGGCGCCCGTCGTCGGTCTAGCGATCATCCATCTGCTCAATCGCCCGGAAGTGCCGCTGTTGGCGTTTCTCTACGACCAGTCGATCGCCGGCATTTGGCTGGCACAATTGGCCGCCGCACTGCCGCTGCCGCTGCTTTTAATGGGCTACAGCCTGCGGAGCGTGCCGACCGAGACGCTCGAGAGTGCGGCGCTCGACGGCGCCGGGTCGCTCAAACAACTGTCTCGCATCGCCTTGCCCAGCCAGCTACCGGCCTTTGCTTGCGGCTGGTTGGTCGCCTTGGGAATCGCGCTGGCCGAAGTCGGCGGCAGCACGCTGGTCTATCCGCCCCGGGCTACCACGCTGCCGATTCGGCTGTTCGGGCTGATGCACTACGGGGTTGACGATCGGCTGGCGGGGATTTGCCTGGCACAGCTGGGGCTGTTTGCGCTAGTCGCCTGGCCGGCGACGTGGCTGGTGGGGCGTTTGCAATGGTCGGCGTCGCCGGGGAGCGAAGCACGAAATCCGAAATCCTAAACAAATCCGAAGGACGAAATCTCAAATGGCGCAAAGCAAAACCCCGCCTTCCGGCGGGGGCTAGCGTGAATAGGAATTGATGTCTGTGTCGGGCGACTAACGCATGCGCCGACGTCGGCCGAAGGCGACGAGTCCGACTACCGCACTGATGCACAGAACGATCGTCGACGGCTCGGGAACGGGCTGCACGACGAACGAGCCGGACAGATTGACACTGTCCATGGCCGACACTTTGACGTTAATCGTAATCCCGATGGTGGCGTTCGCCTCGTCAGGGCCAGCCAAGCTTGGGATCGGCGTGCCGAAATTCTCGGGGCCGAACGTCACGGTCTCGAAGGGCATGGCCACGGTGATGGGATCCGGACTGTCGAACAATGTTTGGACCACATTGCCGTCGATCAGTGCCGTGTAGAGCGCCGGCGGATTCGCCCCGTCCAGCACACTCAACGTGGCGCTGCCCGCGTTGCGATCCTTCAGCACGCCGGAAAAGCTGCCCCCGATCAACGTGCCGCCACTGAGCGACGGGCTGATGGGCAGCTCTATATTGAAGGTAAACTCTTGGTCGACGGGCATATTGTTCGTGACGATCAGATCCGCAAAGATGAACGGATCGGGGCTGACGTCGATGTCCCATTCGACGCGCCAACGCCCGCCGTTGGGCGCCTGCGACTGAGATTTCTCGCCCTTGAACTGGAATCGGCCGGCCGCAATTTCCAATCCGGGCGGCATCAGGTCCGGAGGCGGGCCGCCTTGGGCGTGATCGTTGATTCTGAACCCGAGCGCGGGCAATTCAGCGGGAGGCCCGCCGGGGCCGGCCAAGGCGGCTGACGAGAAAGCCAGCAGTACGATGACGGCAAGACAAGAAGGCAGAAAACTGCGATGTGATATGAACCGATCCGAGCGACTGGTCATTAGACTTCCTCGTGTGTAAAGCTTGGGTGTATTTGAGTCATTAGCATGTGGTCGATGATGGCTCTAAAATGGCCTCAGACGTTAGTTCAACCTAGATTGGCGTCTAAGTCAAGGAAATAATCGGTTCGGGAAGGGAATTCGGCAAAATATCTCTTCCAGAGACTCCAGCGGGGGGGTAATTAAGCTGACAGTGGTCATGCTGGTCAGCGATGTGGTTGGTGGGTTGCGTGAAGCGGTCAGAGCGGCCGGGGATTGAAGCACGAAATCCGAACATCCTAGCCCCCGCCGGAAGGCGTGGGGATCGCTTGGCGATTTTCTGATATTTCAACATTCAGAATTGTTTCGGATTTTGGAATTCGTGCTGTTTTCGTCTCGTAAAACCCCCGCCTTCCGGCGGAGGCTAGGGGGGTTCGCGACGATGAGATCAGGTATAATGGATAGCGAGCAAGGCAGCCAGAAACCCACACCACCGCCGGCCCTATGAAATCTCTCGCCCCACCGCTCGTCACCGCCTCGCTCGTCTTCCTGCTGCTTGCGGCGCCGGCCGTCGCGCTCGACCATCTGGTGATCAAGCACAGCGGCGGCGAGAAGCGGGTTTCTGGAAAAATTATCGTCACGGCCGAAGACGGCGGCTTGATCTTGCTGGCCGCCAACGGCGAACAGTGGATCGTCAAGCCGGACGAACTGGTCCGCCGCACCAGCGACGAGAAGCCGTTCGAACCGCTCGATGCCGAGGCGATGGGCCGCGACGCGCTGGGCCGGCTGCCTAAGGGTTTTAAGGTTTACAAGACGGCGAATTACGTGATTTGTTACAACACGTCGAAAACTTACGCCCGCTGGTGCGGGTCGCTGCTGGAGCGGCTCTATCGCTCGTTTCACAGTTTTTGGAAGCGGCGAAAGTTTGAGTTGCACGAGCCCCGCTTTCCGCTGGTGGTGATTATCTGTTCCGACGCGAAGACCTATCGCGAGGTGGCCCAGGGTGAGTTGGGCGGGGCGCTCAAAGCGATCAGCGGTTACTATAATCTGCAAACCAATCGCGTGACGATGCAGGATCTGACCGGCATCGAGTCACTATTAAAACTTCGCGGACGTAGCGTCACCACCAAAGACATCACCAACACGTTGTCGCGGCCCGAGGCACAGCGGATGGTGGCTACCGTGGTCCACGAGGCGACGCATCAGATTGCTTACAACTGTGGCCTGCACGAGCGGTTCACCGACATTCCGTTCTGGGTTGCCGAGGGACTGGCGGTCTATTTTGAAACACCCGACGTCCGCAGCCGCAAGGGCTGGAGTTCGATCGGAAAAATCAATCGTGGCCGGCTGTATCAATTTCGCAGATACCTCAAGGGCCGGCCAGCCAATTCGCTCACCACGCTGATCTCAGACGACAAGCGGTTTAGCGACACCAAGCTGGCGCTCGATGCCTACGCCGAGGCCTGGGCGCTGACCTACTACCTGATGCGGCGAGAGCCGAAGAAATATCAGGCCTATTTGCAGATGCTCGCCAAGAAACCCCGCTTTGTGTGGGACAAACCCGAGGAGCGGATCAAGGAGTTTAAGGCCGCGTTTGGCGAGGATTTGAAGAAGTTCGATGCCGATTTTCTGCGGGCAACGCGGAAATTACGCTGAGCGATTGGTCGGCTAAGCCGGCAAGCGGCGGGGTGGCGTTTTTATTTCTCGCCGCGTCGGTTATAATGACTGTCGACTCAGACGTACGATGTCCCACCAATTATCCCGCCCGACCAAGGAGCCCAATCATGTCCGAAAGCCCGCGTAACGATTCGCCCAACCGACGTACTTTCCTCAAGGGTACGGCCGCGGCGGCGGTGGCCGGAACGACGCTTTCTTTGGCCCGCAGCGCGCACGCGGCCGTCGACGACACGATTAAAATCGGGCTGATTGGCTGTGGCGGGCGGGGCACGGGAGCGGCGGTCAACGCCTTGAAATCCGACAAGAACATCCGCCTTGTGGCCATGGCCGACGCCTTCGAGGATCAACTCAAGAAGAGCCACAACGGCCTCAATGCCCGCATGGGCAATAAGGTCGACGTGCCGCTGGATCGTCAGTTCGTGGGCTTCGACGCCTACCAGAAACTGGTCGACCTGAAGGACATCGACGTGGTGCTGCTGACCACGCCGCCGCACTTCCGCCCGATGCAATACAAGGCGGCCGTCGAAGCCGGCAAGCACATCTTCTGCGAGAAGCCGGTGGCGGTCGACGCGCCGGGCGTTCGCTCGGTGATCGAGACGACCAAGAAGGCCAAGGAAAAGAACCTGGCGGTCGTCTCGGGTCTTTGCTATCGCTACCATCTGCCCAAGCGGGAGGTGATCAAACGCATCCACGGCGGCGAGATCGGCGAAATTCGGGCCATTCACACCAACTACAACACCGGCACGCTCTGGCATCGCGGTCGTCGAAAGGATTGGAGCGACACCGAATGGCAGATGCGCAACTGGCTCTACTTCACCTGGCTCTCGGGCGATCACATCGTCGAGCAGCACATCCACAGCCTCGATAAGACGTCCTGGATTCTCGGCGACAAGACGCCGCTGCGGGCCGTCGGCATGGGCGGGCGCCAGGTTCGCACCGAAGAGAAGTGGGGCAACATCTACGATCATCACGCCGTGGTCTACGAATTCGAAGGCGGCGTCAAGGTATTCGCCAACACCCGGCAGATGTCGGGCACCAAGAGCAACGTCTCGGACCACGTCTACGGCAGCAAGGGTTACGCCGAGATGCAATCGCACCGCGTCGAGGTGGGCGACAGCAAGTGGAAATACCGCGGGCCGTCTCCCAGCATGTACGACCAGGAGCACGCCGAGCTATACGCCAGCATCCGCGCCGGTGAGCCGATCAACAACGGCGACTACATGGCCAACAGCACCATGATGGCCATCATGGGCCGCATGGCGACTTACACGGGCCAAGCCATCACCTGGGACATGGCGATGAATAGCAAGGAAGACCTCAGCCCCGCCAAGTACGCATGGGGCCCGATGGGCGTCCGCCCGGTGGCGATGCCGGGTCAGACGAAGTTTGTGTAAAGAGGATCGTGGCCTTAAGCAGGTATACAGATCAATTTGCTCAAGCGAAAGGTGAGACCATGAAGAACAACACGCTCAGCATAACGGCGTTCATGGTCGTGATACTTGCGATTGTCGCAACACTGGCAATGGTCGCCTTCGCGAAGGGGATTCGGAAGGTTGAGTGGATGGATCTTGAGTCCACTGCATGGGCATGTTTCGGCCTCGCAATCCTTGGTTGTGTTCTCGGCTGGTGCGCTTTCAAACGCCCCCTGGGAAAGACCTCGGCCATTCTTGGCACGATGGTCGTTGCTGGATTTTTCTTTGAGCTTTTAAGGGTGGACGTCGGTCCTCCTGCTCCGCGTAGTCTACAGATGGACGTGGAGGTTTTGAAGTTGCGCGTTTTTTAGTCCCGGAGGGACGGCATCGAATAGCCTGGGGCGCGAGCCCCAGGGATAATGTCGATTCTCCAGCGGAAAGCCCCGGAGGGGCGACACATGGTGCGCCGTCATCCGATGTCGCCCCTCCGGGGCTTTCAGAACTTGATTCGACCACGATTTCCTGGGGCTCGCGCCCCAGGCTATTTGATGTCGCCGCTCCGCGGCTGTTTAGCGCAACTTCAAGAAACGCAAGCGAGGAAAATCTCGTGCGATTCCTCGCTTACGCTTCGGGTTACGATCGTGTCTTCAAAACCGACCCCTGCGGCGCTCCTTGGCCGGCAAAACCTCCAGACAGGTTGACCAATACCCGGTCTCCAGCGTTTGCTGAAACTCCGCCGGGATGCCCTCGGATTGCATCTCGCGCATCAGGCGGCGGTAGTCGAATTCGACGGGGATGAATTCGACGCTCAGGTCGCCGCCGTTGGCGCTCTCCAGCAGCGTGTACCAAACATTCGTCTTTCCGTCGTTCTCCGGGCGGCCGAGCACGCCGACGTTGATGAAACGGCGGCCGCCGGTCAGCTCACGCTGCCACTTGATGCCGGTGTGCGTGGCGAGGATCAGATCGGCCTGGTACTCACGGGCCAGGGCGTCGAGAAAGTGCGTCGAAGTGGTCGATTCCCACAGGAATTCGTTCATCGACCGCGGGCTGCCGTGAGACATCAACACCCGCCGGCCGGCCAATTCGATTCGCAATTCGCCCGGCAGCTCTTTCAGCCAGCGGCGATTCTCGGCCGAGGTGTTCGCCAGCGTGTAATCGTAACTGATCCGGGCGAAGTGATTGTCCCGCGCGTCGGTATAGCCGCACTGGCAATCGGCCAGTTCGTTGCCGATCGAGTTGTCGTAATTGCCCTGCATGCAGATGACGTTGTGGTCTCGCAGCAGTGGAAACACACGATTCGGGAATGGGCCGAACGCGCCCATGTCGCCCAAGCAGTAAATGGCGTCGACCCCGCGTGCGGCAACATCGTCTATCGCCGCTTCCAACGCCAGATAGTTGTTATAGATTCCGCCAAAGCAGGCAATGCGGGTGACGTTTTGAATCATGGCGGGCAGATCAATCGATAGCCGGGTATCGCCGTCAGTTTCCGGCCTGTAACTGCGGCCGAACCAGCGAGGCCCACAGCTTGTAACCCTTGGCGTTGAGATGCAGTCCGTCTTTCTGGAACAATTCCTTCCGCGGGCGGCCATCGGTGCCGATCATCGGCTTGTCGACGTCGACGAAGGCTTGCCGCTTGTCTTTTTTGGTGATCGCCCGAATCAACCGGTTCGCCTCGCGCATTTTCTCGACCAGCGCCCAGCGCTTGATGCTCGGCTTGATGGCGATGAACACGATCTTCGTCTTCGGCAGCGTGGCCTGCAGCTTGGCGACGAAGGCCCCGTAGTCGGCCGCCACCTGCTTGGGCGTCTTGCCGGCGGCCACGTCGTTGTCGCCGGCGTACAGCACGATGGTCTTCGGTTTGTAGGGAAAGACAATCCGCTCGGCGAAATGTGTTGAGTCGGCGATCTGCGATCCGCCGAAGCCGCGGTTGATGACCGGCAAGTCGGCAAAGTAATCGTCCAGCTTCCAGCCACGAATACTCGAACTGCCGATGAACAAGACGCCGCCCGCTTTCGGCGGGCTCTTCGCATCGGCGGCCTCGAACTGCCGGATTGCCTTCTCCCAGCGATTTTCTTTCTTGGACGGCTCGGCGGATTGAATTGCGCCGGCGAACACACATAGCAGCAGAGTCGTCATCGCAGCCACGTTGAATAAATTGCGCATCGTTCGTGTCCCCATAAAGCCGCGACCGTTGGTCGCGCCTGCGCTATGATTGCCGCTCGACACCCGGGGCGCGACCAGCGGTCGCGGCTTTATGGTCCAATCCCTCCGCCCAGCGCTGTAACATCTGAAACTGCTGGGCAAAGCGACACTCCTGGACCCCCAACGGGCTCTTAAAAAAGCTGGCCAGAAACGTCAGCACGCCGACATGTCCGTCGCGGCGGGCGCGCTCGGTGAAGCGGACCAAATCGAGCACCAGCGGGGCGGCCAGTAGCGAGTCGCAGCCTTGCCAGGTGAACTGCATCGTCATCGGCGTGCCGAGAAAGCCCTTGAAATGAATGTGGTCCCAGGCCGTCTTCCAATCGCCCAGGCTCTTGATGTATTCGATGCTGATCAGTGTTTGCGGTTGGTAACCGAAAATGTCGCCCAGCAGTTGATCTTTGCTGGTTACCTTGGTGGCTTTGTTCGTCGGGTCGTCGAGCACCACGGCATCCATGTTGCCGAAGATGTTGTGGCCGACCCAACTCATCACCTGCAAATTCCGCTGGGCGAACATCGGGGCCAGCGTGCTCTTGAGCAGCGTCTCGCCCGTCTTGCCGTCGCGGCCGACGTGGCACGTCTTTCGCAATTCGGCCAATTCGCAAATCGCCGGCGGCGTCGAGCCGAGCGACGGAGTGAAGTTGATATAAGCATGGCCGGCGTCGAGCGCGGCGATCGCATACAGCGAACTGGCCGGCAGCGGGCAAGCGTCCTCTTTGTCGAGAAGCACGCTCATCTCATCCCACGACGCCGGCAAGCTCGCCACGTCGACCGGCGGCTCGGTCGAGGCAACATTGACGACGATCAACTGTTTGAGCTGGTTCGCCTCAATAAACTGCTGCAAGTCGGCCTGCACGCGCTCGATTGCCGAACGTGGCGTTTCGTTTCGCCCGACCGATTCGCCTTCGGCCAGATCGGTGATCGTCTCACCGACGTTAATCACCGTGCCCGGGCGAATGTTGCCGCCGATCTGATCGATCTCTTCGCGGCAGGCTTCGATGGTGTTCGGATCGATGGCCCGGCTGACGCTGGCCATCCGCATCGCCTCGTCGAACAGATTGGCACAGCGGATATCGTGCCCGCCGACGGCAAAGTCCGACCAATCGGCCAGATGCAGTCCGGCAAAATCCGGCAATTCGCTGACCAGCCCCGTCGTGTCGATCAGCCCCTTGCGCAGCGCCGCCAGCCCGACGATCGTCGTGGCGGCCACTCCGCCCTTGGCTCCGATCAGCCAGATTCCGATACGAGGTGGGGACATGGGGAGTGCTTGGAGAATGCTTCAAGAGCAAGGTGGGAAGCCCTCCATTCTCACATGTCCAGGGGCCGCTCGTCAAGCGGCCCTAACGATAGCGCAGCGTCAATGCCCACTTCTCGAATCGCTGTTGAAACGCGGCCATGTCGCGCTCGCCGAGCACTTCTTGCAGCGTCTTGTAGCCGGTCGGGTCGTCGCCGGCGTCGCGGACAAACTGATGATAAAACTTGCGCAGCCGGCCCTGCTGTTGCAAGTAGTAACACAGATAGCGGGCCTGGGCGTAATTGGTGCCGCGACGGTCGGTGTAAAATTCGCTTCGGGTCGTGCTGCACAGATCGGCGAACTTCGGCAGAGCCTCGCCACGGACCGCCTTCTGCAAGCCGGCCAGCCGCCAATTGGTGTAGCCGACGATCTTACCGCCCCGCTCGCCGGACTGCTCGTACAGCGAGGCCAGCCCCTCGTTGAACCAAGACGGACAATCGGGAAAGTTCGACTCGATGAACGGATGCACGATCTCATGCACCAGCGTGCCGCCGCCGGTCGAGATGTTCATCACCAGGGCCTTGTGCTGCGACGAATAATATCCATACGGCGTCGACGGCTTCTCGCCCCACAGCGCCACCGTGTGCTTCTCGTAACTCTCCTTGTCCTTGAACAGCCACACGTCGATGATCTGCTTGGGGTCTTTCTTGAAGTAATCCTGCTTCAACTTGTCGACCGCCCACTGCACCGTGCCGGTCGCCCGCCGGCGGACCAACGCCGGGCGATCGTCGCCGACCACGACAAACGGTTTCTGCAAGAGGATCGTAAAGTCCTTGTGCGGCAGCCGCTTCTTGAGCTGCATGATGTGCTGGGCATAATCGGCGTTGGTGAAGCCGGGCTGTACGCGGCGGGTATTCAGCCGGCCGGCTTTGAGTTTGAGCCGGATCACCGTCCACAGTTTCTTGTCGTACTTGAGCGGCCACAAGCTGAGCACTTTGCTGCGGGCCATCCGCCGATACGCGCCGCGATCTGCGGCCGGCTCGTGATACAGCACCTCGTCGGTCTTGGCGTCGTAACCGAGCACGAGCCGAAAGTGCTCGGTCGTCTCGGGCTGCTCGTCGTACCGAGTGCAAATGATCGACGGCACGCCGCGCAATAAATCGGCGTGCAAAGCGGCCCATTGGGCTTCCATGTCGCCCTTGAGGTGATCGACGCGAACCTGACGGCCGACGGTCCCCACGTCGAAGCCGATCGCGCGGGCGGCCTTGGTCAGATCTCGCGTGTAGCAGCCGCGTCCTAACAGCGGGTCGAGCCCCGAGGCGTCGAACACGTAATCCTGATCGTAAGTCTTGCCCAACTTCCGCAAGACCATCTCGACACAAGCCTCCCCACAAAAATCGGGCTTTTGGCGAACGTGCGGGACGTCTTTGATAAGGACACTCTCATATTCGGAACCGCGAGCACGTTCACCACGCTCTTCGCCCCTAGCCCTGGCCGGGAGGCCAGGGGCCGCGCCTCCAACAACCACCGCCCCCAGCACGACCATCCGCGTAAAATAATTTTTCACGTCAAACCTCGCCAAGTTCAGGGAACCCACCTCGCCAACGTATTGTTCCCCAAACCGCCCCGGAGGTAAACGCCGAAAATCGCGATTGTTACATTGGCGTTACCGTAGAGAATGGCCGTGGGGCAGGTTTCCCAACCTGCCGAGATGCAATTTGTACGGTGCATCGGGATGCACCCTACTCTTTGCCGATGTCAGGTTAGGAAACCTGCCCCACGCCGCGATCTACTTCACTTTCGCCCTCGCACGATTCTGCACCGACAGAAATGCCCGGCCCCACTTGCTCTCGGCGATCTGCACGTACAGCTCGCGGGCTTCGCTCTTCCGCCCCGCCCCTTCGAGCATCTCGGCGTGATCCCAGAGAATGTGGGCGTTGGTCTCTTCGGCGTCGAAGGCCGCGGTGTAGGCCAGAACCGCCAGATCGATATCGCCCTCGCTGTGCAATGCCACCGCCATGTCGTTCCACGGCTGAGCTTCGTTGGGACGCATGGCCAGGGGCGTGGTGAGATACGCCCAGGCCAGATCGTGCTCGCCGAGCAGCCGCAACACTTGTGAGGCCCGCTGACACGGCGCCGTCACATCGACTTCCAGACTCCGCCAACGATCGGCGGCACGTACCAGCCGATCAACCAGCCGCTGCGGCGGATGCTGCTTGGCCTCGGCCAGATGCTCGGCGGTCGCGGCATAGCGATCCATCAGCGCGTTGTAGTCGCGCCGCAGCGCCTCCAACTCGATCTTCTCGTCGCCGGACTTGTAGGTCAGCTCGAGCGCCCGTTCCGCGAACGTCAGCGCTCGGGCCGGCTTTTTCACTCGGTCGGCCATTGTGGCGGCCAGACGCCACAGCGACGGCCAACGGGCCAGCCGCTCATCTTCGAGCAGCCCGTCGACCAACTTGGCGGCCCGCTTATCGTCCTTTCCGGCCGTGTAATACCGCACGGCGGCCAGCGTGGTCGGCAGCCGGTCACGATCGCTGACGCCGGCCAGCGCGTAATTGACAACTCGGTCGGCCAGCGGCCCATCGCCGGCGGCCCGACACTGCTCGGCGAGCTGCACGACGCTCGCCGGGTGGCTGGCCGCCCGCAGCAGCTTGGCCACCGCGTCGACGAGCTTGCGCCACTCGTCCAGCGCCCCGTCCTGCTGGTGCGCTGCGTAAAACTCCTTGCTCAGCGCCGGCAAAACACCCCACGCCAGATGCGCCGCATACCAGCGATCAAAATGATTGCGGGCCGCATGGGCGTCGCCGGCCGAGAGCGAATGCAGCGCCCGCTGATGCACCGCCTCGCCGGCCAGCGGGCCAACGTGCTCGAACCGTTCGTAAGCGGCGGCCAATTCCGCGTGGTGCTTGGCGTCATCGATCAAGCCGTTAAGCTGGCTGGCAATGGCCCAGGCGAAGCGGATGGAGTGGGTGTCGCCCGCGAAAGCGATTCCCCGCTCGAACACGTCGCGATGATTCTCGTTCTTTTCCCCTGCTTTCGCATTCTGAAGATCGATCGTGAGATTGTGAAAATGCGCGAGCTGTCTGACGAAGTCGTTGTGCACTCCCGACGAATCGACCGGCGCATCTTCTCCGTCCGCCGCGGCCAGCTTGCCGCCGACCAGGGCCACGAGATAGTCTTTCAGATCCGTTTCGACGTTTCCATCCTCGGGTTGGAATTCAACCCGCTGACGATTCGCTCCCGAGGAATTGTCGTTTTGTCCGGCGGCAAGCAGCAGCGTGTTGAATCCCAACCGGCGATCGTCCACTTCGTCGCTGTAGAATCGCTCCCCGACAATCCTACGCGCCGCGCGAAAACTACCGCTTGCGCAGTGTGCCGCAATCATCGAAATCGCCGTATCCTCATCCCAACCGCTTGCCGGTTTAGCCGCTCCGGAAACCGTCTTCCGAAAATACTCCACCGTCCGCAGCGGCATCGGCACGACAACCAGCCGATCGACTTCCGGCTTGAGATTCGGCGCATCGGCCTTTGTGACCGGCAGTTTCGCCGACGCAAGCTGCTTGTCCTTACCATTCATCCAGACAACACTGCCGTCAGCGGAATACTTAACTCTCAAAAGAATCTGCCCCGTCGGCACGACCACGCGGCGGCGTTCGATCAAACGACCGTCTTCGGCAAACACAAGCCGCGTCTCGACAAACTGCACGGCCCGGCCGCGCGTGCTGCGAAGGCGCTCCCAACCGTGCGGCACGATGGCAATCGTCCGCTCATCGACCCAACGCACATCCGCCCCGCGGGCCAGATCCTCGGCCAGCGGCGCCAGCCACGGCACCAGCGCACTCAGCCAGCGGCGATGAAAGCGGCTCACCGGCCGCTTGGCCCCGACGCCGATTTCCGGATAGAGATGCCACAGCGTGCGGCCGTCGCAGATCACCCGCTCGCGCAGCCCATCGGCCGTGCGCCGCTCATAAACATATCGCCCCGCCAGATCGAACCGCACCACCAGCTTCTCGTCCCTGCCGGCCGGCAACGACAGCGCAAACCAACCCCCGGTCTTCGCCTTATCCAACAGCGCCTGTGCCCGCCGGTCCACCTTGCCCAGCGGCGCGATTCTCTCCCGCCCCTCCTCCTCCAACACCGCCAAAACATCCGCCCGGCTGGTGTTCATCCCGGGAGCATAAGAGAGCAGGTCGCGGAAGGTGTCGTTAGATACGAATGAATCATAGTTCGAGGCAGCGAAAAGACGGTTCCGCGCTAATTCCACCATGCTGATACGCCTCAGCCTTAAGTCACTCTCGTCCTCCAGACGCAGAGACAGTCGATTCAGCACAGTCGTAACCCGCGCGGGCGTCGCGGGATCACCCCCGCGTATAGTTTGCACATTGAATGCACCCGCAGCCATTCTCTTGAACCAAGCCATGTCGCCTCGGACAATTCGATGTGACGCAAGGTCGTCCTCTAAAGTCAAGTACAGTTGATTCAGCGAATACTCTTGATTCCGCGAATACTCTTGTCGCGCCTTCCTGTCCCTTTCAATCCGGCTAAGAACATACGCATCGATCGGATTGAAATTCGAGTGAGCGTTGACGTTCGGTCGGTAGAATCCCCTTGCTGGCAACCCCAATAGGTCGATCGAGCCAAACCTCGATCGTCGCCGCATCAATTCCTCCCAGATCCAGGGATCCGGATAGATGATCGGCGGCCCGGCCAGCACGTCATCGCCCCCCGTCCCCATCAATTTGAAGGCGTCTCTGTACCTCGCGACGTCGGCAATCAGCGTACCGTTCCTCTCCACCAAAATGTCTTGCTGGGCCAACAGTTGATGGACCAGATCGTTGAGCACGACGACTCGCTCGAATTGCGAGTTGCGGTCATTGCCCTCGATGCGTCGAAGCTGTGTGCCGAAATCCCGTAGTAACGGCTTTACGAAGCCGAATTGAAACGATGTATCCCAATCACTGAATTCACGACCAAAACCACTGGCCAGACGTTTGCCATCGGGCGAGAACGCGATCTGCGCCACGCGGCGTTCCGCGAGAAAACGCCGCCGCATTCCGAGCGGCAGGCTAAAGGTCGCCCCAAGTTCCCATTCCTGATGATTGCCGACCGTCGTCGGCACGGCGAATTCGCCATCGGCAATGAATGTCGCTGATTGACCGTTCCATATCACCAGCGTCGGCTCGTCGTCGCCACCGGGATTCCACGTGTAGCTCTGAGCGAGGAACCCAGTATCGTAATAGGGCACCTCCAGGTGGCCACGCCAGTAAAGATCGAGGGCGTCATTGCTAAGCGTCACCATTCCAACGACGTGGTCGCCGGGCACCGTTCCAGGGCCAAGGGGATCAGGGGCGACCCAATCCGTTATGAATGCCTGCGGATTTGCAGCTTGGGTCGACCAAAGCCGCCACGTCGGCGTGTAATAACCGTACCGCCTTCCGAGTGCGGAAACCAATGACTTGCCATCAGGCGAAAACGCAATCCCACGAGACTTGACCCGCACCGCGTCCGTCAACAAGATCGACGGTGCGTCGAAATAATATTGAGTCGGAGTGATTATTATTTCGCGCACGCCGCTCGGGGAAATACGGCGGGCGACGGCTGCTGCTAGACGGTCCATATCGGTTTCTCCGAAGCCTCCGCCTTTGCCCCCGAGCAACCTTGCCTCGGGGATCGGCAGAACCAGATCGGCGACGGGATAAACGCGAGCCCGCCACCTTCGGTCTCCGGTCAGTCGGGCTAGGCGATCATCGAACCGTCCAGGCTGTTCGTGGACCCGTTGAGTCTGCGAGACCACCAGATTGAGGTTGTTCTCGAAGCCGTCGATGTTGCCCGGGCCGGCGAATTGATCCCAAGTGGTCGGCTGGATGGTTGCCTGGATCAACGCGATCAAATAGTCAAAGTCCACGTCGCGAGGAAAGTATCCGAGAGTCGCGTTGTTGAAATCGACGGCGTCGTAGGCGCTGGTTTGCCAACCCACGACGCTCGTGCTGCCGAGATTTCGGGGATCGTAGCGCCAGCCGTTGTCGTAACCGCCAAGCCAATCCCAGGCGGTGGCGGCGATGCTGCCGTGGGCGACGACGCCCTCGGGGACCAGGACCGGGGCTGGGGAGCGGATGACGATGGTGCGGAGGATGTCTTCGGCGGTGGGGCCTTGGGGTTCTTTTTTCACCGGCGGATCGGGGTTCTTGGGCGGCTTGGGCTGCTCTTCAAGCTCGACGAACGGGATACGTTGCCGGCCATACAGCGGCTCGTGGACGACGGGAATCGTGTCCGGAGCCGGGTACAAGGCCCAGTGGTCTTTGCGACCGCGGTCGACTTTATATTGCTTGTACATGGCCTCGTTTTCGAGGACCAGCAGCGAGGTGTAGGGCGACATCACGTACATCGCCTTGCTGAGCTTGACGATCGCCGCGCGATGGGCGGCGGCATCGAGAGCCAGCATCCGGTCGATTTCCAGCTTCGCCCAGGTGCGGGGAAGATAGTCGGCGCCGCCGGTGCCCATGTTGACGTCGAACTCTTGCGAGAACGGTCTGTCGTTCAGCTTGCCGGTGACGGTCACGGTCCGCGGCGGCTTTCCCCCATCACCCGGCCAGCGGGTCACGGCGGCCAGGGTTTCGCCTTGGGCCAGGGAGTCGACGTCGCACAGCCACGTCCGCCCGTTGCTATCCTTGACCTGCACATCCAGCAGCCGGGGCGTGTTGAGCGTTGCGAGCAGGTCGAAGGCCCGCCAGGCGATCTCTTCGTCGGGATTGATCTGCGTGTAATACCCGCCCGTGCGGGCCGCCGCCTGCTTCATCAGCGAGCGCGACCAGCGCTTGCCGACGCCGATGCCGACATAGCGCACACCCTCGGGCACGAGCGCCGCCAGCTTCGCCGCGTCGCGCTCGCCCAGGATCGGCACGCCGGAGCCGACGTGGACCAGGTGCGGATTGCCGTTGGCGTCAATAAGCGGGTCGGTGATTTGCTTCACGCCCCGCAGCGCGCCGGCCAGATCGAGGGCGCCGACCAGATGCGTTTGTTCCAGCTTGGCGATGGCGGCGGTGATGTTGGCCTGGGTCGCGGTTTGCTGCTCGGTCAAGCGATGAAGCTTCGTCGAGGCCGTCACGATGCTGAACGTGTCGTCGTGTTCGGCATTTTCCAACAGCCCGCGGATCACGTCGATCTGCGCGCGGGCCAACAGCGGGTTACGATCGCCGGACGACTCGAACAGGAAGACCCAATCGCGGCGTTGGCGTTTTTGTTGGGTGGGAAGATTTGGCCGGTGGCGGAGCATGAGATACTGCGAGTTCTCGTGGCGGGTTGACGAGAATTTCGTCGATTGGGCCATTTGGGTTTGGTAGCCCGAGTCGTAGAGATCGATGACGACGTCGCGATCGAGGTGGGCGCGGGTCTGCTTCGCCGCAAGCGTGAGGTTGCCCGCGTCGCGTTGGGCCACGACTTCGTGTGATCGACACGTCCACGGTTTATCGGCGTGCCCGCGGACGTGAACCTTTAGCGTCCATTCGTCGACGACGCCCAGATTATGGCCGGCGGGAAAGCGATAGCTGGTCCGCCCGTAGAGCGAATCGAGCCGCTGGGTGTAGCTGAGGATGATCCGCTTTTCCTGGCGGCCTTCGAGCGGGAAGACGCGCATCTTGAAGGTGCTGCCGTCGATCCATTCCAGCAGGGCCGGGTCTAGCATGCGGTATTTGATCGACTCGAACACCTCGCGGGCCCGGTTGCGTTCGAGCATGCCGCCTTCCATCCGCTTGCCGGCCACGTACATCGCCAGCCGCGAGATCGAGGCGTCCGGCGGCAGCGGGAAATAAAACGTCCCCTCCAGCCGCTCCGGCAGGTGGTTGAAATACGTCTGGTCGATCGTCGTGCGGGCGAAGCCGTCTTCGATGTGAACGTCGACGTGGTATTTGCGGAGCGTGAAGCGGGTCTTCTCGCCCTCGTGTTCGACCAACAACGCCCCGCCGGCGAAATCGCTCTCGGGCACGAGCCGGGCTTCGGCCGCAGCCATCAGGTCTTTGGTCCAATCGAGCGCGTGCGAAGCGCGGGGAGCCGCGGTTACGCGGACGTCGTCGGCCCGCTCGCCGCGACCCAAGATGACTTGCTGGCCGGTGTGAATTTCTTCGCGCAGCCCGTCGACTTTGACTTTACCCTGCGTCACCAGGATGCGATCTTCGCGCTCGTCGACGTCGACGGCGAAGCGGGTGCCAAGGGCGGAAATCCGCCGGTCGGGTGTTTGGACGATGAACGTCGCCGCATCGTCAGTCGCGGATTCTTCGCGGGGCGAGACGTTCACGAAAATTCGCCCCTCGCTGAGCGTCACCCGCCGCTGGTCATCGAGCCGCAGCTTCGTCTCGGCGTCGATGTACAGCACCGACCCGTCGGGCAGCACGACGCGGCGTCGCTCGCCGCGCTGGGTCTGAATCTCCTGGCCAATCTGCACTCGCTGGGGCTCCGCGCCCGCCGGACGATCGGCCGCCGTAATGAATGGCTGGCCGCCCAAATCCGGCAGATCGCGATTCCAATCGATCGAGATCGCCCGACCGGAGTTGGTGAGCGTCACCGGCGGCTCCGTATTGCTGGGCGAAAACGCGCGGCCGATCATGAAGATGCCCAAGATGATCGCCCCGGCTACCGCCCAACTGGCCAACACGGCGCGATCGGAAAGCTGCTTGCGATCCCACAGCGACTCGCTCGCTCGTGGCACCGGCGTCCCGCCGGTGTATTTCACAGGCGAGACGCCTGTGCCACGATCTTGATATTTCACAGGCGAGACGCCTGTGCCACGGCTGATTTTCGCCGCGGTGGCCTGCATCGCCGCGCGAACCCGCTCGGCAAACGGCGCCTCGGGCGATTGCGGCGTGTAGACCCGGCTGAGCAAACGCTCGACATTCTCTTGGGCGATATTCTTTTCGTCGCGATTCATGATAGATAGCTCCCTACGGGATATTCCTCGGCATTCAGATTACGCACCAACGCGCGGAACGTCTGGCGAAACGCATCGCGGGCGCGGCTCAGCTTCGATTCGATCGACTTCTCGGTG
Organism: Planctomycetota bacterium; assembly: GCA_022564995.1. GTDB lineage: Bacteria > Planctomycetota > Planctomycetia > Pirellulales > JADFKK01 > JADFKK01. The sequence goes on along the minus strand of JADFKK010000002.1, from coordinate 59,655 downwards.
CCGCCGGCCAAGCGGGCCATCTCGCGGACACTGCGGCCGAGCACGTACTTGGCCTCCAGCGCGTCGCGATACGGCGGCGGCAATTGGCTCATCGCGGCGCTGACCATCTCGCGGGTTTCTTCCCGCCGCAGCGTCTCTTCCTCCAGCGGCCGGCTGTCGAGTTCGGCGAAGATCCGTCGCAGGTCGTCGTCCATGCGCGCCCAGAGCATTTCGAGGCTGGCCGTGTTGTTACGCATCGAGAGCACCCGGCGGATTTCGTTACGGGCCAGCCCGCTGAGCCAGGGAAAGATCCGTCCGCCGGCCCGCGTCGGCTCGTAAGCCGCCAAGTCGCCGATCGCGCGGACGAGCGTTTCCTGCACGACCTCCTCGCAGAGGTGCCGGTCTCCGCCGACCCGATAGAAGCAGAACCGGTAAAGCGGGTCGAGCGAGGCCGCCGCCAATTGGTCGACCGCCGCCGCCTCTCCGCTCAATGCCCGGTGGTGCCAGGCGGCATCAAAGTTTTCGTACACCCGGTGTGTCTCCTACCGGTCTGCGTCTGTGCCCACGGTATTATGTTACCCGACGGGCCGAATCCTTCGCGAGAAAGGGAGGATTCTCCGGCGAGCGGACGCGGTCAGGCCGTCGGCAATGCGTCATTCGGCATTCGCCCGCTGGGCCATTGCATGGATTTCGCCGGCATCTCGTCGATATCGCTCGCGCGGTTTGGTACAATCACGGCCTAATCTAATCATCTGCACCGGTGAAGCGGTCGCGCATTACATATTGAGCACCCGGGAGGTATCGAAATGGACTGGACTGAAACCGACATTCAAGCCTTGAAGGCTCAGGAAGCTAAAGACCTCGCGGTCGAATTGCTGCACAAGCTTGAATCCAAGGAGAAAGGCCCGATCTCGCCGGGCGAGGTGCAGATCAAGGAGCTTGACTTCGAGGTAAGACTGCGCGAGGCCCAGAGCGAGGACAATCGGCTCCGCGAGGCTCACGATCGGCAAATCAAGGAATTGGAGTTGCAGATCCAACAGGAGAAAACTCGCAGCGCCCAGGAGGAAAGCCGCGCCGATCAGGTGCGTGAGTCGTTCGCCGACGTCGCCCGGCGAGTCGACCAGGCCAGCGAGTCGCTGAGCATACAGTTTGAACGGGCAACGCGCGAGCACAACCTGAAAGTGGAGCAGTTGGAGTCGACGTTCTCCGCCCGCCAGGAGGAACTCTCGGAGCAACTGAGCGAACTGGAACAACAGCGAGACACGCTGCGAGACGAGATCAACATTCTGGCGGATCTACACGAGGAAGCGCAGGAGGTCGGCCGGCTAAGGGAAGAGGTCGAGCGACGGAAGAAGGAGAGCCGCGGCGAGCACGCGCAGACCGAGGAGCAAGTTGCCGCGGCCGAGTTCGAGAAGACCAAGAAGATCGGCGAAGCGAAACGATCGCAGGAACTCGAATTGGCACAGTTAGACGCCCAACACCAAACGGACGTGCTACAGCGAAATCGGCAGGCGGCCGAGTCGATCCTGGAGTCGCTTGAGATGATTGCAGTGGAGAAGGAACATTGGCAGCGCATGCACGAGGAGACCCAGGCTGCGCGGGACCGAACCGAGCAAGAGGCGGCGCAGATCCGCGAGGCATCGCGAGACGAATTTCGCCGCGAATTCAACATTACGCGGACTGAGACGGTTGACGTGACGGACCTCTTCTACCGCGAGCAGGCAGCGAGATCCGAGGTGGAGCGTCTTGGCACTCAACTCGACAAGCTCGACGCCGAAATCTGCCGCATGCGCCAGCACATCGAGCAGGAACCCCAGCGCATTTCCTCGGCCATTGAGGCCGCCAAGACCCAGGTTCACAATTACATCGAACAGGGACCGAAGCGGTAGAGTGGATCGTGCTTGGCGAGTGTTTCTGGTCGGTGGCTGAATCCGAGTGATTCTCGCCAGACGCGGGCATCAACGCCCGGAGAGCAAGCCTTCGGCTTTGGCTAGATCGGCTTGGGCCTGGTCGGCTTGGCCCGCTTTTTCGTGGGCTCGGCTACGGAAGGCGTAGGCTTTCGCGTCGGAGGGCGATAGCTCGATGACCTGAGTGAAGTCGGCGATGGCTGCGGTGGTTTTGCCGCTGCGCAGATAGGCCAGGCCGCGGTTGAAGTAGGTTCGTGGTTGGTCGCCGTCGAGAGCGATCGACTCGCTGGCGTCGGCGATCGCGCCGGTGTAATCGCCCAACAGGGCATGCACGTGTGCACGGTTGTTGTATGCGACCGCCATCTTCGGATCGAGCTCGATCGCGGTGCCGTAATCGCCCAGGGCATGGTCCAACTGGCCGGCTTTGCTGTACATCAGTCCGCGATTGTAGTAATACTCGGCCGAGCGCGGGTTGAGTTTGATCGCGGCGCCGTAGTCGACGATAGCCCGATCGTAATCGCCGATGGCCCGATAGGCGTTGGCCCGGCCGATGTAATAGGTAGGATCGTCGTCGATCACCTTGATGCCGCGTGAATACTCGACGATGGCCGAATCGTAATCGCCGCCGTCGATGTAGGTGACGCCACGGTCGATGTAGATGTTGGCCCGGTCTCGCAGCACGACCACGTCGTTGCCGCCATCGACAATCACCCGACCGCGCCCGTCGATCAGGCGGTCGCGAATGATCGTATCGCCGCGACGATCGACGATTGTGGTTCCGCGTCCGCCGACGATCGTAGTTCCGCGTCCGCCGACGATTGTGGTTCCGCGTCCACCGACGACTGTGGTTCCGCCACCTACTGCGGCCGGGCCGCCGGGTGCTCCAGGTGTCGCCGGTTGTTGCGAGGCGCCGGGCGTGGCTGGTTGTTGCGTGGCGCCGCCAGCAGCGGCAAGCGGTTCGTCTGCCTCTTTTTCCGGTCGCTTGGGGGCGTTCTTCGCCGGCTTGCTGCCCTCGACGCTTTGATACGTCTTTTTGTCTTGCTTGGAGAATATCGCCAACTGACGGGCCTTTTTGTAGTCCTCCTGCGCCAATTTACGCAGATTTCCGCTACGAGGCCGGGCCGAGGGTTTGTACGACGGATTGTAATACTTCCGGGCGTACTTGTCCTTGAGCGGATCGCTCGATTTGTCCAGGATCATCAGCAGGTCGCCGCGGTGCGTGTAGGGCGCGGCCAGCGTCGGATCGTTTTCCATCGCCTTGCGGAAGTCGTCGAGCGCCTTGTCGAATTCGCCACGATGTTTGTGGGCGACACCGCGTCCGTCGTAGGCCTTGGCGTCTTTGGGATCGGCGGCAATCGCCGCGTCGAAGAGGTCGATCGCCTTGTCGGCCGCATAAAGCCGGTCGGCGTTGCTGAGTTGCTTCATGGGAACCGTATACGTCTTGCCATCGGACTTCTTGAGGCGGACTTTGTCGCCGACCAATTCCAAGAACTCGGCCTCGATCCGCTTACCGCCCGTGCTTCTCCACGTTCTGGCAATCGCAGGCGAAGCGAGCAGGGCGAAGCAGACGAGCGATAGTGAGAGCGATTTCATGGCGATGTTTCCCGATTGGTTGCCGTGAAGGAATTTGGTGGCGAGCCGCGGGCGTCAGCCCGGGGGTAATACATTTCGCTGGGAAAAAGTTGAACCTGATCGGCAAACCACCATCGGCCTGACGGCCGACGCTCGCCACGAAAAAACCCGGCGAAAGGCTTTCGCCGTCCGCCGGGGAGATGGATTTCCAGGAGCATAAGCCGGTTCTGGCGACCGCCGCGGCGAGCGACTATTTCAAAGCCGGGTTCAATTCCTTCGCCTTGGCGTAATCGGCCTGGGCCAGCTTTTCCTCGCCCATTTTTTCGTAGGCATGGCCGCGGAAAGCGTAGGCCTGCGAGTCAGCGGGGTTGAGGTTGGTGACCACTTTTAGGTCGTCGATGGCTTGCTGATATTGGTCGCTCTTCAAGTAGGCAATCGCCCGATTGAAGTAGGCCCGAGCGTCGGTCGAGTCGAGCTTGATGGCCGCGGTCGCGTCGACGACGGCCTGCTTGTACTGGCCGTTGGCACCGTAGGCGCTGGAACGATTGTTATAGGCCTTGGCCATTTTAGGATCGAGCTCGAGCGCCGTGGTGTAATCGGCAATCGCCGCGTCCAGCTTGCCTAAGCGGCGGTAGGCCAATCCGCGGTTGTAGTAATACTCGGCCGTGCGCGGCTGCAGGCGAACCGCTTCGTTGTAATCGACGATCGCCCTCGTGTAGTCGCCGCTTCTCCGATAGAGGTTGGCTCGACCGGTGTAATAGTCGGCGTTGTCGACCAAGCCGAGGGCGTCCGTATAACGATCGATGGCGGTCGTGTAGTCACCGTCTTGGACGAGAATCACCGCGTCGTCAACGTAGGCATCGGCCCGATCCCGCACGACAAGGTCGTCACGGTCATCGACATAGACACGGTCGCGTCCGACGTAGCGATCACCTCCGTATCCTCCACGTCCGCCCTGACCCGCTCCGCCGCCTTTTCCCTGTCCTGGGGCGGGCTTAGCTTGGGCCGCTTGACCTTCGGGCGGCGTGATTTCACCCGATCCGGAGGCCGGCTTGCTGGTGGCCTTGGTGTCGGAGGGAAGCGGCTCGCCGGAACCCTTGCGCTTTCCTTTGCCCTTGCCCTTATCCGGCTTGGCGGTTCCTTCGGCGCCGCGACCGACGGCGAAGTAACCTTGGATGCCCTCGGGGAACTCGGCACTGGAAACGGCGACCCGATATTTGCCGCCGTCGACCCCGTTGCTGTCGGCGCCGAGATACTGGTCCTCACCTTCTTCAAATTTGCCAGAGCCGTTCGAGTCGCGGTAGAAATCGACGGTCTTGATATCTTCTTTGGAAGCGTAACGCTCGCCTTTCTCTCTCTTGACGGGCTTGCCCGTGGCCGGATCGATCTTGACCGGCATTCCCTTGCGGAGCGTCGCTGCGTCGGCCACCAATGACAGCGTCTGGCCCTGTTGGGCCTTGGCGGGGAAGACCTCGAGCGACTCGTCGCCCTGGCCTTTCTTGCCCTTGCCTTTACCGTAACCGGAGCCCTTGCCTTTTCCGCTGCCGGAGCCCTTGCCCCCGCCGCCGCCTTTGCCGTAGCCGCCCTTCCCATAGCCGCCCCTGCCATAGCCGCGGCCATAGCCGCCGTAGCCGCCGTATCTTTCGGCGCTCTTGTAATCGGCCATCGCCAACTGACGAAGCGGTCGGGCGCCGACGTCGCGGGTGGTGCTGTTGAGCGGCTGCCACTGCTTGCTGCGACGATACTTGTCCTTCAAGGCCGACCAGCGCTTGCGGTTTCGCTCGCGAAATTTTTCGGCGTACTCTTTGTGCTTATCGGTGTCGCCACGATCGAGGGCGGAGTAAAGATTGCCCCGGTTGCGATAGGCCAACGTATAGCGGTTGTCGGAACGCACCGCGCGGCCGTAGTCGTTGATGGCCCGATCGTACTCGCCGCGACGGCTGTAGGCGTATCCACGAGTATTGTAGGCGACCGCATCGCGGGGATTCTGCTCGATCCGCTTGTTGCTCTGGTCGATGGCTTCTTGAAGGGCGTGAGCCTGGTCAGCTGCCGAGAGTGTGTCAATCGGAACTCGGTAGACTTCGCCGTTGCTTTGGCGACGCATCTGCACTCCGTCTTGGTCGAGCGCCACGAAATCAGCATCGACCTTGTTGCCCTTCGCGTCGGTCCAAGTTCTTGCCTCTGCGTTCGACGCTAGCAGCCCCACGCATGTAAGCAACAGTGCGAGTCGTTTCATGACGGATTCTCCTGTCTCTCTGTTCTGAGGGGGGAGTTTTTGTCGGCTGGATCGACAGCAGCGGCGGCACCACCATGGCGGCCAGCTCATTTACGCGAGTTTAACACAATTTGCCGGGGCCTTGCACTATCTTTCGGGTGTTTTTTGCTGGATTTCCACGATTGACTACTCGGTCCAGTGGGGGGCAATTATTCCCGAAATCTTTTGTTTTGCGGGTCCGATACCCTATGAAACGCCGAAATCGCGGCTATGTACTCGTTAGGGGGCCGTTTCGCAGGTATTTGGCCAAAAAAGGTGAATGCCTGCTTCGCCGCAAGCGGCTGAGCGACTCGCACCCTCCAGGGGGAATTCTCACGAGCATTTCAGCACAATTAGCGTGTCGTCGTCCAGGCCGAAGGCGACCCGGCCGGGGGCGATGATCGCTCCGGCCGAGCGAACCGGGGCGGCGAGTTGGGCCTGCCATTGTTCGGCACCGTCGCGGTCAACGGCATGGACGAGTCCGGAATTGTCGCCCACGTAGACCACTCCGTCGCCGTCCACCACCGGCGTCGATTCGATCGCCGCGGCGGTGGCGAATTGCCAGGCGATCTTGTGGGAATTGCCGCGAACACAAACGAGCCGCCCCTGCTCGGTCGTGTCTCGGGCAGCGCAATTCAGGCCCAGGTAGATGTCTCCGCGGGCGTCGAGCACCGGCGAGGCGAGAATTTGCCCCGGCATCTCGGTTTTCCAGGCCAGCTCTCCGCCGGGCTGAAATCCGTACAGACAATCGTCGCGGCTGGCGACAATTAAGGTTCCATCGCCGCCCGTCAGCAATTGACTGTTGATGAACCAGTCGGTCTTGCCGGCGCCTTTGTTGTGATCCCAGACGTTGCGTCCCCGACGACCGGAGGCCATTTCGATCGCGTAGATGAAACCGTCTTCGCCGCCGACATAAAACACGCCCTGATGAATGACGCCGGTGGAATCGAATTTTTGGCGAGTACGAAAATAGGGTTGATCGCTCGTTTGGCCCTCGTCGTTGATTTTGAGCAGCCCGCCCAGATAGCTGCAAATCCAGGTGTTGCCCTTGGCGTCGACCAGCGGAGATGACCAACCGAGCGGCTCGCCGACTCGGGCGGGAGCCCAGGCTTGCCGGCCGTCGCGGGTGATGCAGTGCAGGCTGCCGTCGCCGGCATGAACGCGAATGTTGCCGTCGGGGCCGAGGGCCGGGTTGCCGGGAATGTGGCTGTCGGTCGAGTAGATCCAGTCGACGGAAAACTTCTCGTTCTCGTATCGGATGGCGACCAATCGCCCGCCGACGCAAGCGTAGAGGCGGCCCTCGTCGTCGATGATCGTCCGGCCGCGCGCGCCGGCGTGTGGTCCGGCGCCAGACCCTTCCTCGGGATACATAAACTCGAACCGTTCCGGCTTGGGAATCGTTGGGCGATCCGGTGTTTGCTTCGTGGACTCCTCCTTCACCGCTTGCGGCGCAGCAGACCGCCGACGTTGCTCCTTCGGAATCGGCACTTCCACCGGCGCCTTTTTCTCCGCGGGTTTACTCGGGGGCGGAGACGGCGCAGCTCGTTCGGCAGGGCGTCGTTTTTTCGTCGGCGGCTCAATCGTCTGCGGCGTTTCCTGCGGCGGCTGCCTCTTCGGCGTCTTCCTTGGCGGCGCCGGCGGCTTCGCCCTTTCCACCGCTTGCGGCTTAGCCGGAGCCGCCGTCTCATCCGGCGTTGTCGTTGTCGTTGTCGGCGTCGGCGTTGTCGTTGTCGGCGCCGGTGTTGTTGTTGTTGGCGGCGCAGCAGGAGCCGGCTGCACGGGCACGGGCGCGACGGTCGGCGGTTGCGGAACTGCCGCTCCCGGCGGCGGTGGAGGCGGCGCCAACACCGTAGATGCCGGCACGGTCGTTGGCGGCTGATCAGCAACGGGGGTGACCGGCTGTTGTGGCGCCGCGACCTCCCGGAACAGCCCCACGCGCTGCTGGCCGCAGGCCGGGCAGCTCAATGGGGTGACCGCCCGTTGGATCTGAAAGCTACAGTTAATGCACTGGTGTGTCTTCATGCTGTTGCTGGTTTATCATCCTTGCTTACGCTTCGGGTTACGATTTCTCATTGCACCGCGACGCTGGCCTTAGTGTACACCTTGCCGCTTTCGCGCAGCACGAGCCAGCCGAAAACGCGAACGATCTCGGCGCCTCGTTGCTGGGCGTGGTGTCGGGTGTTGTCGAAGCGATCTCCCGGGTGGACCAATTCGATGGTGTTCGCCTTGCCCGACTCTTCGCTGTGCTTGATGAGCCAGTCGAGCAGCGCGGCCCGGATGCCGCCCGAGTCGCTGTCGGCATCCGGTCGCCAGCGATAAAACGCCTCGCCAATGTCTTTGAGCATCTGCGGCCGGCGTTCGGGCGCCGCGGCGTGAAACATTAACAGCAACCCGGCTAACGTGGCGGCGTTTTTTTCTCCGGCCGCGGCGGCGTTGAGCATCTGCTGCCGGCTGGCTGCCGTCGTGGCGTCGGCGGCCAGTTGCGGACCGAAGACGGCCTGATGCCAGTTTTCGCCGGAGACGACCGGCGCCGCCGCAACAGCAACCGGCGCCATGGGCACGGCGGCCACCGCCTCGGCCGGCTTTCGCTCCGGGATCAATCGCGATCGGGGCCGGTCTGATTCAGACGGCTTGGGCGCGGGCGACTGGGCCTGAGCCTGCTTACGAAGAAACTGCACGATGCTGTTGATGCCGGCCTCTTGCTTTGAGACGACTTCCAGCAGCTTCTCGATCGCCTGCCGCGTTTGCGCTTCGCTCTTTCGTCCGGCCGTGCTGGATTCCTTCAATGTTTTCTCGACGTTGCTCAACCGCGCTAAGATCGGCGAGATCGTTGCCGAGAGCGCGTCCGCGTCAAGCGCGGCGGTCACGGGCACGGCCTGCCCGACGGCGACGGGCTGAGCAGCCTGCTCGGCGAGGATCGGCGCAGCGGCGACATCGGTGTGCGAGGTCGTGTTTTCGGACGCCGCAGCGGTTGTCCCTTGTCGTCCAGACGCTTTGCCCTTGGTCAATCCGTCGACCTTATTAAGCAGCTTGCCGACCACATGGCTGCCCGCCGCCTCTTGAGACGCCTTGATCTCCTGCTTCTTGCGGGCGAAATGCGTCTCAGCCAGCCCCGAAAGTTGCTGCTCGATCTGCTCCGCTTCCGAGGGCGCGTCGGCGCTGGCCGGATCGCTCGATTCAGGCTGTTTCTCAGACGACATGGGCGACTCGCAGGGTGGGCACGCCGGGTTGAAAATACGAAATCCTGAATCCAAAATCCTAAACAAACGCAATTTAGTTACCGTTCGCGACACGACATGCTGGTATCGCCTCAAAACAGATCGCCGGTTAGAAATTCCAAGATGGCAACCGCTAATAAACGCTGATGAACGCTAATCAAAATAAAGAATGGGCGAAGCCAGGAACCTGATTTCAGATCAAAGGTCGATCTAGGAATAAACCCGATCACGGCCGCAATTCATCCGTTTCAGGTTTGAACCGAGTTATTAGCGTTCCTCAGCGTCGATTAGCGGTTTTCTGCTTCAAGTCCCGTGAGCGGTTACGCGATTTGGTCATTGGGATATTTGAATTTGTTTAGGGTTTCGGATTTCGTGCTTCGGTCATTATATTGGTTGGCATTCTCCGCCCTGCGGCGACAACCTACATCGGCTCTAACTCGATATTATCGAGTCCGCCCGTGTCGAGATAGTACCGCTCGTCGGCCAGGGTGCGCCACATGAAGTGGACGTTGTGATCCAACACGGCCGGCTCGCCAGCGACGATGCCGCTCACCGATTCGACTTCCAGATACTCTTCCGACTCTTCGCTGGCCCGCTCGCGACGCACGCGGATCTTTACGTCGGTCTCGCCGATGCGGTCGCCCGTGTCCATCTTGAACAGGTAGATCGGCATCGCCTGGGCATCTTCGTCGCCGCTCATCTTGCGGCCGATCATCACGCGCTGGGCGATCGTGTTGAATTCGATCGACTCGACCTTTTGCTCGTCGGTGACCGGCTCGAACAAGATACGTTCCTGGCGGATGCCGCTGGTGGCGTCGGTCATCACGCCCCAGTAATACGTGTTTTCCTTCTCCTTGCCGATCATCTTGTATTTGAACTGCGGCAACATGCCGTGCCGGGCCATGAACTCGATGCCGGCGCCGACGACCACCGCGCTTTTCGGATCGATAATCACGCCGGGGTTATGGCCTTTGGGGTCTTGATACGGATACCAGTTTCCGGCGTAGTGGTTGTACATCGGCACGATTCGCGCCGCCGGCAGCGGCAGATACATCCGCACCAGTTCTTGAATGTACGAGAGCTTCGTCGGCTGCCCGGCCAACAACACCACGTCGGCCCGATGTTCGACCATCCGGCAGCAGAAGTCGAAGATCAGATCGTCGAACACCTCGTGGACGATGTCCTCGAATTCTTCTTTCTGGTAGACCAAGCCCAATTCCTGCTGAATGCTGTAATAGCCCGGGCCGCGCAGACGGTCGAACACCGCTTCGAGCGAATCGAGAACGGCCGGGTCGACGATTTCCGGGTCGGTGTGCGAAAGCTCTTCGTTATCGACGCCGTCGACCGCGTTTTGCAGGTACGCTTCGGCCAGGGGCACGAACAACCGATTGACCCAGTTGACCCGCTGGGCGCGGAATTCGCGATTCTTGGGCACCTCGGGGCCGAACAACAACTGCACGTCTTCGTCTTCCAGGCCGATCACTTCGGCAAACCGCGGCACAATTTTCTTCTCCAGCAGCCGCTTGACCAATTGATCGCCGCCGAGCGTGATGCCGTCTTGATGCAGCACGCGGCCTTGGATCGAGTCGTCGATGCCGGGCTGAAACGAGTAGTTGGCGATCATCAGATCGCTCGTGCCGCCGCCGACGTCGATGCAGGCGATTCGCACGTCGTGATCTCCCGAGGGCGGCTGCGTCGAGGCCGGCACAACTCTGCCGGGCTGCGGACGGCTGGGGCGTCCGGGCCGCGTGGGGCCGCGTCCGCGCCGGCGCGCGGCGGGGGCCGCGGCGACCTGGGGGGCAGCCTCCGACTCCGGCTCGGCCTTCTTTTCGCCCGTGTCTTGGTGCAACACCGCAAACCACAGCGCCGGGTTCTGCCCCAACATCCGCAGTTCACTCCATATATACGTCAGGTGAACTGCGCTGGCCTCGTCGATGCTGAGCGTCAACTGCGGCGGATTTTTTTGGTGCTTGCCGATCGTGAGGTTGAAAATCTCGATCGCCTTTTGGGCCTGACGGTGATATCGCTCGCGCTCCTCGTGATACATCCCGCTGGGATAGGTCAGCGTGAAGCTGCGAATCTCGCGGGCTCGGCCCGAATCGCCACTGCGGCGGCGATAGGCCTCGCTGTTGACGTGTTGAAACGCCTGGCAGAGCAATTCGTAAAGTGCCCCGACCATTAGCGACCGCGGCGCGTGACGCGGCTTGATCGGCACCTCGGCGGCGTAGTCGGACTCGCCGAGGCTTTTTTTGTTGAGCAGCACGTCGCGGTCGTCTTCGTGGATGAATCGCATCAGCGGCCCGCTGAGCTTGGCGGCGTACTCACCCGTCTTCGAGCGATCGTAGGGATCGGCCATGTACCAGTTGGCCCCTTCCAGCCAACTTTCGTCATCGGCCCAGAGGTATCGCTTGGGTGAACTGACCGACGTGCGGATATCGCCGGCGGCGTGCATTAACTGGCTGATGTCGTCAACTTCGTGACCCATGCGAACCATCGACCAGTCTTCAAACAGATTGGCCTGCACGCGGGTCTCGCGCGTGCGCTTGACTGATTTCTTGCCGATCATTTTCTTGACGGTCTCGGTGTAATACTCCGTCTTGGTCATCGCCGGCGGCGGCAAATACGGGGCGACGCACCAGTGGGTCTTCGAGTTAAACCAACGGGCGTGCGGCAGGTCGATCGTTTCGCCGTCTTCGTCCCAGGCGTCGAGGTGATAGCGGTTGACTAACTCGAACGGCATCATTTGCGCGGCCTGAGCTACTTCGCCGGTCATCTCCAGCAGCAGCGCGCCGGTGCGACTATTGCCGAAGTCGGCGACGATGTGAACGTGCTTGGGGTCGCCGCCGGCGGCCGTGGCGGCGCGAATCACAATTTCCGGATCGGGAATGCCCGGCAGCTCTTCGCCGGTCAGATCGAGCAGGCCCTCGAGCCTGACGGAAAAATCGCCGGCCAGCGCCTGGGGAGAACAGAAATAACCGGCGTCCGAGTCACCGCATGTGCTGTCGATGGCCAGAAACAGCTTGCTTTTGCGACCCTGGATGATCTGCCACTGGATGAAGGGAAAGTCGCGGACGACCTCTTCTTGATTCTTCTCGTCGAACACGCGGCGCCGGCAGTGTTGCCAGCCCTGGCCGATCTGCGAACTTTGGTAGCGGCCCGTCGCCAAAGGGACGCAGACGACCTGAACTCCGGTGTTGGCGAAGATGATGTGCATCGTTTTGCTTGGTGTCCTACGGATTCAGGAAAGTGTGCATCTTAGGCTTTTGCCGGCCGTTCGGCCACCGGGAAAGTTTTGCCATCCGACTTTTAATTAGCCCAGGCATTTATGCCTGGGAATTGGGGACGCATCGCAAATCTTTTTTTCAGCCCCTTTAGGGGCTTTTCTGGTCCAGGAAAACGCCGAATCGCTTGTTCCCGAGCGTCGTGCCCCTAAAGGGGCGAAGAGGAGCGGGCGCGGCGTTCGGGTTCCCAGGCATGAATGCCTGGGCTAGTTAAAAGTGATCGCGCCGCGATCACTCCCTACGTATCAAACGGCTCGACCACTTCCATCAACTCCGCATTGCCGGGCGGGATGTCGATGTGTTGGCCGGCTCCGGAGGCCAGGGCCATCCTTAGCCGCTTGGTCCAGCGCTGCATGACCGTCTCCATCAGGCCGTAGTCTTCCCCGTCTTCCAGCTCGGCCTCTTCCAACGCCTTTTGGTTCGGACCCGGATTGAGCATGAAATCGTTCATGATGATCCGCACGTACTTGCGGCGGGTTCGCCGCTTGGCCGCCTCGTCGCGGATTTTCAGATTTACGATCGGCAGCAGACGCTCCGAGAGCGTGGCGAAGACCTCTTCGGAGAGCATGTAGTCTCGCAAGTGACGCGAAAACGTGTTGAAATCCTCGGCGTCGAGCCAGGGGCCGCCTTCGGGATGATCCGCCGTGTATTGCTCCCAGTATTTGGGCACCACGGTCGTCGTCCATTCGTGCAAGAACTGTTTTAAGTGCTGCGGAAAACGCTTCTCGATGGCATCGGGCCGGCCCGCGGTGCTGCTGCTCATGTCGGCGAAATCGGCCAACTGCATCTCGTCGCCGTCTTTCAGCGACAGGGCGTGTTCGATGCCACGAATGCGGAAGTAGATCGCCTGACGGTTCTTGCTCAGCCAGTCCAGCAGCTTCTGGGCGCTGGCCACCCGCTTCTCGCGGTCGACGTTGACGTCGGGATCGACCACCCAGCCCTGGGCCAACTGCATCAACCGATTGAAGACATCGTTGATTTCCTTCTGCAATTGGTCCTGTTTCTTTTCGGCGGTCGTGCATTGCCGAAAACCGGCGCTGATCAGCGACAGCCCGCCGTCGTTGTCGTCCATGGCGCAGCGCCAACGCTGCTCGGGCGATTTGACGTAGGTCTGCACCGCCTTCGAAGCCAGAAAGGCCTTCTCGGCCCGCACCCATTTTTCCGGGTCAGATTCCTGGCGTTGTTTTTCGTTGGTGTCCCAGGTGCCGGGATAGCGAATCGGGTAGGTGTTGGTAAAACTCTTGCCCTTGCCGCCGAAGTCGTTCATCACCACGTTCAGCGCGTCGGCCAATTGCGACAGCCGGGCCTCGAACAGCATCGCGTCGGCGTATTCGTCGCGATTGCGGAATTCCTCGTCGATGCCGGTCATGCCGACGAACAGAGCCGGCAGCTCGTCGCGAACCTTCGTCGGCCAGACCTTCTCGCCGTAACGCGCCTTGCCCCAGGTGTCGACGTGGTGTTTCATCTGCGCGGTGACTTCCAGGTTTCCGCCGCGGGCCAACAGCAACAAGGTCTGAATCTGTAATTCTTCGGTGTAGCGCTCGAACAGATAAGCGACCTTGCCGCGCTTGACGATCTCCATCTGTTCTTCGATCGTGTCGGCGGCGGTCCGCTTGCCGGCGGTGGCTCCCTGGCGGCCGGCCCTCATGCCGGGCACGTCGAGGATGTCGATCTGTTCGATCGTCTTGCGCCAGTCGTCGCTGAGCCGGTGGGGCAGAATTGGGATCACCAATTCGAGCATCGCCGCCTGGATCGTTTCGAGCTGTTCGGTGCCGCCGCCGCGACCGGGGTGATACTCCAGCACGAAGAAATCGCCCGTGTCGGCCAGCCGAAAGTCGGCCCATTCGACCCGTTTGAAACACTGCGACATCTGCCGCTCGTGGACTTTCGCCCGCTGGCTGTCGAGCAGAAATCGCACGCCGGCCCAATGCGTGAAGATCGCCGGGTCGCGGCCTTCCTTGCGAATTCGCTGTAAGAAGTGGTTGATCGTGTTGAACATGTTGGTCAGGCTGTCCCAGCCGTCCCAAAACAACTCGGAGGCGAGTTGCACGTAGCCTTCGTCGGAAAGCGGGTAACGGCTCATGAATCCGTTAAACACCGCTTCGGTCGAGGGAAACCCGCGCGGGTCGCAGCTTCGCATGTAGCCGAACACGTCGAGCAGATCCATCTGCCAGCGGCGGTCGACTTCGGCGGCCCGATAGCCTTTTTGTAACTCGACGAACAGCGACTCCAAGGCGTCGCTGTCCCAGGCGGTCATCTCGGGCAGCGAACACTCGATCAGAAAGCCGCGGGCCAGCACGCGCAGCCACTGCGCCCGGGTGAGCGCCCGGACCATCACCGGGAATTCCGGCGCGGCGGTGGTGTAACGGTCCTTGGTGGTAAACCGCGTGACCAGGGCCGTGGCTTCGTTCGATCCGCTCTGGGGATTGAGATCGTTGTCGAACGAGAGGCCCTTGTAATAGGCCGGCTCGCCGCTGTTTTCGTCCATGCCGAGCGGGGTGAAGTGGTCGTCGTCGGGCTTGAGAATCTGGCCTACCAGCAGGCTCTTGCCGACCTGCGACGGCCCGTAGATGGCCGCGGCCACCGGCACCTTGGCGGAGCTGTACAAGCTGTGCGCCAGGCGGCGGAGGCGGAACAATTCGAACTCGTCGCTCTCGGCCACCGGCAGCAAGTCGGTTTCCTTGCGCGCCGGATTGAACTGTGCCAGCCAGTCACTCAGGTCCGTGGCGAAGTTTTCAACCTGCTCGGCCTGCCGCTGCAAGCTGAGGTCTCGATCATCAGGAAATGGCATGGGTTGGTATCAATCGCTCCTGCTCTGTTTTTGTAAAGCCGCGTCCGCTGGTCGCGCAAGTCACGTATGTAAAGCCGCGACCAGTGGTCGCGCCCGTCCTCCCGCGCCACTACGGATCAAACGACGGCGCATCCGGCGCCGACGCATCAACCCCCGGAATCCCGCCCGGCTCCTCGCTATCTTTATTATCGCCCTCTTCCTTGCGAATCTTGGTGTCCAGGCTGAAAGCGAAACGATGGGCCTGCACGGCGCCGCCGGCCGGGTCGCGGCTGACGATAATCAGCCCGTAACGGGCGTTTTTTGGTCCGCGTTTGATGGTCGCACTGCGAATCGACACCGCCAGCAAGCCGTCTGCGCCGACTTGAGCATCGACCCACTCGCTGGGCGGCTGGGTGCCTTCTTCGTAAACCTGATACTGCAAGCCGCCCGTCTTGCGATTCGAGACCACCACGGCGCTAACGGTGAACCCGCCGGCGCCGTCGGAGTCGTGGTCGAGCTCGACCGAAGCGAACGGCGTCCCTCCGCCAATCGCCCCGAGCGTAATCTCTCGTCCGCCACGAATTACGGTGATCGTCCCGTTGATACCACCGCTGCGGATGACCCTCAGCTCGCGCCTCAAATCGTCGCTGTTTCTAATAATGCGCCCGTTGATCTCGGTCACCGTGTCATCGGTCATAAAGCCGTACACACCGTAGTCGTCGAGGTTCGAAACAATCCGAAATCCGCCGCCGTCGACACCGCGCACGATCACTTTGTGGCCGTCGATCAGGACCGTTTGCGGAATCACCAGATCGAACGGCGGCGCGTCGCGGAACGGATCGCCGGCCAACAGCAATTCGAGCCGGGAAAGTTTTCCGGAAGCAATCACCGACACGTCCGCCTCGGCCAGCAGATCGTCGCGCCCCGTCACGCCGATCACCAGCTTCTGCCGAATGTCGCCGTTGATCGCTTTACCGCGGACGATCATCAGCCCCTTGTCGACCTCGGCCATGAGGGGCGAAGGGATCTGTTGCCAATCGAGACGGTCGGCGGCGATGTCGACGGCGCGGCCTTCGCCGAGGTAACCGACCACGCTGAACGATTTATACCCGCCCGCCTTCACCGTGATCTGCGATGGCAAGATGGCCAGTGACTTGACCAGATCCAACACGTCGCCGGCGACGGTTACCGGCACCTCGACCGACTTTCCGCCCTTGGTGACCGTGAGCGTCGTCGTGCCCTCGCCGCGGCCGACAAGAGTTTGGGATTCACCGAACACTTCGACAATGGCAGGATCGGCACTGACAATTTTTGGCTCGTCCGACCCTGGCCCGCGCACGTCGAGATAATCGGTTTGCCCAACGTAGAGCTCAACCTTCGACGGAACCACCACAAGTTCTGTATACAGCGAACCTTCCCGCACGCTGAAACTGACCGATGTGCTCAATTCGCCGTATGTTACCCTCAATTTACCCTTATCGATTTCCTTCGCCGCGACCAAATAGCCGTGCTCATCGATTCGGGCCACTCCGTCCGGGGAGATCTCGAACTCGATCGCCGACGAATCGCTCAGCGAGAGTTCCTCGCCGCCTTCGGTCGTGCCGAGCACGCTGATTCGTCCCGACTGGCCGACGACCAACTCGCCCGGTTCGAGTGTCGCTGAAATCGCCAGATACTGCTGCGGCGTGACCTTCACCGGCACGTCGAGCGTGATGGTTTCGTTGTCGGGGCTGGCGCGATATTTGGCCACCAGCGTCTCTTCGCCTTGGGCCTTGCCTTGCAGCTTGCCGTTGACGATGTGGACGATTCCGTCCCGCTGGTAATCCCAATCGATCGAGCCAGATAGTTCGGCCTTTTCCCCGTCGGCCCATTCGCCCATGATTTTCGGTTGGTACGTTGCGTCGACGCCGAGCGTAATCAGCCCCTCGGGATCGAGATAAAGCATGAGCGGGTTTTCCGGCGGGGTAACATCGACAACGACGTCTTCCTCCAGGCCGTTGTGAAGGAAGTGAACCACGGCCTGGCCCTTCGATTTCAGACGGACCGTGGCAGCCTGCCCTTGCACCTCAACAACCGCCGGAGCGTAACTAAAGGCGACCACCTCTTTGGTAACGTCATCTGCCCCAAAGAAAAACGACCAGATGAGCCTCGATCGCTCGACGGTGAAATGTTGCGTCGTGCCGGCCCGTCCGGCGATCTTACCCGGCGTAATGACCAACTTCGGTCGGTCCAGCCACCACAGCCCTACGGCCATCAGCAACAACAATACGAGCGCCGCCACCGCCAGCGGCCATTTGCTACGCTTGCGGACCAGAATGGCCGAGTATTCCGAACAGCCGGGACACTGGGCGTTGTGGCCGCTCAGCCGCAGGAACAACAGCTTGCAGGCCGGATCGGTGCAGATCATCGCCGGGGCCGGAGTTTGGTCGCGGCGTTGATAGCCCCAGCACCAAACCAACCGCCAAGGCTCTTTGCCGATGCGATACTTAAAGAAGCTGACCTCGCGCTCCTCCGCGCCTTCGTCGGAGACCAAGGTCTCGAAGCGGCTGCTGATGATGCCGTGAATCGCTCGCTCGGTCGAATTCTCCGGCGCGACCGTGCCGATTTTTTCTTGCAACTCCTCCAGACCCTTGCGGAGCGGGCCCTGCAAATCGTCTTCGGTCGCCGGATAACATTCGACGCCCTCCGGCCGCCCGCCCATCACGTCGCGCACGTAATAGCGAACCGAGTCGCCGACAAATTCCGGCTCGGCCACCAGCGGCCCCAGCCACTTAAACATCGTCGCCGAGTTGACCCCGCCGCGGTCGAGCATCGGCAGCCCCGGTTCGAGCGCCACGAGCTGAAAATCGCGGGAATTCTCCGCCACGTCGATACGCAAAACTGGTGCAGCCATAACTTTTTCACCTCATGTTGGCGCGGACGCGTTCGGACCGAATTGGCCCGCGCGGCAGCGCTGCCTCCCCCACCAATGGTCCAGTTATGGGGGCATCGCCGCCCGCAGCTTCGGCTCGGCATCTGCCTAAGTTGAATTATAGCCCCCAGGCGCGTCCCATAACAAGCTGACAACAGGGGTTACGACGATGGCCAGCCCGCAGAATCGCCAAAAATGGCGAGGGCGTGGCGGGCTCGACACCAAGCCGCAGCCACGCCAGCGGCACGCCAGCCGGCCAAGACGTCGGCCCATCTGTTCCGGTTTCGCCTCCCGCAGCCAGATACTGAACGCGCCGAGTGGGGCAGATGTACTCAGCCCTCGCTCCGACGCGAGCACCCATAGCAGCGAAAACGAGGTTTGGTCTGGCTAGATTGCGAGAAGAGCTGCTACGGTGAGGGAAATAGCGTTCGCGCCTGGTTTTCCGGGCAAGTGAGCCTACTCTTTCGTGGTTACCGGGGACGATGCGAAAGGTAACGGCACCGGTGTGAAGTGGTTCATCGCTGTGGTAGGCTAGAGTTGCTGTAATTCCCCTATAGTTCCAACGAAATACCGATGGAATCGCTGGGCAAACCACCGATCATTGAGGCCTGGATCGGTCTTCGATTTGAGCCCAACCCCGACCGTCCTCCGTGGACCGGTGAGGCGGCGCGGGAATTTTTCTCTCGGTATTCCGAGCAGTTTCCGGATGCTGAATTTGAAGCCGAACGCCGCGTCGCCCTTGAGGGTGGTTCGCTTCGCGAACTACCCCAGGTTGTCCGACAGGAAATGGCGATCCGAAAGGTTCAGGTGTACAACCGGGACCGTTCTCGCTGAATCCAGTGGACCGAGGACAAGTTGATTTTCAATGTCGCGGAGGCCGGGTCATCGTACCCCGGCTTTTCGCAACTTTGTGATGAGGCCATGGGTAAGTTTAGGGATTTCATTCAACGCTTTGAACCGTTGCAGATCAGGGACGCGGTCATCGCGTACATTGATGTGGTTGAGATTCCGCTAACGAAACGGAAGGATTGAACGACTGGAGGACTTGTCAAGAAAAGGTTGGCTTGCTCTCACGAGTATATGCGAGATTGCTTCAAGGAGAGCCTGACTGAAGAAGCGTGGCGGCTCTTTGACCCTCGTGAACAGGATTGATCCGATGCCGTTCGTTGCCATTCCCGACGTTCCACCTATCATTCGCCATGTTGACGAGTTCGTGCTCGGCGAGCGTCCCGTTTCGGGCAGTGAGGATTTCTGGAAAGACCAGCTTCATACCGAATTCCAAAAGCTGATCAGTAAGAGGCCGTTTGAAATGTCATCGTCGGAGCGGGCCATGTGGCAAATGCTGTCGGATCGCATCGACATCGCACAGTATCGAAACATTCACCTTGTGAAACTCCGCCAGCTTGGTCGAGTGGAAGATGCCCGGCCCGGTCATAATCGAATCGCGTGGGAAAACGGAGATTCGCACCGCGTACGGCTGGACGAAATGCCGGCTGAGTTTGCGAGTACAAGCCTGGCCAACCGTTTGAGGCAATCGTGGTTTATCATCCACGGTCGATGCGGTTCATGAAAGTCGAATACGTCTCTAGGACCGCGACCGCTCCGAGACTTAGCGACACCCAGCGACAAGGTATATGGGATTCCATGCGAACTTCTTCGGAACTCCCCGATGCTGACTGGGATTCATCCAATTGAAAGTGAAGATCGGTGGAAGTCTATTTCCTTGATGTCGGGCAAGGCACCTGCAACTTGTTATTGCTCGGCGGGCAGCAGGCCGTTGTGATTGACGGGGGAGGTCGCGGCAGCCGCACCCTCTTGCAGGCACTCGAACGGTTTCGCGTGTCGCATATCGTCCGACTTATCGTGTCGCACAACGACGCGGACCACACCGGAGGAACCGCACTCTAGGATCGCATCGAACAACAACTCGCGGACGGAATACTATCAGAAGACCAACTGCACCGGCTCGAACGCGATCA
The DNA here is from genome assembly GCA_022564995.1 of Planctomycetota bacterium. Taxonomy (GTDB): domain Bacteria; phylum Planctomycetota; class Planctomycetia; order Pirellulales; family JADFKK01; genus JADFKK01. The sequence goes on along the minus strand of JADFKK010000002.1, from coordinate 39,784 downwards.
ACATCCAAAACTGGTTTTTCCATTGTTTTTGTTATGCTGAAGCATAACCTACGTGACACACATGCCCGCGTCTTACGTCAAGATTGCCCAGCTCAAGGACGTCGGGGCGCTGCGCGATCGGCTGACTGTGCTCGGCATCGACCTGCCGGTCGACGATGAGATTCTCACGGCCGAACAGGGGTCGCCGCTGGCCGCGCCGCTCGTGATCGGCGGCTTCACGGTCGGCAATCGCTGGTGTATTCATCCGATGGAGGGCTGGGACGCCAACCGCGATGGCTCGCCGTCGGAACATACCTTGCGGCGCTGGCGCAACTTCGGCCTCAGTGGGGCCAAGCTGATCTGGGGCGGAGAGGCGGCCGCCGTGCAGCCGGACGGACGGGCCAATCCGCGACAGACGCTCTGCGTGGCGGAGAATCGTGCGGGACTGACGGCGTTGCTCGACGAGTTGACCGACGCCCACCGGCAGCAGTTCGGCACGACCGACGACTTGCTGGTCGGACTGCAACTGACGCACTCTGGGCGCTTTTGTCGGCCCGACGACGAAAAACTCCAGCCGCGAATCGCCTACCATCATCCGCTGCTCGATGAAAAGTTTGGCATCGACCCGGACGATGATTCGATTGTCTGGACGGACGGCGAATTGGAAGGGCTGATCGACAGCTATGTCGCCGCCGCGAAGCTCGCCCGCGACGTTGGGTTTCGCTTCGTCGACGTGAAGGCCTGTCACGGTTATTTGCTGCATGAGTTTCTCAGCGCCCGGCGTCGAGCGGGCCCTTTCGGCGGCGACTTGGAAGGTCGCACACGGCTGCTGCGGACCATCATCGAGCGCATTCGCGACGAAGTGCCCGAGTTGATGGTTTTGGTGCGGCTCAGCGCGTTCGACACGCTGCCGTACAAAAGCAGCCGCGAGACGGGCGAGCCGATGGATGCTGTCGATTTGCTGCCATATCAAGACGGCTTTGGTGTTGATGCCGACGATCCATTGTCGATCGACCTGAAAGAGCCGATCGAGTTAATTCGCCGGCTGGCTGAGTTGGGCGTGGCGTCGGTCAACATCTCCTGCGGCAGTCCGTATTACAGCCCGCACATTCAGCGGCCGGCCATCTTTCCACCCAGCGACGGTTATCAGCCGCCGGAAGATCCGCTCGTCGGCGTGGCCCGGCAGATTCAGGCGGCGCGGCAATGCAAAGCGGCCGTGCCGGCGATGCCGCTGGTCGGCACCGGCTATTCGTATCTGCAAGATTATCTGCCGCACGTCGCCCAGGCGGTCGTGCGAGCCGGCTGGATCGATTCGGTCGGCCTGGGCCGGATGGTGCTTTCGTATCCGCAGATGCCGGCCGATTGTCTTAGCACGGGAAAACTCGCCCGCAAGCGCGTCTGCCGCACGTTTAGCGATTGCACCACGGCTCCCCGCGCCGGAATTGTTTCCGGGTGTTATCCGCTGGATGCGTATTACAAGGCGTTGCCGGAGGCGGAGGAGTTGAAGCAAGTGAAGCGAGATTTGTAGGCAAAACCATAGTGGCACCGGCGCGTGCGCCGGTGATCCACAGGCGGGACGCCTGTGCCACGAAACGCTGTACTTTAGCCATCGGGCTTAAAAATCGACCAGCCTTTTTTCTTGATCACGTCGATCAGTACGGCGGCGAGAAGCACCAGGCCGAGAACGACGGTCTGTGTGTTGCTTTCGATGTTGATCAGGTTCATTCCGTTTCGCATGACGGCGATAATCAGCGCCCCGATCAACGTGCTGAAGATCTTTCCCTCGCCGCCGGCCAGGCTCGCCCCGCCAACGACGACGGCGGCGATCACGTCGAGTTCGACCATCTGACCGTAGGTCGGCGCGCCGCTGCGAAGCTCCGAGGCGCGGATCACCCCGCCCACTCCGGCCAGCGCTCCGCAAACGACATAGCACAGCAGCAGAATTCGCTTGACAGGCACGCCCGAAAGCCTCGCCGCTTCGCGGTTTCCGCCCACGGCGTAGATGTAGCGGCCCAGCACGGTGCGGCTCATCATCACGTGGGCCGCCACATACAGCACGAGCATCAGCGCCACGGTATTGGGAACTCCCAGCACGAAGCCGCGGCCCAGGGCCGTGAACCCCTCGGGCAGTTGATAAATCGTCTGGGAGTCCGAAAATTTGTAGGCCAGGCCGCGGGCGATCTGCATCATGCTCAGGGTGACGACGAAGAACGGCATGCGAAAGGCCGTGATCATCAGACCGGAGAACGCCCCCAACAGAGCACACAGGCCGATCGCGGCCAGGCAGCATAGCGTCATGCCAATCGCGCCGGCCTCTCGCGCGCCGGCCACTTCGCGAATCAACAGCGTGGCCGTGACGGCCGAGAAGGCGATCAGGCTGCCGACGGATAAGTCGATGCCGGCGGTGATGATGACCAGCGTCATGCCGATGGCGATAATGGCGATCACCGACATACGATTGGCCACAGCGCGCAGATTCGAGGCCTTGAGAAAATCAGGCCCCCAATAGCTGGCCGGCACGGCTACGGGCGTGTCGGCGAGGACGGGAATGAACTTCGGCAGCTTACGAATGACGCCCTTGCGCGACGTTGCCGCGCTGCAGGCGATGACTTGCGGCAATCGATCCGACTCGCTCAGCCGCTCCAGCCCACCGCGCCACTCCTGCGGGCCGCCGACAAGCGTTTCGAGCACTTCGCTGCCGTCTTTGCTGAGCCGCTCGGCGAGCGCAACCGCAAAGTCCGCCGCTTCATCGTCTTTCTCAACCAGAATCACCACGCGCACCGCGCCGTGTTCGGCGGCGATGTCATGGGCCAGTTGGCGCCCGCCCGCGGCGTCTCTGGGGTGCTGCTCTTTGTAGGTCGCCACACTAAAGCACGCGCACAGCGCCAGCAACACAAACACCATGCCGTAATCGGTCACGAAGCGGCTGAAGGCGGTTTTGAGGGCGTCGGTGGGCATGGAAGGGAAAGGGGAGAGCAGTTAGCGATTGGTACATTGATGAGAACTGGTATCCGATGTACTGAGTACTGACACCTGTACTGCTCGCGGATGAAAATGGCACATTCTTCGTTTAACGGCAAGCCGCAGGCGACTGTGTTTCTAAGCCAAGCGTCCATTCACAACGCAGTCGCCTGCGGCTTGCCGTTAAACGAACCGCTCCTGGCCTCGCGAAGTATAACACCTAACACCTAACACCTAACCTCACAACTCAACCTATCGCCAATTGCATAATCTGCTCCTGGGTGGCGCTCGCCACGTCGTTGATCTCACCGATGATGCGGCCTTCGTGCATGACGAGGATACGGTCGGCCATGCCCAGCACTTCGGGTAGTTCGGAACTTATCATGATGATCGCCTTGCCTTGGGCGGCGAGTCGGTTGAGCAATAGATAGATTTCGTACTTCGCGCCGACGTCGATTCCCCGGGTTGGCTCGTCGAAGATCAGCACTTCGCAATGCCGCGCCAGCCACTTGGCGAGCACGATCTTTTGCTGATTTCCGCCCGAGAGGTTACCGGCCAACTGCTGATGATTGGGGATCTTGATTTTCAGACTCTTGACATAGCCGGCGAATTCCTCGCGCTCGGTGCCGCCGCGAATCCAGCCGAAACGCGACAGCCGCGTTAGATTGGGCAGCCCGAAATTGTCGCGGACTGAATGCCGTAGCACGAGCCCCTGTGTCTTGCGGTCTTCGGTCAAGAGGCAGATGCCGGCGCGAATTGCATCGCGCGGCGAGCGAATGTCTAAAGTTTTTCCGTCGAGTTCGATCGAGCCACTCTCGCGTCGATCGGCGCCGAAGATCAGCCGGACCATTTCACTGCGGCCGGCGCCCACCAGCCCCGTGATCGCCAGCACCTCGCCGGCCCGCACGGAAAACGAAACATCCTTGACCTTCTGGCCGCGAGACAAATGCTCGATGACGAGTCGTTGTTTACCCGGCGAGCTGTCGCGCTCGGGAAATTCGCTTTCTAACTTGCGGCCGACCATCATCTCGATCAGCCTCGCCCGGTCGATGTCGGCGACCCGCTGCGTGTCGACGTGCCTTCCGTCGCGCAGCACACAGACGCGGTCGGCGATCTCGAAAATCTCTTCCAGGCGATGGCTGATGTAGATGATGCCGACGCCCTGGCTCGTGAGCTCCTTGACCACGCGAAACAGTCGTTCGACCTCGTTGCTGGTGAGCGTGGCGCTCGGCTCGTCCATCACGATGATGCGCGCATTGAGCGACAACGCCTTGGCGATCTCGACCACTTGCTGCTGAGCGATCGACAATTCTCGGCAGGGCGTTTGTAGATCAATCGAGATGTCGAGCCGGTCGAATAACTCTCTCGCGCGGCGATGCTCGTCGCGGCTGTGAATGAACCAGGCCGTCGATTTCTCCTGCCCCAGAAAAATGTTCTCGCGAACGGTAAGGGCGGGAATTAGATTGAATTCCTGATAAATCACCGCCACCCCGGCCCGCGAGGACGACGTGGGCGAGTGGATTTGCGGGTCAATTCCGTCGATGCGTATCTCACCTGCATCGGGCCGATACGCGCCGCCGAGCACTTTGATGAGCGTGCTCTTGCCGGCGCCGTTTTCGCCCAGCAGGGCCAGCACTTCGCCGGCACGCAGATTCAAGTCGATCCCGTCGAGCGCCCGCACGCCCGGGAACGACTTTTCGATACCGCGCATTTCGAGCAAGGGGGCGTCGGTGGCGATCATGTGGGCTCGGCTTATTTCAGCGACGGATCCTTGTCGGCATCGGCCTTTCGATACGGCGCGGTGTCGAGCAGCAGCGATTTCGGCTCGATCTTCTCGCCGTCGAAATACTTCATGATCGCCTTGACGCACTCGATGGACATTCGGGCGGGAAACTGCGTCGGAGTGTCGAACAGCTTGCCGTCTTTAACCCCCTGCTTGCCCTCGGGCTGGCCATCGAAGCCGATCACGACAATCTGGTCGGCCTTGCCCTCCGCTTCCAATGCGGCGCGGGCGCCGAGCGCCGCGGGATCGTTGATGGCGAAGATTCCGCGGAGGTCGGCGTGGGCGCTCATGGCATCGCGGGCCGCGACCTGACCCTTCGCTTTATCCCCCTCACATTCCAAGTGAGTGACGATGGTAATTTTATTTTCCGCCGTCTCGTTGTAGGCATCGATGACCTTGGTAAAGCCGGTCACACGGTCGACGCAGGAATCGACCTTCTTGAGTTCGAGCACGGCCACCTCGCCGCCGCCTTTGCCGAGCGCGTCGATCATCGCCTGGCCGGCCACTTCGCCGCCCTGAAGGTTATCGGTGCCGACGTGAAAAACAACCTTGGCTTCTTTGATTTCGCAGATGGTGTCAATCGTGAAGACCGGAATGCCCGCGTCGTTGGCTTTGCGGATGACCTCGCCGATCGCCTTGGTGTCTCGCGGGCAAAGAATGATCGCGTCAACACGACTGACAATAAACTCCTCGACCTGATTGTTCTGGTTGGCCACCTTGTTCTCGGCGTCGCGCTTGAGCACCTTATATCCGTGCTTGTTGGCTTCCACCTCGACGGTATCGGCGATGACCTTGAAAAACGGATTGGAGAGCGCTTGGACCGAGATACCGATGGTGCCCTTGTCGAGCTTGACGGCACCAGCGCCGCCGCCGGAGTTGTTCGGATCGTCTGAATTCTCCGAATCGCCCTTTTTCCCTTCGCCGCAGCCAACCATCGCGACACAAAGCAACAACAAACCCAACCACTGGCAAACCGCTCGCATGGAATTTCTCCTTCGATGGGACTAGGCACATCTCGCACGGCGCCCTTCGCCCGCGAGAGACACCAATTTACCTCGCCGCGCGGCAATTGGGTAGGGTCGTCGGGCCGGATATCAAGAGTTCGTCGTGGCATCGGCGTCTCGCCGGAGAGCTCCAGGCGAGACGCCTGCGGCACCAAGACGTCTGGCCCGGCCGTGCCGAGCGCGACGCGACATCGCGGCGTCAAACGCTGCGTCGACCGCGGCGTGTCGTGGAATCGATCGTGGAATCGATCGTGGAATCGATCGTGGCACCGGCGTCTCGCCGGTGATCCACAGGCGGGACGCCGGTGCCACGGAGGATGCCCGGCGATTTGCCGGCCGGCGGCCGATTTCATCGAACACCGCGTCACTCGTGCCAATCGCCGCCGCTTGCAGCGTAGCAGACCGTGCCGGCCCGGTCCATGCCGACAGCATCGCGGTCAGATCCTCAAAATCAACCGAACTGCCGATCGGGTCGACCAAATTACCCAACCCGGCCCCGACCGTCTGGTTCCAATTGGCCAGCAGCAAGGTCAAGTCGCTAAAATCAACGGCCCCGTCCCCGGTCAGATCGCCTCGCAGTCCGACCAACGGCGGGCGAACGTCGATCGTCACGCGGGCTACGTTGCTCCTCAGCACCCCATCGCTGGCCACGTAAGTGAAGCTATCGGTGCCGACAAAGTCGACCTCGGGCACGTAAACAAACGTGCCGTTTGGGTTGAGCGTCAATGAACCGTGACTCGGCCCGCCCAGCAGGATCGCTCCGAGCCGGTCGCCGTCCACGTCAACGTCGTTGCCGAGCAGGCCGACCGACGGGTCGCGGGCCGCCGTGAGCCGGGCGTCCATGCTCATGTCGGACGAGCCGGGCCGCCACTGATGGACCTCGACCGCCAGCACGTTTTCGCCCTCGACGAGCAGGCTTGCATCGATCGTGTAAACGTGGAAGTTTCGTTCGGCCTCGCGACGTGTTTTCTCGTTGGCGAGCGTGTCGAATGCGGCGCCATCGGCCAAATTGTCTCGAACGATCTCAACGCCGTTCAGATACACGGCGGCCCCGTCGTCGCGGATCAGGTGTAACTGCAAGGCGTCGATGCCGGCAACATCCTCAACCTCGAACGCGCGGCGGAAGTACGTTGTGATGTGCTTATTCTCCGCATCGCCGCCGAAGGAAACCGTCGTGGCCTCGTCACCGTCGCCCCAGCCTAACTGCGAACGGCCCTCGCGCCAGTCGTCGTCGCTGAATTGTGGATCGCGCCATGCCGTGCCCTGGTTCGAACCATCATCAAGGAATCGCCACACGTCGCCCGAGACGACGAGCCGCTCGATGCCGACTTCGAGAATCTCGCCGGGCACGGTCTCAAAGGCGTCGTCGATGGCCTGCGGCGCGTCGTTGGTGTTGATGACCGAGATGGTCACCGTGGCGGTGTTGCTCAGCAGCGATCCGTTGGCGATCTGGTAGGCGAACGTGTCGCTGCCGAAGAAGTTCGGATCGGGAGTGTAAGTGAAGGCGCCGTCGGGGCTGACGACGAAGGTTCCGTGCTGAGGGTTGGTGAGGGGCAAGGCCGCCAGCGGTTCGGATGAATCGAGATGACTGAGCAGGCCGGATTCGGGGGCGATGATGAGCTGGGTGTCTTCGATCGCGGAGTAGATCGCGTCGATGGCAACCGGAACGGTAGGGTCGATGGCGACTTGGAAAGATCCGAGAAGCTGTCCGGCGACCGGGTTGCCGCTGATGTCGGTCACTTGATTTGGTTCGATCCGAATTTCGTAGCTGCCCGAGTCGATGGCGTTCCAGAATCCGCCCGGCGGGGTGAAGGTGTAATTGACGGTGAGCGCCCGGCCCGAGGCAGCGCCGCGGGGCAGATTCGCCGTGGCCCATTCGCTGTACCCATCCGGTCCCAGCACGCGCACGTCGAGGTCGTCGATCGAGGCCACGTCAATCGCCACATCGTCCGTAAAGGCGATCGCGAAGCGGCCGTTCGTCGCGCCTCCGACGGTTACGTTGTCCGTCGAGTACAGCGTCGCCTCCGGCGCCGTCGAGTCGCTCACGCCACCCAACAGACTCAGACTAACATCCGAGTGATTGCCGCTGAGCCGCAAAAAGCGAGCTTCTCCCGGCGTCCCTGCGGCCGTCAACTCGGCCAGACCGGCGGACGAATCGCTCGACGACATGGCGAGATCGTTCTCATCGAGCAACGTCAGCGATATCTCGCCCGAGGCATCCGACGTCTGCGCCGACGCCGTTAGCGTGCCTTCCCATCCGGCGTCGAACGAAATCAACACGTCACCCAGCGTCAGGTCGATTGACGACAGCACACCGCCGCCGACGGAAATTCCATCGAGCCCCGAGGAGGCCCGAAATACGCGCCCGCCGCGGAAGAACTCCAACACCAGATCGTTGCGCAGCCCCAATTCGGCAAAGTTGAAACCGCTGGCAATCGCCCCGGGGTCGAGAATCACGTTGGAAAACCGATCGTTCTCAACGATCACCGGATTGTCCGCCGGATTGCTCTGCCCGATGCCGACGCCTTCGCGACCATCGATGAAGATCGCCGGCTGAGTACCGGTAATTCGATACACGCCGGCCGGCATCAAACCGGAGCCAGGCGTCTCGAACAGCGAGTAAAATCCGCTCGCATCGGTCCGCACCGTGCGGCTGAACGTCAGCGGCCCGTCGGTCTTTTCGATCGTGATTGTCACGCCGTCGATCGGCAGATCGGGCCCGTCCAGTTCGGGCACTAAGTTGTCGTTGAAGTCGATGAAGGCAAGCCCGGCGATCATCACCGGCGCCCCGACGCGAATCGACACCGTGGCGATGTTGGAACGGGCCTCGACGTCGTCGCTCACTCGATAAGTGAACCGGTCTCCGCCGGCGAATCCGTCGCCGGGCGTGTAAGTGATCGATCCGTCGTCGTTCACTTCGGCCGACCCAACTCTCGGCGGGCGAACCACGACGACGCTACTGGGGTCCAGCACCCCGTCCAGATCGCGATCGTTCTCTAGCACGTCGATTCGCACCGGCACGTCAACGTCCGTCGTGGCGAGATCATCCTCGGCCAGCGGCGACGTGTCGATGATCACGGTAATGTTCACCGTCGCGTTGCTCGAAGCCCCCGCGCTATCGACGGCCCGATAGCTGAAGCTGTCGCTGCCGGTGAATCCGTCGTTGGCCGTGTAGACGAACGATCCGTCGCTGGCCAACTGCAGCGTGCCGTTGCTGGGGCTCGTCAGGCGAAACGCCGCCAGCGGGTCGCCGTCGACGTCGACGTCGTTGGCGAGCACGCCCTCTGCCGCATCGAATGCCACCGAAGTGCCGGACAGGGCGACATACGAATCTGGCCGCGCCACGGGCGGATCGTTGACCGAAGCAATCGTGAGCGTGACGGTCGCCGGCGGGCTCTCGTCCTGGCCGTCGCTGAGGCGATAGGTAAACTGATCGATGCCATGTACGTCGCGATTCGGCCGGTACGAAAACGACCCGTCGCTTTCCAGCGTGAGCGTGCCACGCTCCGGTTCGGAGAGCAATTCGATCGTGAGCGGATCGCCGTCGTCGTCGCGGTCGTTGGATAGCAGGCCGGCGTCGGCGGCGACCGTGAGCGTCGTGTCCTCGTCGAGGTTGTAGGCATCGTCTTCGGCCACCGGAACGCTATTCGGCGGGCGAACGATAAACGTCACGGTCGCGGTGTTGCTTTCCAACTCACCGTTGGTAACTCGGTAGGTGAACGTATCGGTCCCGATAAATCCGGGCGCGGGTATGTAGCGGAACGATCCAGATTCGGGAACGCTTAGGTTGATCTCTCCCACCAACGTGCTGTCGTCGACGAAAGACCGGGTCAGCGGAAGCCCCTGGCGTTCGACGTCATTGGCCATAAAGCCGTTGTCAAGCACGATCAAGTCGGTGTCTTGCTCGACTTCATAAACATCGTCGAATGCGGCCGGCGTAATCGTAACGAACGACACCAACGACGTCGCCGTGACCGATTCGTCCGTGCCGTCGCTGGCGGTGATCCTCAACATTCTTGGTGTCGGGTTAGGAGCAACGGCCGTGTTGCGATACCTCAGCGTGCGCAACACTTGCTGATAATCCTCCACGCTGGCCGTACCGATCAGCGATAACAGGCCGATGTCCGACAGAAAGATCGCCACGATGCCCATGTTTCCCACGTTGATCGAGAGCAGTTCCCGATTGACGTCGCGGTGGTTGGCAATCTCGACACGCACAAAGACAAGCTCGGCCGAGTCGTCGTCGGTTAGCGTGAGATTGGCACCGACCACCGAAACGAATCCGCCGCCTTGGACAAAGGTGGCCGCGAAATCGATGCCCGCCTGGTCGTCGCCGTTGAGGTCGAGCATCGGCGGCTGATTGACCGGTGTAAGGAAGTACGCGAACTCCAACCCCGTGACGTTCTCGCTGGCGACGACTGTGACGTCGAACCGGCTCTCGACCGGCGCCGAGGCCGTCCAGCCGTCTTGCAACTCCGCGCGCACGACATATGGCCCCGGTTCCAGACGGGAGAAACTCCAATCGCCTTGCGCGTCGGTCAGCGTGCTCGGCTCTCCGTCGTCCAACTGGCCGTTGCTGTCGAGATCCAAGAACACCAGCCAGTCGGACAGGCCTTCGTCCTCGGCGTCGTCCAGCACGCGACCACTAATCCCGCCGGTCAGTGCGGAAAGGTCGCGTTCGTAAAAGTACAGCGTCGGATTGCTGCCTTCGGCCAGTGTGAAGTAATTGCCCGCCGCGTCGAAGCTGATCGCCTCGCCCTTGCGCTCCACAATATAGGGCAGCGTGGCCAGGTCGTCGCTCACTAGCGCGTCGGACAGACTCTCGCCCGGATCGCGGGCGTAGAAAAATATCTCGCCGTAACGCTTCACGATGATTTCCAAACCCGACTCCGAAACGTCTCCGCCCACGGCGCCAAACAGCCCACCTCCTTCGGGCGCATCGCCCCAGGCCATCTCGCCCATGAATTGCAGCGTGATCGACTGATCTCCGGCGGCCGGGGCCGACGCCTGATAAATACGATTGCGCTCGTCGCGCTTCGTAATCAACACCAAGTCACCGCTCAATGGATCGACCAACAGCGTTTCGCCGTCGTGAGCTTCGTCCGGATAGGTCAGCGTTAGTATATCGACGCCGTCGAGCACGGCCGACTGATCGCCGCCCGTCGCGTCGATGAAAGGCTCTCTCACGCGATACACCTCGATCGTGTTGCGGGCCTTGCCGAGGTGCGCCGCGTTGTTTCCCGTGTCGCTCACGTAGAGATAGCTCACGCCCGGCTCCGGCCCCGGGCCGATCGCGATATCTTCCCAGTCCAGCGCCCCGTTGTTACAGGGGAAATCGTCGCAGTCGCCGGCCAGCACTCCTTCGAGCGTGAATCGGCCGAGGTCGTCGCCCTGAGAGTTGATGGCAAACAGGCGATTACGGTCGCCCGAATCGTTGTGAGTCCATAGCACTCCGTCGCTCTGTCGACTAGCCACAATGCCCGACGCTTCGATGATCGAGTCCGACTCGATTTTTCCAGCCACGACCCCATCAAGAAAACTCGGCACCACGGCCAACAGCCGGCGGTGTTCCAGCGTTTCGATTCCGCAGCGGCGTGTGGTCGGTCGCGTGCGGCTAACCTTCCGATTGTGGCCCTTGCGAATATGGCTGGGCGAGACGGTAGCGCTTCGTTTAGTTGGTCGGGTCATGGTCGGTCCGGGTCTTCAAAGGCGAGATGGCTTCAACAGGTGCATGATCGAACGGGTAGTATTAACTCTGGGTAATTTATGACGAATAGGAAGTCTACCAGATTGGGCCACTTGGCGTCGAGCCGCGGGTGTTTTGGGGAATGGGCCGGGGATTTCAGAATCAACCACCAAAAAGCCACTATTCAAAGGGGGGCAGTTTCACGTCGATTGGACATCTCCGCCCTGATTTGACAGAGTGACGGTAGTCGTTGACATTGGATCGTTGATTAATTGGACAACACCACTTTGAACGCCACTTGCGAGTATTTGAGGGCTGAGGAGAAGAATGCCCCTGCCGCAAACAACGTCAGACCACACAAGTCAAACTGCTCCTTTTCTTCGCGACCTTCGTGATCTTCTGTTCAAAGACCTTCTATTCGAGAGAATGAACCCTCTGTTGAGGAGAAGATGAGGGCTCACGGTTTGGACAGAAGGTCGCGGAGTTCGCAAAGGGGGGGAGTGGCAGGCCGAGTAGTCTTCTGTCCAGCTCGTTGTAACTCGAAACAAATTTGGGGCTTGGCCGTCGGTATCATGGAATCAAAGAGGCGCTATCCTAATAGTCTGCCGAAGGCGTCAGAGCCAAACTGAAATTCCAAATGATGGGGATCAAGATGATGAGACAATCGCGTTGTTCGGTAAGGGTGTCCTTGACTTGTGCCGTCCTTGTGATGACGACGATCGTCGCCAACTCGGCCGCCGCCAAAGAGCCGCCCACGCGCCGGCCGAACATCATCCTCATCATGGCCGACGACGTGGGGTATGAGGGGGTGTCGGCTTATGGCTCGCCGACGTATCGCACGCCGAATTTGGATAAGCTGGCGGCCACCGGCATGTTGTTCAATCACTGTTATTCGCAGCCGATTTGTACGCCGTCGCGGGTGCAGATCATGACGGGTAAGTACAACCTACGAAACTACACGAAGTTCGGGCATCTCGATACCCGCCAGATCACCTTCGGAAACATTCTGCGCAAAGCCGGCTACGCGACCGCTATTGCCGGCAAGTGGCAATTGGGCGGCGATGGCCGGACCGTCAAGAATTTCGGCTTCGACACGCACTGCCTGTGGCACATCGGCGGGCGGAAGTCGCGCTATTGGAACCCGCGGATTGTCGAGAACGGGCGGGTTCGCGACGACGTGAGCAAAAAGTTCGGGCCAGACGTGATGTGCAAGTTCGTGACCGATTTTATCGGCCAGAAAAAAGACAAACCGTTTTTCGTTTATTACCCGATGATGCTGCCGCATTGGCCGTTCGTGCCAACGCCCGATAGCAAGCCGGGCGGCAGCCGCACCCGCAGCGGGAAATACGACGGCCGGGCCGGCGGCACCGAGTATTTTCCGGACATGGTGGCCCACGTCGACACGCTCGTGGGGCGAATCGTCGCCTCGCTCGACGAGCACGGCCTGCGAGAAAACACGCTGCTGATCTTCACCGCCGACAACGGCTGCGCGGTGAACATCCGCTCGAAGATGAAAGGCGGCGTGATCCGCGGCGGCAAGGCCAGCATGCCCGACGCCGGCACGCACGTGGCCATGATCGCCCACTGGAAAGGCACCATCCCCGCCGGCCGCGTAACCGACACGCTGGTCGATTTCAGCGACCTGCTGCCAACCCTGGTCGAGACGACCGGCGCCGCGCTGCCCGCGGATCTCAAGCTCGACGGCCAGAGTTTCCTGCCACAGCTTCGCGGCGAGAAGGGCACGCCGCGCAAGTGGGTCTTCTGCCACTACACCCGCAACGGCATCCCCAGAGATCCCGGCAGCGCCAAAGGCCGCCAGAAGATTATCCAAAAACAAGCCAAAGCCCGCGGGGCCAAGAAACTCGGCCGCTTCGCCCGAAACCAGCGTTACAAGCTGTACGACGACGGCCGCCTCTACGACGTGCAGCAAGATGTCCTAGAAAAAACCGACCTCGTCCCCGGCACTGGCACGCCCGAAGTCGAGGCGGTGCGCAAGATGCTCCAGCAAGTTCACGACTCCATGCCGGCCTGGATTCCGTACAAGAAGAAGGCTGCGTAAATCCAGCCCGCCGAAACTCAAAGTTGTGCTGCTAGGCTCTGTCTCAAAACATCAGCCGCGACGCGCTAGCGTCCGGTTCCGTGAGGAGATATTCCGCAAAGAACCGTGGGCTAGCGCCCAGCGGCTGATGAGAAACACGAAGCCAAAGTGTTTTGAGACAGAGCCTAGCACGAGTTAAACCACTCCATCGCAAGTTTCATTCCCGATGAACGCACCATTTGAATCAGCGGCCCAGCTGCGCAAGGCCATCCGACGCGGAAAGTTTACCGGGCCGACGGCCGGCCATGCGGCTGGCTTTGTCCAGACGAATCTCGTCATCTTGTCGCAGCGATACGCAGACGACTTTGCCAGATTCTGCGAACTTAACGCCCGAGCTTGCCCGTTGATCGCCATGACCAAGCCCGGCGTTTATAGGCCACGCGCGGCCGCCGCCGGGGCCGATTTGCGGACCGACGTGCCGCGCTATCGGGTGTTTCGCGATGGCGACCTGCAAACGACGGAGCCGACCGACATCCGCCTTTTTTGGCGCGACGATTTTGTGGCCTTTTTGCTGGGATGTTCTTTTACGTTCGAGAACGCCCTGCTGAAGGCCGGGCTGCCGGTGCGGCACATCGAGCAGGGCCGCAACGTGCCGATGTATCGGACCAGCCGGCCTTGCACGCCGGCCGGGTCGTTCACCGGCGACATGGTCGTTTCGATGCGACCGTTCGCGGGCGATCAAGTGGAGATGGTGCGCGAAATCACCCGGCACTATCCGCGCATGCACGGCGCGCCGATCCACGTCGGTGATCCGGCGGAAATTGGCATCGCCGATCTGTCCCGGCCCGACTTCGGCCAAGCGGTCACCGTGCGCGCGGGCGAGGTGCCCGTGTTTTGGGCCTGCGGAGTCACTCCGCAGTTGGCCTTGCTCAACGCCCGCTGCTCGCTGGCCATCACCCACAGCCCGGGCTGTATGTTTGTTACCGACCTTCAAGACGAGGCATATTACGTTCCATGACACACACCGCCAATCTCACTCCCGAAATGGTCCAGCACGCCCGCCAACAATTTCCGGCCCTGTCGCGTGAAATAAACGGCCGTCCCGTCGTGTTTTTCGACGGGCCGGCCGGCAGCCAGGTGCCGCAGCGCGTGATCGACGCGGTGAGCCATTGCCTGGCGCAGACGAACGCCAATCACGAGGGGCTGTTCGCGACTAGCTTCGAAAGCGACGCGATGTTGCACGAGGCGCATCGGGCGATGGCCGATTTTCTCGGCGCGGACGATCCCGATTGCGTTTACTTCGGCGCGAACATGACAACGCTTACGATGGCGCTGGGCCGGGCGTTGGCCCGAACTTGGTCGAGCGGCGACGAAGTGATCGTCTCGCGGCTTGGTCACGACGCCAACGTCTCGCCTTGGGTGTTGGCGGCCGAAGATGCCGGCGCGCGGGTGCGGCACGTCGAGATTCATCGCGACGATTGCACGCTCGACGTGGATGACCTGCGCGACAAGCTGTCGGACCGCACGCGGCTGGTTGCGGTCAGCTTCGCCTCGAATGTGTCGGGTTCGATCAATCCGATCGAGCAGATCACCGCGATGGCCCACGAGGTCGGTGCGGAGGTGTTCGTCGATGCGGTGCATTACGCGCCGCACGGACGGATCGACGTCGGAGAGCTGGGCTGCGACTATTTGGCTTGCTCCGCCTATAAATTCTTTGGCCCGCACGTCGGCGTGATGTGGGGGCGGCGTAAATTACTGGAAGGCCTCGCGGCTTACAAATTACGCCCGGCGCCGGACGATCTGCCCGGCAAGTGGATGACCGGCACGCAAAACCACGAGGGCATCGCCGGCACACTGGCGGCGGTCGACTATCTGGCCGGCTTGGGCCGGGAGCTGTCGGCCGAGTCGCCCGATCGACGCGAGGCATTAGACGTGGCGATGGCGGCCATCGCCCGATACGAGCGCGAGTTGGTGCGGCGTTTGATCGAAGGTCTGCTGCGAATCGAGTCGATCCGCATCTGGGGCATCACCGACCCGGCACAGCTCGACCGCCGTGTTCCGACCGTATCGATTACGCACCGTGAGCTGACCGCGACGGAGCTGGCAACCCGATTGGGCGAGCGGGGCATCTTCGCCTGGCACGGTAACTTTTACGCCCTGCCGATGACCGAAGCGCTGGGCCTCGAACCCGAGGGCCTGTTGCGGATCGGGCTGCTGCATTACAACACACCGCAGGAAGTCGATCGGCTGTTGGAAGAGTTGGCATCGCTGGACCGATAGATGACTCCGTCGATTGCCGGTTTTCTACCTTAGCCGAGCCTCCCGATCATCGAGAACCCATCACCGCCACTGGCCGAATCGCCGCGATTCTGCTACCGTCGGCGTTTTGCAGCGACCCTAACCACCATCCTCAGCCAATCCTATGAAACAACCCATCGCCGGCGTTGCCCCCCCCGACGTCGAAGAAGTCGAAATGATGACCGTTTGGCCCAGCCACGCGGCCTACGCCCTGGGGCGCTTCCTCGGCGGGCTGTACGAAATCGGCGGACGTGGCGTCTGCACGCCGGGTAAGCTGATCGTGCTGCTGTCGATCCCCGGCCAACTCAAGCTCTATTTCTACAAGGCTGTTTTCGGATCGCGGTATCGCCTGACCAATCGCCGCGTGGTAATCCAGAAGAACCTCACCGGCACCGACGGCCCCTCGGTGAATCTAGACGGCTTCGACACCATCGACGTCGAAGTCCAACCCGGCCAAGCCTGGTATCACGCCGGCGACCTCGTCTTCCGCAGCGGCCCCACCGAGACCTTCCGCCTGGAAGGCGTCTCCCGCCCCGAGACTTTTCGGCGAACGTGCCTCAAGGCCCATCTGTCGTACGTCGGCGTGAAAGAAGCGTGTGAGAGAGAAGCGGCATTGGTGTAGCGAGTCGCGGCTTCAATTCTTCCGCACCCAGTATTCACGAAACGCCCGCAGCCTCCGCAGCGACTCGATGTCTTTTTGACGATGCGTCGCTTCCTTGCTGGCGATGATGTCGTCGATGTGGCTCTGCGCGGGAACGACAGAATCGTGGCAAAAGGAGATCTACGCCGAAGGCGTTACACAACGCAGCCCAGGGTCGCGCAGCGCACCCTGGGTTCATGCCCCGCGAAAGCCCTTGAACCCCGAAGGGGTTCCACAAAATGGACGCGCGATCGGCGATTCGATTTGTGCAACCCCTTCGGGGTAATGCGATCAATTGGCAATCGCACCCAGGGTGCGCTGCGCGACCCAGGGCTGTGTTGTGAAACCGCTTCGCGGTAAGAAACAGCGCGACATCGGCACGGTCGCTCCCAAGCTCCTGCGGGAATAACCCACTCTCATGCGCCGGCGCGAATGGAGTTCATGACGCTCCGCGTGACAATCACATTTCGGCATGCGGAGCATGCCCTACGCCAGCTCTTCCAGAATCAATCTCACGGCCCGGGCCGTAATCTCCACCGGCAACGACGCCAGCTTCTCGCCGCTGGCGGCGACTTGGCTGGTGGCTAGCGGTAGGTGCAGGAAGGCGGATTGGGTTTGCAGGCTCATCCGCTCGGCTAGCAGATGCGACCAATAGAGCGTGGCGTTGCAGAGATATGTACCGGCGTGGTGCGAGACGTGGGCGGGAATGCCCTCGGCGATGAGCTTGGCGGCCCATTCGTCGAGCGGCAGGCTGCTGCGAAATGCCTCGGGTCCGTCTTCGGCCAGCGGCAAACTTGGCCCGCTCCGCTCGGCGCCCATGTTGATGCCGACCCGTTCCAGGCAAATGGTCGGCTCGCCGGGCGCCTGGCCCAAGTGCAGCGAGACGTCGTAGTTGGGCTGCATGTCCTCAGCCAGCCGCTCTTTCATCTCGGCAAAATCGACCGGGTAGAGCCGCGTGGTGACCTCGACCCCCGGCGGAAAATCCTTCGCCAACTCCACCAGCGCCAGCCAACTGGAGTTTTCACTCCAAGTGTCGTAGGGCTTGAATGCGGTGATGAGAACGGTGGACATGGAATTTGGAATTTGGAATTTGGAATTTGGAATTTGGGATTTGGGATTTGTAAAGCCGCGACCAGTGGTCGCGCCGGCGTAGCAGAAGTCAGACCGCGGCCTTCGTCACGGGCGTTCCGCGTTCCGCCAGCGCCGCATCAACCCGCCCCAACTCTTCCTCCGACAAACTCCACCCGTCGGCTCCGGCGTTTTCCTCGACTTGATCCGGCCGCTTCGCCCCGCACAGCGCGGCGGTGATCCCCTCGCGATGAATCGTCCAGTTAATGACCAATTGGGCGACCGTCTTGCCGACATCTTCGGCAATCGTTCTTAACTGCTCGACCAGGTCGTGATTCTTCTGCCACTCCTCGCCTTGGAACATCGGGTATTTGGCCCGTCCGTCACCCGGCCGAAACACGTGATCTCGCGAGAGCTTTCCGGCCAGCAGCCCCTTGAGCAGCGGCCAATAGACGCAGAGGGAAATGCCCCGCGTCTGGCACCACGGCAGCACATCCGCCTCGATCTCCCGCTGCAACATATTATAGTGCGGCTGCACGGCCGTGATGGGGCAAGCCGCCTGAAATTCCTCCAACTGCTCGATCGACAGATTCGACGCCCCGACCGATCGCGTCTTGCCCTCGTCGAGCAGATCCTTCAGCGCCCCGGCCGATTCGGCCACCGGCACGTTCGGGTCGGGCGCGTGCAGGTACAGCAGTTCGACCCGATCGGTATCGAGCCGCCGCAGGCTCTGTTCACACTCCCAGCGAAGCCGCGCCGGCGAGGCGTCCTTGACCATCGACCCGTCTTCGGCCCAATGGATTCCGCCCTTGGTGGCGATCACCATCTCGTCGCGGCGATGGCCCAGTGCCCGGCGGATCAAGTCTTCGCTCTCGCCGGCCGCCCCATAACAAAAAGCGGTATCGAGGAAGTTAATCCCCAAATCAGGGCACGCCTCGAGCGTCGCCAGGCTGTTGGCCTCCGTCACATTCAAGCTGGTCATGCCCGTAAGCGGCCAGCACCCCAGCGCGATCGGCGAAACGAAGAGTTCGGATTGTCCAAGCCGGCGAAGCTGCATGAGTGGGCCTCAACGAGCGCTTTCCAAAGCAATAGAAGTCCGATCAGTGTAACGTCCCCAAGTCGCCCCTGACAAGCTGCACGATCGTCTTTTGAATTTCAGTCCTTCTGATTTGTTTAGGATTGCGGACGTCGTGCTTCGTGTTTCTCTCTAACGATCTCGCTGTCGATAATACTTGAGCCCCGGCACGAAAAACGTCGCGGCGGCGGCGATGCCGAAGACGGTAATGCCCAGGTCGACGTTGATTCTCTGCAAGTAGGCCATCAACGCCGCAGTGGCGAACATCACGCCGGCGTGAACGTAAAACTCGCCGGAGAGAATGCCGGCCTTGACGATGAACACCATGCCGTTGATCAGCCCCAACACGGGCGAGAACGACAACACGTCCTCGTGGAGAATCCATTCAACAACAAACAACATCACGCTACATATCACGCTGCCGCCCCAGACGTGGGCGATCTGCCGCTCGACGAAGGTGACCGGCCCGCTCCGCCGCCGCAGGGCCCAGAAGATCGGCGCCCAGACGGCCATCCCGCCGCCCCAAAGAATCAAATACGGCCACGGCGTGTTCATCACGGGCCACACGTCGCGCTGCCAATGCACCCAGTTCGTTACGAGGCACAGCAGGAGCAGCACCAGGCTATGCCACATCCACAACAGCCCCCAGTTTTGCAGCACCACGGCATGATGCGTCTCGCGGAACCAGCTCGCAATCACCTGGCTGAAATGTCCGCTCCGGGCCGAGATCGGCTCGCCGGCCAAATACGCCTCGAGATCGTCGGCCAGCGCCGCCGCGCTCTCGTAACGCAGATCGGCCGGTTTTTGTAGACACCGCAGGGCGATCATTTCCAAATCGCGATCGGCCCGGGCGTTGATCAGATGCGGCGGCAGCGGATCTTGCTCCAGCACCATCAACAGCGTATCGACCGGCGAGGCCGCCTGAAACGCCGGCCGGCCGGTGAGCATCGCGTAGAGCACCGTGCCCAGGCTGTAGACGTCGCTGACCGGGCCGACGCTGCCGCGGCTACCGGCGGCCTGCTCGGGAGACATGTAGCTGGGCGTGCCGAGAATCGCCCCCGTGCGCGTCAGGCTGGCATCGCCCGAAAGCCTTTTGGCCAGCCCGAAATCCATCACGTGCGGCTCGCCGCTCTCGTCGATCAGAATGTTGCTCGGCTTCACGTCGCGATGTAGCACGCCGCGCTGGTGGGCGTAATGAATCGCCCGGCTGACCTTGGCCAGCAGCTCAGCGGCCTCGCGCGGCGGCAGCGGGCCGTCTTGCAATCGCTCGGCCAGCGTGCGGCCCTCGATCAGCTTCATGCTGAAAAACGCCCAGCCTTCAAACTCACCGACCTCAAAAACCGGCACGATGCCCGGATGGTCGAGTCGGGCGGCGGCTTCGGCCTCAGCTTGAAAACGGGCCTGATCGTCCGCCGAGGCCAACTCGCCGCCCAGCAGCATCTTGACGGCGACCACCCGGTCGAGGCTTTTCTGTCGGGCCTTATAGACCACGCCCATGCCGCCGCGGCCAAGCTCTTCGAGCAGTTCGTAATCGCCCACGCTGCGCGGCAAGGTCAGTGCGGCGGCGGTGTTCGTCGGCCCAGAATCGACGGTCGCGTCGCTCGGTGAGTCAGCAGCCAATTCGGCCACGCACATCGTCGCCCAGAGCTGTCGAAGTTCGTCGGCCACGTCGGTGTTTTTGCGAGCCAATGCCTCTACGTCCGGCGTCTGCCCCAAGCGTTGCTGCGCGAGCAACTGCTCCAGCAGTTCGAGCAGCCGCTCATCGCGATCATCAGTCGGCTGGGGTTCGATGGGGGGCATCAGATCGTGGGTTATGCTGTTCGTGGCGGTTGAAAAGTAACTTGCCGTTTCTCGGCGAGCCGCGAGCGTTAGCTCGGGGGTAATACATCCACGAGCGAATATACCTCACACGGTCGTGAATGGCTCGTTTAACGGCAAGCCGCAGGCGACTGCGTTTGAATGGATGCCTCGGTTAGAAACGCAGTCGCCTGCGGCTTGCCGTTAAACGAAAAAATGTGCCATTTTCATCCGAGAGAAGTATAGCTTGACACCCAGCGTGGAATTACCGGCAGCCTCACGGCCGCCGCTCGCCGGAAGGCGATACCAGAAAATTGTATTTCGGCCGCCCCGTCGCATAACAAGCCTGCCTGTGGCCACGTGGTAACGTCACTTATTTTCCAGCGCCGCACGGGCATCATCGAGGCTGGCATCGCCGACGAGTTCGACGTGTCCGAGGCGGCTGGGCAAAACGAAAAACAGGCGGCCGTGCTCAACTTTTTTGTCGCGAGTCATCGCTTCTAGCAGGGCATCGTGGTCGACTTCGGGCACCTCGACGGGTAACTGAAGCGACGTGAGCAGATCGCGTTGGCGGGCCGTCAAGGCGGCGTCAATGCGGCCGAGTCGTTCGGCCAGCCGCGAGGCGCAGATCATGCCGATGGCGACCGCTTCGCCGTGTAGATATTTTCCGTAACCGCAGACCGTCTCGATGGCGTGGCAAAACGTGTGGCCGTAGTTGAGCACGGCCCGCTGCCCGGTTTGATCGCGCTCGTCTTGCCCGACGACTTCGGCCTTCATTTCACAACAACGGGTGACGACGTGACGCAGCACTTTCGCGTCGCGGTCGTTTAGGCCCGCGATGTTCGCTTCCAGATACTCGAAGAATTCGGCGTCAAGAATCACGCCGTATTTAACGACTTCGGCCAATCCGGAGCGATACTCTCGCTGCGGCAGAGTATCGAGCACCGCCGTGTCGATCAGCACGCCGACGGGCTGCCAGAACGCGCCGACCATGTTCTTGGCGCCGGGCAGATTGATGCCGACCTTGCCGCCGACCGAGCTGTCGACCTGCGCCAGCAGCGTGGTCGGCACCTGCATCAGCGAGATTCCGCGGCCGTAAGTCGACGCCACAAAGCCGGCCAAATCGCCGATCACGCCGCCGCCGACGGCCACGACCACCGCCTTGCGATCGACGCCCAGCTCGAGCAATTGCTGCCACAGCCCATCGACCATGTCGATCGACTTGCTGGTTTCGCCGGCATCGACGACGAGCAGATCGACCTGCAGATCGGCCTCGGCCAGCGATTCGACGACGCACACGGCGTGCGGCTCTTCGACGTTTTGGTCGGTAATTACGACCGCGTGAGAAACGTCGGCCCGCTGGCAGAGAAAATCGCCGGCTTCACCCAGGTTCCGCGTGCCGACGAGAACATCGTAGCCGCGTTCAGCCAAAGGCACCGAAACGATTTGGGAGGAGTCAGCCACGTGCGGGGAACCTGAGGGCTTGCGTTGACAAGGTCAAACAGTTTCACTAGGTCGAAAATCCGAAATCCGAAATCCGAAACAAATCAAAAATCCGAATCCCAAATGTCAGAAACTCCGGACGTTCGGAAGTTTTTTACATTCGTGCTTCGAATTTGTTTAGGATTTCGTGCTTCGGATTTGAATGGCAAGACGGCACAGCCTCCTCTTGCGCGCCCCCCACTCAGCCGGCGCCGAGTCGTTCGAGATCTTCGGGCGTAACGGTAATCTGACGACAGAATCCGGTGTGGGTGCGGACATAGGTCAACTCGGCCGCCCGCTCGGGATCGGTGTGCAGTTGCTCGGCCACTCGCTGCTGCTCGGCGAGCTCCCAATCGTCATACTCCACCGGCCAAACGGTCTCGGTCTCCATCACCAGCGCTTCGCGATATGGATCAAACGGATCGGCCATGAGATTCCTCGGGGTTCGTATATCCCGCCTGCCGGGCGGAACTTGTGGCACCGGCGTCCCGCCTGTGGTTCACCGGCGGGACGCCGGTGCCACGATTCAAGATTCCGCTCGGCAAGCGGAACCCGCTCGTGCAATATATCGGCATCGTGCCTGGGCCAAAAGAGGCCCGATGGTATAATCACCACGACAATGACAAGCTCCGAACCATCTAAACCGATCCGCGGCAAGCTCACGATTCTGTTCATCTTCGGCCTGGCGGCGGTCGCGGCGGGGGCGGCCCAATGGTTCAGCTACCAGCAAACTCACCGCACGCAGCAGCGCTGGGGAACGCCGGCGACGGTCCTCATCGCTCGGGCTCCGCGGATTGAAGCCCTGCGGCTGGGAAGCAAAGGGGCCGGCGAACCGCTGGAGACAATCCAAATTGACGGCGCCCGTCTGTTCGTCTTGGCACGGAAGGATACGAGCGACAAAGACAAGGCCCCCGGCATCAGCAACGTCCGACACGCGCTGCGGATGGACGCCAGCTACGATTGGGACGTTGCGCCGTCGGATTGCCAGCCTTTGTGGGATTATGCGTTGCGGTTCGCCGACGACGAGGGCCAGGTGACGCTGCTCTTCGCCCTGAACTGCCGCCTGGTACGACAACTTGAAAACGGCCAGCAAGCCACCTTGATCGAAAGCACGACCGAGGGCCTGAAGGAGTTTTTTGGTGAGCAGTTTCCGTAGCTGAATTCGCAAGAATTCAGACGAGCGGGCGTCGATCTGAATTCTTGCGAATCCAGCTACCGGTCGTGATATTCCGTCTAGCTGCCCCGGCGATCCGCAGTATATAATCGCCGCTCCTAGTGCCGCGTCAAGCCTTGATCTCGGGATTAGCCGCGGGGCGTTAGCCCCTGGTTGGTGCAGGTCATGGCGAGAACCGGGGGCTAGCGCCCCGCGGCTGGTATGTACCACCCCAATTATTAGTCTTGACGACGCACTGGCACCGCGGAAAGGATTCCCCATGCGCAGCATCGCGATGATCAACCAGAAGGGCGGCGTCGGCAAAACGACTTCGGCGGTCAACATCAGCGCCGCGCTGGCGGCCACCGGCCAGAGCGTCTGCCTGATCGATCTCGACCCTCAGGCGCACGCCACGCTGCACGTCGGGGCTTCGGCGGAGCAAGATGCGCTTTCGATCTACGACGTGCTGGTCCGCAAGGCGAGTCTCGCCGATGCCTGCCAGCAGCTCAACGAACACTTTTGGGTCGTCCCCTCGCATCTTGATTTGGCCGCGGCCGAAGTCGAATTGGCCGGCGAGGTCGGCCGGGAGCTGATCCTTCGCGATCGGCTGGTCGAAGTGGCCGGGCGGTTCGACTACATCATCATCGACTGTCCCCCGTCGCTGGGAATCCTCACGCTTAATGCCCTGGCCGCGGTCGATGAGGTGTTTCTGCCATTGCAGCCGCATTTTCTCGCCCTGCATGGGTTGAGCAAGCTGCTGGAGACGATCGATTTGGTCTCGCGGCGGCTCAACCCGAAGCTGCGTTTGAGCGGCGTGATGTTTTGCATGTATGACTCTGCGACCCGGCTGGCGACGGAGGTGAGCCGCGACGTCGATGCGTTTTTCGAGCAGGCCCGCGGCCAGCAAAGCCCCTGGTCTCAGACGCATGTGTTTCAGACGCGGATTCGCCGCAACATTCGCCTGGCCGAGGCCCCCAGTTTCGGCCAGTCGATCTTCGACTACTCCCCCAAGTCGCACGGGGCCGAAGATTATCAGCAGTTCGTCCGAGAGCTGCTGGGCGGCGGATAAATGGGTGGCTGGTGGCCCCGAGAAACCTCGGCTCCCCGGCGGGGTTTATAATCTCAGGGAGACCCCCCGGATGCTATCATGGGGCTGCCGCTTGCCGGTTTCGCCCATGGCCGTTTCGGCTTATCATGACGGTAGCCGTCCGGCGGCGAAATCCCCACGAAACGAGATCGGGCGAAGAGGTTGAATTTGGCCATCAGCGACTCCACTGCCTTGCGCTATACCCAGCGGGACCCCGACGTCCGGCTGATGCTTGAGGTGCGCGACGACAGTGCCGCGGCCTTCGAGGAGTTGATGCTACGTTACCAGAATCGGCTGGTGATGGTGCTCACCCACCTGATCGGCAGCTACGATCTGGCCGAGGATCTGGCCCAGGAAGTATTTCTGCGAGTTTATCGTGCCCGCAAACGATATGTTCCCGGCGCGAAGTTTTCGACGTGGTTGTTTACCATCGCCAACAACGTGGCCCGTAACGCGCTGCGGAGCAAGTCTCGGCGGCGCGAAGTGAATCTCGTGGCCACCGAAAGCGGCGCGGCGGCGGCCAATCCGTTGGAGATGATGGCCCAGGCGGCCAGCGGACTGATGCCGGCGCGACAAGTCGCGCGGTCCGAGATGCAGGAAATGGTGCGCGAGGCGTTGGGTGTGCTGAACGAGCGCCAGCGGATGGCCGTGCTGCTTAACAAGTTCGAGGACATGTGTTATGCCGACGTCGCCGAAGTCATGCAGATTAGTCCCCAGGCCGTAAAATCTCTGTTGGCTCGGGCGAGAGAGAACATTAAAGAGGTTATTAGGCCTTATTTGGAAAATGGCGAGCGGCCGGATATCGGTCGATGAGGAATAGCTTTCCACCAATACCATGAACCCATCCCAGCCAGCACCCGAAGAAGCGCCGAGCGAGACCGCGACGGAACTGGTCGCTTATCTCGACGGCGAACTCGATGCCGATGCGCATCGGGCGGTGGAAGAGAGGCTTGGCCGCGACGAAGCGTATCGACTGGAGATGCAGCATCTACAAAAAGCGTGGGATTTGCTGGAATGCCTGCCGCGCGTTACGGTCGGCGAGTCGTTTGCCGCAACCACGGTCGAGATGGTGGCGGTGAATGCCGAAGAGGAGCTTCAGCAGCAGAAGTCGAAATGGCCCGCTCGTCGGCGGCGGCAGTGGCTGTTGGGCTCAGGCGGACTGCTGGCCGCGGCGGCGGTGGGATTTGCGGCGGCGTGGCTCATGCTGCCCAACGACAACGACGAGTTGGCCGAGGATTTACCGGTGCTGGAGCACCTCGACGCATATCAGCAGATCGGCGACATCGAGAGCCTGCGGCTGATCTACGAGGCGGGGCTGTTTCCCGACGTTCCGGTATCCGAGGCTGAGGAAATCGAGCTGGAAGATGATGAGACGACAGAATCGAATTAGACGTTGGCCAGGCGTTTCGGCTGCTGAATCGGCGGTGCTGCTCGCGGCGCTGTTGTTAGGGCCGCTGCTGCTGGGGCCCACGGTCGCGCGGGCAGAAGAGACGCTGGCCGAGCGGAAGACGAGAATTGCCGCTATGTCGCCGGCGGAAAAAGAAGAGCTGCGCCGCAAGAAGGAGCGCTTCGACAAATTCGACGAGGAAAAACAGCAACGACTTCGCAAGGTGCAAAAGCGAATCGCCAGCGATCCGAAATCTCAGCGACTGATGGCCGTCATGGAGCACTACCGCACGTGGCTTACCACGCTCACGGCGCTGGAGCGAGACGAGCTTCGCGGTCTGCAGGGACCGCAGCGCGTCAAACGAATCAAAGAATTGATGGAGCAGCAGTTTGACCAAGAGACCAAGGAGAGGATCGAGAAAGCGACGCGGGGAGTGGCTTTTTCCAGAGAGGAACGAGAACGCGTTTATAAGTGGCTTGCTGCTTACTTCAAGACGCACCAGCAAGAATTGCTGGACGATTTGCCCGTCGAAACGCGCCGAAAGATGTTGCAGTACAAGAACTCGCCATACTTTCACATGATGCTGTTTCCCCTGTGGAAGCGCTCTGTAGGCCCGGAAAAACGGCTACCCCTGGCGGATCAAGACATCGAACAGTTCAAGAAACTCCTGCCCCCGAAAGCACAGAAATTGTTCGACGAAGAGCGCGACCCGCTCGCCAAGCGAGAATTGGTCCACCGACTGGTCGTGGCCTCGCTGCCGCGCTTCGGCGGTCGGCCGCCGCATGGGCGCCACGATCCGCGCCGCTACGGCAGGTTGCCTTGGGGATCCCGGCCGTCGATTAGTCAGGATAAACTCGATGCGTTTTTCGAAAACGGATTGAACGATGAAGAACGGCGCGAAGTGACCCGACACCAAGGCAAGGAGGCCATCAACCGCGAGTTGATGCGGCTGTACGTCAAGAAAAAGTCCAGATCGCGTCGTGGCGGCGGTCGTCGAGGCCCCGGACCGCCGGGTGATCGGCGGCCCGATCAACGCGGGCCACCCAACGACGGTCCTCCCGGGCGACGCGGACCGGACGAAGGCCGCTTTTAAGGTGAGCCGCAAGGCGCTAGCCGCGGGTATTGTGCGGAAAGACGTAACGTAGATTCACCGGCGGCTAGCGCCTTGCCGCTCAAAGCAAGTGGCATGCCGACGGCCCTCCACGCGCATCACTGCCCGCCGCTGCTTACCAGCGCGGGTGCGACCGAGTACAGGTAATAGGCTCGCGGGGTCGTCAGTTCGAGAAGTGCGGTAAGGTCGGGTTGTTTGCCCCGCGCTTCGGCGCCCAACAAGCTGCCCAGCAGACTGGGCGGTCGTTCGTAACGCACGACTTGAACCTCGTCGGCATCCAGTCCGGCCAGCTCAATCGCTCGGTCGATGGCCTTCTCGATAAATCCGATTTCGTCGACCAATCCCCGCTGTTCGGCCTGCGCGGCGGTGAACACCTGGCCGGTGGCTACTTTGTCCAGATCGGTTAAGCCGTCCTCGTCCTTCGTCTGGTCATCAAGCTCCGGTCGGCCCTGCTTGACGATGTCCTTAAAACCCTCGAAGCTGAGCTGGACAAGCTCTTGGAGAATCGCGCGTTGCTCGGGGCTCATTTCCTTCGTCGCGCTGCCGGTCTCTTTGAGTGGATGACTGGAGATGGAATCATCTTCGATGCCATACTCCTTCATCAGGCCGGAGAAGTTATAATGGGGAATGATCACGCCGATCGAACCGGTCCAGGTGGTCGGTTCGGCGAAGATCACTTTCTCGCGATCGCCCACGGCCATGGCGATGTAGTAGCCGCCGCTGGCGCAGATACCGCCCATGCTGACGACGATCGGAATGTTTCTCTCCTTGCGCAATTCGACCAGGTGGTGATACAGATAATCGCTGGCCGTGACCGTTCCGCCGGGAGAATTGATCCGCAGTACGATGGCTTTAACGTCTTCATCCTCACGCGCGCGGTCAATCTGGTGTTTTACGTGTCCCTCGCTACGGAGGATCGCGCCGTCGATGGTGATGATGGCAATTTTGGCGCCGGCGCCGAGATTCTCCTCGCCGCGGTGCGAGACCACCTTCTCGTCAAGGCGGTTCGCCCCGCTCATGGCCGAGGCACTGCTGCTGGCCATGAAAACGAGATTCATCAGCATCGAAACCGCCAACATGCACAGCAGGCCCCCGAAGACAAAAAACAGCCACACCGGGCGCCGCCGCACGGGCTGGGCAACGACAACCGTCCCCTGGGTCGGAAAATTGCCTTGAACACTGGGGCCTGGAACATCGGGGATGTTGGATTCCATGTCGATTTCCTTATGATCGCGGTTGGAACATCTTGCGAGATGCTATTGCGGCTGATTTGCCCTATGGCGCTATTGTATTGTAGGTTAGGCTCCCTGCAACGCCCGAGGTTGTTGCCCGGAGCGGTGTTGCCAGAGGGTCGCTTGGCCGGGGGAGCGTACCGTCGATTTATTTGATACTGTTGCCCCCCTCTCATGAAGGAGTCTTGAGTGTTCGTTGCCGCTTCGACCGAATGTTTTCCCGACTTACCGCTCGACGCCGCCCTGCAACGGCTGGTCGATCTGGAGTATTCCCGCGTGGAGATCGATATCCACGAAGACGGCAAGCACCTCAAGCCTTCGGAAGTGCTAGCTGACTTCGATCGGGCCGTCGACCTCTGTCGGCATACGCTGCGGCTGACCCCGGTGGCCTACAGCGTCGACGTCACGGCGACCGGCGAGGCCTATTACGAGCAATTCGCGGCGGTCTGCCGATTGGCCAAGGCGACCAAGGTGGTCTGTCTCGCCATCCCCAGCACCGATTTGGGTACGCCCTTCAACGAAGAAGTCGAACGGCTTCGAAAGCTCGTCTCGCTGGCCTCGATCGAAGGCGTGGTCGTGGGGCTCAAGACCGAGTACGGCCGCGTCTCGGGCGATCCCGATACGGTCGGTGTGCTCTGCGAAAACGTCAAGGGGCTGGCCCTGGCGCTCGACCCCAGCCATTTGGCGTATGGCGAGAAGGCGGGCGGATCGTACGAGTCGCTGCTCAAGTACACCTCTCACGTCCACCTGCGCGACACAAAAAAGGACGAATTCCAGGTTCGTGTCGGCCAGGGCGACATCGAATACGGCCGGCTCGTCACCCTGCTCTGCAAGCACAAGTACAGCCGAGCCCTGTCAGTTCATCTGAAACCGGTCGAGGGTGTTGATCACACCGGCGAGATGCGCAAACTGCGGCTGCTGCTGGAGAGTTTGCTGTAGGGGTGGCCACGCTCGACGCAATCGACACGATCCATCCTTTTTCAAATCAACACGATGGATCGAATGCGGCGGTGGACGGGAACGACAACGTCTATCAATCCGGGCTGACAAGGTTTGATTTTCCCGGGGCGACCGCCGCGGCCGGCAAGGTTTGGACGACCGGTTACTCGAACGGCTCTCTCGTCAGCAACGGCAGCTACGGGAATATCTACGTCCACGGCCAATCCCAGGGTTAACTGGGTGATGAACAACAATTCCTGGACGCCAACTTTGGTTACGGAACGGGCAGCGGACCGTTCACCGACTTGACCGGAAACGGATTCGTCGACTTCGAGGATTTGGCCGTGCTGCTGGCCAACTGGAACAAGGACATCGGGGCCGACGGGGGCAATCTGGTCGATTCCCTCACGACCGTGGTCAACTTCGCCGACCTGACCGTGCTGCTCGCCGCCTGGACCGGACCCGGACCGGCCGGCTCGCCCGAAGCGGCGCTGGGTGTCGGCGAAGCTGTGCCAGAGCCGACAACAGCAATCCTCGCAATGCTTGGACTGTTGGGAGTGCTGGTCACGTCCCGTCGGCGACGACGGGCATAGCGTTGAATCGAACCGCGTTGCTTCGGAGCGGATGAAGCGTCGGCACGTTGTGCGCAAGTCCCGGCCATACAACACCTTGCGGCAACACGAGTGCCGGTTGCTTTCAATTCGGGCTCCTCCTTCAAGCGAGCATCGATCTTCATCGCCAAGAATTCTTCCCGAATTTTGTTGAAATGCCCGGAATCGGCATTTATACGCAGAGGTTCCGGTCGCACCCTTTCGCATCCTGAATTTGTTGGTGCGACCGGAACCATCGATCTACCGCTTCCCGCCGCGTAATGGCGGGCATCGAAACTAGACTCCGAGATACCCGCTTCATGACTCACTTACTGACTGCTTAGTCCCGGGAGGCCTTCCAATGCGCATCCGTAAATTCAAATTTGCCTGCTTGGCGTTTCTCGGGCTGTGTATCCACTCCGCTCAAGCCGACGCAGCCACCCTCACGGTTGTCGAGCCGAGTTTCGGGGCGGCGGTGGCTTGTTGCGGCCAGTATTCGTACGCGAGTACGCCCGGCTGGACGAACAACAATGACGCGAATAACCGTTGGTTTTACAACACGGCGTATACCACCCAAACCAGCGACAAGCGCCCGACGCCACGCACGGGCGATGTCGCGTTGCACGGTTTCAACGGCGGCTACACCTCGCAAATTCTTGCCGACACTTTTGTTTCCGGGGTTACCTACACGGTTTCGATCTACGGATCGGGGGACACCGATTCCGCCGGGAATTCAGACCGTCACTGGCTCTACATTTTCGACGGCAACACCATCCCCGGCCCGTTCACCGAGGGAAACGATTTGGCTCGGGGGCGATATCTGAGTGACGGAACGGCCGACAGTTTCGGCGGGACGGGAGGCGGGGCCAAATCCGGAACCAATGACGGCTGGTTGATCGGTGACGGCTCCAGCAGCAGTTGGGAGGCGAGCGGAGGGACTTGGGGACTGCTCACCCTTTCCTATACCGCGACCGCCGCAGAAGACGGCCACCCGATCGGCATCGCCATGTGGGGAGCCGACGATGAGGCGGTCGATGATGTCAGCGTCGCGGATGATGTGGTGATTCCCGAGCCGAGCAGCCTGCTGTTGTTGGGCTTCGGAACGATGGGCACGCTGATTTTCCCAGGTTGGCGGCGGCGGCGAAGATGCCATCTCGCCTAGAACACCGCGCAAATCCGAGTACACACCAGCCCGACGCGCAAGCGAGGGAAATAGCGGGCTGTCCCTCGCTTGCGCGTCGGGCTAGTGAATAGTCCGGACTAAGCCTGGGCTGAAAACAAAGCCGAGTTCGCACGTCAGCGTCATCTTGTGTTTCTGCTACCGCGCTGCTTCGGTACAATGACGTCATGTCGAAGAAGAAACGCAAGCGAGACCATCGCAGCAGCTACGATTATCGTCGATCGAAGCGGATCAACTTACAGGAATCACGATCGCTGGTGATGGCTGCCCAGCGTGCCTGGAAGCAAGCCAGATACGAGCGTGCGGTCGATCTCTACAAAAGAGCGTCGCGCCTCGATCCCGGCAATGCCGAACTGATGGTCGACATCGCACGTGCCTATGGTCTCCGCCAGGATTTCGACCAAGCGCACGACTACATCGAGCGCGCGCTGAAGTCAGATCCAAAGCAGGCCCGAATTCAATACATGGCGGGCGAAACATTCTGGATGATCAATCGACAGGATGAGGCCGCCGCTTGCTTTCGCCAGATCCTGAAGCTGGATCCGAACGCGCGCGACGCACCAGCCGCGCTAGTGACCCTGTCCCGTTATCACGAACGGCATCATCGACTCGACGATGCCCGCGAAGCGCTAAATCGCGCACTGGCGCTGCAACCCGACCACGAAGAAGGTCGATTGCAATGGGCGATTTTGGCGCGTCGTGACGGCGAGCGCTCCGCAGCGATCTCGCAGTTGCGTGCCCTGCTGGATCAAAAATGCCATTCGTTTCAAGTCGAGTCCGACGCCTGGTACGAATTGGGGCAACTTCTCGATGCCCAGCAGGATTACGACGCGGCGATCGACGCGGTGCAGCGCGCCAAGAATATCCTGCGACCTCACGCGGGCGAGGCGCTGCAACAATGGAAAGGCGTTCGCGATCGTATCGATCGCATGCTCGAAGACATCACGAAAGAACATTTCGAGCGCTGGGACCAACAGGGCCCGGCCAGCGATGCCTTGCGGCTGGCGCTCCTGACGGGACATCCCAGGAGCGGCACGACCCTGATAGAACAAGTGCTTGACAGCCATCCCGGTCTGATCAGCGCCGATGAATTTACGACCTTCAGCGATTGGGTGTTCGTTGCCCTGGGCGTGCATCACCCGGCGACAACCACGATCCTGACCATGCTGAATCGGACACCCCAGCGGCGGCTTGCCAAGGCGCGACAGGACTATTGGTCGCGGACGGAAGCCATGCTAGGTGAACCGATCGGTGAGCGGATCTTGATGGACAAGAACCCTGAGTTGACGTACCTGGTGCCGTTGGTCAATTGTGTGTTTCCAGAAATGAAGATCCTGTTTGCTCTGCGGGATCCACGGGACGTTGTGCTGAGTTGTTTCATGCAGAAACTGCCTCTCAATTCGATTAGCGTCAACTACTTGTCGCTCGAAGAAACCGCTCGCAAGTATGCCCACGTGATGCGCCACTGGCTCGTGGCGCGCGAACATGCCAAGGCCGACTGGATTGAACTGCGCTATGAGGATACAGTGAAGGATCTTGAGGCTCAGGCCCGCCGATTGTTGGGATTCCTGGGCCTGCCGTGGGACGCAGGTGTGCTGCAATTCCACCGTCGCGCACGGCAGAAGCTGGTTCGCTCACCAACGTACGAGGCGGTAACCGAGCCCGTTCACACCAGAGCGGTCGGTCGCTGGAAGAACTACGAACGTCACCTGGCGCCGCATTTGGAATTCTTGGACACGTATCTCGATGAGTTCGGTTATCGTTAGTTTTCAGCAGCGGCGTGTCTCGCACGGACGTACAATCCGTTTCTCAAGACAACATACGGGGAGGTAAACGTGTCCGATCACCTTCGATTCGGTTTTCCGGCGCTCGCTGCGCGCGGCGTTCGACGGCCATTTCTAGCGTTACTGTTCATAGCGGCGTGGTCGAGCGCCGTCGTACGGGCGGATGAGCTGCGCGTGATGTCGTACAACATCTGGGTAGGGCTGAACGAGGCGGATGAGCTCAACCGACAGGTCGAGTTGATTCAGGCGACCGGCGCCGACATCATCGGCCTACAGGAGCAAAACGGCGCCGCCCGGTTGCTCGCCGGCGAGTTGGAGTTTTATTATCACGCGCTCGGTTCCAGCACCGCCGTCCTCAGCCGCTTTCCCATCACCGAATCGTTTGACGACGGCGTCGGGCTCGACCTGGGCGACGGACATGCGGCCTATCTATTTGACGTCCACTTGGCAGCCTTTCCGTATCAGCCCTACGACTTGCGCGACGGGCTGATTTCCACCGAAGCCCAAGCGATTGCCGGTGCGCGGGCGACCCGGGGCAATCGCATTGCGGGCGTGCTGTCGCAGATGTCGGCGCCGCTCGCAACAACGTCGCCGGCGTTTTTGGTCGGCGATTTCAACGAGCCGTCGCATTTGGATTGGACCCAGCCGGCCGCCGACGCCGCGCTGCATCCCATCAAAGTCGCCTGGCCGACCTCCACGGCCGTTGTTTCCGCCGGGCTGACCGATTCCTACCGTCAGATTCATCCCGATCCGGTCGCCCGACCCGGCGACACCTGGACGCCCAGACCGGAGGCCGGCGAAATCCACGACCGCATCGATCGCGTGTACTACGCCGGAGCGGACCTCACGCCGATCGCCTCGCAACTGGTCGGCGAGGCGGGCGGGCGCGACGTCGACATCGCTGCCGCGGGCGTTTTTCCCTCCGATCATCGCGCCGTGGTCAGCACGTTCTCGCTACCCTATGCGATTCCCGAACCGCCCAAGCCCGAACCGCTTCCGCCGCCGATGCCCGTCGAGTTTCATTGGAACTTCGACGGCGGCGATCTGTCGATCGACCGGCAAGTCGGCGGCACGGCCGTGATGTCGTATTTCAACGACGGCGCTCGAACGGTGACCACGTTCGGCAATACTTCAACCAATCCCAATGTTGCGGACATGCCCGACGGACCGGGCAACTTCCTGCACCACACTCCCTTCCCGGACGGAGGCGCCGGCGGTTATGGCGTCGACTACACGGGCGTGGTCGGAAACGCCGGCGGCGGATTCGTCAACGAATACACCATGGTATTCGACGTGTTCATTCCCGATCTCGCTTCCTGGTCGGCCATGTTCAATACCAACTCCGGCCACGCCAACGATGCGGACTGGTACGTCGATCCGGCCGGCCGATTGGGCATCGGGGCTCTCGGTTACACGGACGATGCCGTGATCTCGCCCAGCACGTGGCACCGCATCGGCATTGTGTTGGACGGGGACGATAACTTCGTTCGATATTACGTCGACGGAGAAAAGGTCTTTGATCGAGCCAACCAGGCCAGCATCGACGGCCGTTTCTCGCTCTATACCGAGGACCATGACGGGTTCGATTTGATCGTCCAGGGAGAGGGTGACACCAGCGGAAACTACAGCAACGAGGTTTATCTGGGAGCCTATTTCTTCGCCAATTCGGCGTTGGACGACGACACCATGAAAAGTCTCGGCGGGGTTTCCGCCCAGGGAATCGTCCTCGCCTCGCTGCTCGGCGATATTACCGACAACGGCTTTGTCGACTTCGAGGATCTGACGGTGCTGCTGGCCAACTGGAACAAGGACGTTGGGGCCGACGGGGGCAATCTGGTCGATCCCCTCACGACCGTCGTCAACTTCGAAGATCTGACCGTGCTGCTAGCCGCCTGGACCGGCCCCGGGCCGGCCGGCGCGCCCGAAGCGGCGCTGGGCGCCGAAGCCGTGCCGGAGCCGACGTCGTTGCTGCTGGCGATGCTCGGGCTGTTGGGAATGCTGCTCACGTCGCGCCGCCGGCGACGGGCATAGCCATTCGTACCATCCATCCATTGTTTGGCGGTGGTTTTCTCGGACCACACGCCGACGCATCGGTCTAAGCCCGACCATCCGCGTCCGCCTTCAGCAGGATCTGAACTCGGTGGACTTTCCGCGACGAGCCGTTCAGCTTCTTGACGCCCGAACCAATCGCCCGCATGTCACGTATTGCTTTGGTGCAGATCGCTCGCTGCGGTGATTCGTGTCCGCCTTTGTGTCGCGGCGCTAACCTGTTATGATTTAACGGCTTGAGCCGATTACCGCCATCAACTGCCACCGCTGGCTGCCTTTTTGACCATCACCATGCTCGCTCTCTCGAATGTCCAAAAGTCGTACATCGAACCTGGCGGCGGGCGATTGCCGATTTTGGACATCGCCAGCTTCCGCGTCGCGGCCGGCGAGCAGATGGTGTTGATCGGACGGAGCGGCAGCGGAAAGTCAACCTTGCTGTATGTCATCGCCGGCATCACGTCGGCCGACGCGGGAAAGATTGTGATCGACGGCATCGACGTGGGCCGGTTGTCGGAGGTGGCGCGCGACCGATTTCGGGCTGACAAAATCGGCTATGTTTTTCAGACGTTTAACCTGCTGCCGGCCTATTCGGCGCTGGAAAATGTGCTCTTGGGAATGACCTTCTCGCGCGGGCGAGCCGATCCGGCACGGGCGAAAAACCTCCTGGATCGGGTCGGATTGTCGCACCGCATGTCGCACAAGCCCGCTCAGTTATCGGTCGGCGAGCAGCAGCGTGTGGCGGTGGCCCGGGCGCTGGCCAACAAGCCCAAGCTGGTGCTGGCCGATGAGCCGACGGCCAACGTCGACGCCGGCCATCAACAGCAGATCGTCGACGTGATTCGTCAAACCTGCGCGGAAGAAGACGTCGCCTTGGTGCTGGTTACGCACACGGCGGAAGTGGCCGAGCAGTTCGACCGCGTGGACCACCTGGAAGAG
Source organism: Planctomycetota bacterium (assembly GCA_022564995.1). Classification (GTDB taxonomy): domain Bacteria; phylum Planctomycetota; class Planctomycetia; order Pirellulales; family JADFKK01; genus JADFKK01. The sequence continues at coordinate 4,525 of JADFKK010000002.1, read as the reverse complement.
TTCAACCGAGCGGTGGCCGTAACATGAGCCTCTGGAAAATCGCCTGGCGAAGCATTCAACAGCGAGCGCTGGCCTCGTCGCTGACGGGGTTTTCCATGGCCCTGGGCGTGGCGATGGTGGTGGCCGTGATGGTCATTAAGGGCGTCATCAGCCAGTCGTTTGAAGAAGGCGGCAAGAGCGTCGGCTACCATCTGGTGGTCGGGGCCAAGGGCGGGCGCGAGCAACTGGTGCTGAGCACGGTTTTTCTGGTCAGCAAGCCGGTCGAGAACATTCCATATTCGTTCTACAAGGAGTTTCTGCCCGGCGGAGAGTTCGGACATTTGGTCGGCAAGGCGGTGCCGATTTGCCTGGGCGATTTTTACGGCGATTATCGTGTGGTGGCCACCACGACGGCCATGTTGGAAAACTTCGACGATGATCCGGGCGTGGTCCATTTTGAATTTGCCGAGGGTCGAAACTTCGAGTACGAGAATAAAGTCTTCGAGCACAACGGCGAGAAACTCCGCGGAAACGGTTTTTACGAGGCGGTCCTCGGGTCGGAAGTCGCACGCACCAGCGGCAAGCGCGTGGGCGACGAAATCAATCCGTCGCACGGAATCGACGGACACGAGCACGACGCCTTCATGGTGGTCGGCGTACTCGAACGAACCGGCACCCCAAGCGATCGGGCCGTGTTTATCAACATGGAAGGCTTTTTCCTAATGCCCGACCACCGCAAGCCGGTCGATGAGCACGAGGATTTCAATACATCGTACCGGAAGCTGATCGAGCGGCATTACGAGATTCTCGAAACAGAGCGATCGGCGATCGAAGAGAAGGAGCCGTCGAGGGGCTTGAAGTCGGTGATCGCCGCGCATCAGGCCCTGCTGTTCGCCGGTGGTGAATTGGCCCGGGACGACGACTGGAAACTAGAGCATCGGTTGATGCGGCAGGCCCAGTTGTCGCTCGACGCCACGAAAGTCGGCAAGGACCAAGCGGACGAGTACGCCGCGCTCCTCAAGGATCATCGCGATCTCGTCGACGCGCATCAAGCGTTGATCGACAACAGGGCGGCGAAAAAATCAAAAACTAAAACGAAAGCCGACCCGCACGCCGGACATAATCACGATCACGATCACGATCACGATCATAATCACAGCGGGTCATCGTGGCGTATGCGGGAGCCGCTGCCGGAAAACCAGCGTGAGGTAACCGCCATTTTAGTGCGGACAAAAGAAGACGTTTTGGCGCTCGGAATGCAAAACCAAATCAATGAAGGACAGGTCGCCCAGGCGGTTTTTCCGGTCCGTGTGATTACCGAGATGTTCAACCTGTTCGTGGGGCCGTTCCATTTGGTGCTGCTCGGCTTGACGATTATGATCGTCATCGTCTCGGGCGTCGGCATTCTGGTCAGCATCTACAATTCGATGTCGGACCGCCGGCACGAAATCGCCGTGATGCGGGCTCTCGGCGCCGGCCGGTCGACCGTGATGTGGGTCGTGCTGGCCGAATCGATCATGCTTTCGCTCGCCGGCGGACTGGTCGGCTGGATTTTGGGGCACAGTCTCATCTGGGGGGTCAGCCCTTGGATCGAGGCGAATACGGGCGTCTGGATTGGTCCCTTCAAATTGGCCCCCGCCCCCGACCTGATACTCGGTAAGCTAACCGTTCCGATACATTCCTATGAGCTAATCTTGATACCGGCCCTGATTGTACTGGCCACGCTGGTCGGCTTTTTGCCGGCCCTGTCGGCCTACCGCACCGACGTGGCCAAATCGCTCACGGCGAATATGTGATGACGCGGATGATGAACAGAACGCGGGAAGATTTCGTACAATGATGGGTGGCTGGCGGCTGAGCGCAGCGAAGCCCCAGTCTTTTAATTAACCCAGGCGTTTACGCCTGCGGATTGGAGACAGAACGTATTTCTTGGTTGACTTAGCCCGTAGGTCGCGGCTTGCCGCGACGAAGCCAGGCGGTCTGCGTCGCGGCAAGCCGCGACCTACAGGGGCTTTGCGGACAGTTCGGGTCCCAGGCATAAATGCCTGGGCTAGTTAAAAGATATCGTGCTTCAATCGGTCGTTCCTATGACCATGTCTATCGTACGACGGCTGCTGATTGTGGCGATTCTCATCGCCGCGCTGCTTCCCGGCTCGGCGCGGGCTTGCCCGTTTTGTCCCAAGGTGGGCGTCACGCTGGCCGCGCAAATGAAGTCGGCCAAGATCGTGCTGATAGCAAAGCTCGTTGAAAAACGCACCGTCGAGCAACCCGCCGTGCGGACCGGCGACGCGCTGGGCGAGGCCATCGAGAAGGGCAAATCGACCTTCCAGATTGTGCGTGTCCTCAAGGGTAAAAAACTCGTCGTCGGACAGCGACAACTACGGGCGATCTATCTCGATGAGGCTTCACCGGGCGAGTTATTCTTGGCCATGGGCGGCGTCGATTCAAAAGAACTTGTGTGGCAGCCGCCGCTGGCGATTGGCGAGGGCGGCCCGCAATACGTCAACGCCGTAGCAAAGCTGCCCGAGCGCGGAGCGCGTCGCCTAGCGTTCTTCCAGCAGCACCTGCGCAACAAACAGTCCACACTCGCCGAAGATGCCTTTGCCGAATTCGCCAAGGCGCCCTACGAAGAGGTTGTCGACCTGAAGGACCACATGCGGCACGACGAGTTGGTCGCCTGGATCAAGGACCCGCAGACGACCACTTCGCGGCGGCGACTGTATTTTACAATGTTGGGCGTCTGTGGCGACAAGGACGATTTGCCGCTGCTGGAATCGCTCATCAAGTCCGACGACGCAAAACAAAAGCGCGGGCTCGACGCGCTGTTGGCCTGTTATCTGCGCCTCACCGGCGAGGCGGGGCTGCCGCTCATCGAGGAGCGATTCCTCAAGAGCAGCAAATACGGCGGCAAGCAGGTCGAATACACGGAAACCTACGCGGCGATTCAGGCCCTACGGTTCCACGGCGAAGAGTGCGACGTGATCGCTCGCGAGCGGCTGATGGTCGGCCTGCGATACATGCTCGACCGGCCGCTACTGGCCGATCTGGTCATTCCCGATTTGGCCCGCTGGAAGGATTGGTCGGTGATGGACCAGTTGGTCAAGCTGTTCAAGCAGGCGGACAACGAGAGCAAGTGGGTGCGGGTGCCGGTCGTGCGGTACTTGCAGGCCTGCCCGCTGCCGGAAGCGAAGCGGCACATCGAGCAGCTCACCAAGATCGACCCCGGCGCCGTTCGGCGTGCCAGCATCCAGTTTCCCACCGGCGGCGTGCGTCCGCTGCGTCCCTCCAGCCCGCGGAAAAAGGCCGATTCGACCGTTTCAGGGAAGTCCGACTGAGCCGCTGGCGGCGAAGCAGACTCTCCCGCGTGGCCTCAAGATGGTATAATTGCTAGACTATTGGCTACGGTATCCCAATTCCCACGGTCGTAGTCCCGTCGCCCCAAATCATCTGAAGGATCATGTCATGATCGGCTGGAAAAGAGCATCGTTGGCCGCCTCGATCGTCGCCGTCGCCCTGCTGAGCGCGCGAACATCGGTCGCCTGCCCGTTTTGTTCGGCCACGTCGCTCACGTTTTGCGAAGAGATTCGCGCCTCGGACCTGAGCGTCATTGCCCGGCTCGTCGAGCGACCCGCCCCGCAAGCGGCGCTCTCGGCCGACGTCGACGTCGAGATTGTCAAAGCCGAGTTCGAGGTGATCGAAGTGCTGTCGGGCGCCAAACATCTGGGCAAGCGCAAGACAATCGAGACGACCTACTTCGGCCGCGCCAAAGTCGGCACCAAGTTTCTGCTGATGGGCATCGACCCGCCGACCACTTTTTGGTCGACGCCGATCGCCGTGACCGACCGCGCGGTGGGTTATTTGCGCAGCGCGATCAAGCTGCCCAAGGAAGGCTCTGAGCGCCTGGCGTTTTTCCTCAATCACCTGGAAGACAAAGACGAAATGCTCGCCCGCGACGCTTATGACGAATTTGCCAAGGCGCCTTACGACGTGGTCCAAAAGCTCAAGAGCAAAATGGACCACGATAAGCTGCTCGGCTGGATCAAGGATGTCGAGGTGCCCGCCAGCCGCCGGCGTTTGTATCTGACGATGCTGGGCGTCTGCGGCAGCGAGAAAGACATTCCCTTGCTCGAAGGCATCATTACCGCGGGCGACCGGCAAGCCCGAGCCGGCTTCGACGCCTTGATCGGATGTTACCTGACGCTCAAGGGCGAGTCGGGGCTGAAGCTGATCGAAGACCGCTTCCTCCGCAGCGATACGATCGAGGTGGTGAATCCCGAGACGGGCAAGACCGAGCAGCAGAAGGTCGAGTATTCCGACACCTACGCGGCGATTCAGGCCCTGCGTTTTCACGCTCAGCAAGGCGGCGTTATTTCCAAGCAGCGCGCCGTCGCGTCGCTGCGGCTGATGTTGGCCCGCACCAAGCTGGCCGATCTGGTGATTCCCGATCTGGCCCGCTGGGGTGATTGGCAGTCGATGCCGACGCTGGTCAAGCTGTTCAAAGAGGCCGATCCCGAAACGACTTGGGTTCGCACGCCGGTGATGCGGT
>JADFKK010000064.1 GCA_022564995.1 Planctomycetota bacterium | reverse complement strand
TGCCCTCTGCCCCCCCCTTCACCTAACCCCTCCCCCTGACCTTCGCCCTGCCCTTGCCCTTCCCCCTGTCCCTGACCTTCACCCTGTCCTTGCCCTTCACCCTGTCCTTGGCCTTCACCCTGTCCTTGGCCTTCGCCTTGGCCTTGACCTTCGCCCTGACCTTCGCCCTGACCTTCGCCCTGCTGGCCGAGTCCGGAGGCGACTTCGAGGGCTTCGCGAATGGGTTGGTTGGCAACCTCGGCTTGTCCGGAGATTGCTTCGGCCCCGGCGCCGATGCTTTCCTGCGCCTGAGCAAATCCCTCGGTGGCCTCCTGTAACTGCTGAGCGGCCGCGACCTCTTGGGCTGACGGCTGTCCGCCTTGCTGGCCTTCGCCCTGGCCTTGTCCTTCACCCTGGCCTTCGCCCTGTCCTTCGCCTTGTCCTTCGCCCTGCCCTTCGCCTTGTCCTTCGCCCTGCCCTTCACCTTGTCCTTCGCCTTGTCCTTCGCCTTGTCCTTCACCCTGCTGCTCTTCGCCCTGCTGCTCTAGCGCCGCGCTGGCGTCGGCGATGGCTTCGACGGCGGACTGCTGCTCTGCGGCCAAGCGGGCAATGGCCTCGGCGATGGCCTTGTCGCGACGCACCTCCTGCTCACGGGCAGCAATGTTGGCCGCGGCCTTCTCTAATGCCTGCTGGACCTCGCCAGCCGCTTCGGCCGCCTCTGCTGGCGATCCTTCCGCGGCCTGGGCCCCCTGCTCCGCCGCCTGTTCGGCCTCTTGGGCCGCCGCCGTTGCGCCTGGGTCGACGGCGGCGGCTTGCTGCGCTACTGCTTCGGCCCCCTGGGCCTGTTCGCCAAGTTGCTTGCCGAGTTGCTCGGCCAGCGCGGCTTTGGCCTCGGCAATTTGCTTGGCCGCCTTGTCGAGTGCGTCACCGGCCGCCTGCTGAGCCTGTTCGGTTCCGGCCTGATCGTCCTTTGCGATGGCGCCCACGGCCTGCTGCGCCTCTTCGCCGACCTCTGATAGTGAATCGGCCGCTTGCGGAGCAGCGCCCTCGGCCAACTGCTGAGCCTCGGCCGCCGTTTTGGCGACGGCCTGCTGGGCCTCGGCGTTTGGCTTTCCGGCTGGCTCGGAAGCCGCCTTTTCGGCCGCGGCGGTGGCTGCTTGCTGGGCCTTACCGAGGGCCTCGCGAGCGACCTCGCGCGCGGCTTCGGCCGCGGAGGTATCGCCTTGCAAGGCGCTCTTGGCCGCTTCGGCCGAAGCCTGCTGGGCCTGCTTCAATGCTTCGGCGGTCTCGCCCGTGGCCTCTTTCGCCAGATCGCCCGCCTGATCGGCCACGTCTTGCTGCGCGCTAGCGGCTTCGAGCGGAGTGTTCGCTTTGCCCTCGGCCAAGTCCTGGGCCGCTCGATCGGCCCGGGCCTGCTGCGCGATGGCCTGATCGACCGCGCGGGCGACTTCCTGCGCATCGGCCAGCGCATCGCGGCCGGCGGCGCGCGCCTGTTCGATCTGCGCTTCCTGGATTTTTTGCTCAGCCTGTTCGAGCTGCTCCAATTGATCCGCCACCGAATTGTCGGCCCGGGCGATTTCCTGTTCGATCGCCTCGCGAACTGGAGCGATCTGCTCAAGCTGCTTGTCGGCTTCTTCAATCAATGCTTCGGCCGTTTCTATGATTTCGCCACGCAACTGGGCCGCTGCTTGCTGTAGCTTGTCGGCCGCTGCGGTCGCTTGCTCGGCGAGTTGGGCTGCCTGATCGGCCGATGGCTGTGCATTGGCCTTGGCCGCCTCGGCCAGATTAGCGGCGGCGGCGTCCAGCGGCTGCTTGGCCTGCTTGAGGGTCTCGGCCGCTTCCGGGGCGGTTTCGCCGACGCCTTCGGCTACTTTGGCGGCGACCGCTTTGACGTCGTCGTGCCTGACGGCGAGATCTTTGGCCGCCTCGGCGCCGAGTCCTTGGTCGTCGGCGGCCACTCGGGCCGTCTCGGCGATTTCGCGTTCAGCCGCGGCGGCCCGTTCCAGCGCTTCGGCCGCGCGGGCCAATTCGCCGATCTTGACGCCGAGTTCTTCGCGCTTCGTATCGGCCAGGGCCGCTTCGATTTCGGCGCCGCTGCGCTCGATGGCCTCTTGTCCCAGCTCGACGGCGTCGGCCACGGCCTGTTGATCCGCGGTCTGCGCTTTGATCGCCTCGGCCGCCTCGGCGAGCGTCTGCTCGGCGCGATCCAACTGGGCCTCGACCGAGCGGGACAGTTGTTTGTCATCGTCGACTTTGGCAACCTCTCGGGCCGCTTGCGCTTCGAGTTGCGCGGCCAGCGCCGGGTTCTTCTCGGCCGCGTCGCCGGCCTTTTCTTGTGCCTGCTTGGCCTTCTCAAACTGCTGCTTGGCGGCTTCCAACTCAGCAACCTCCTTGGCCAATTCGACCGCGGTCTTGTCGGAATCGCCCGGGTTGCCGCCTTGCTTCAATTCCTCTTCCAGCGCCGCCAGATTGCCGAGCACTTTGTCCTGCTGTTTGAGGGCTTCAGCCTGTTTGGCGTCGAACAGGTCAGCCGTCGCCTCGCGCGAGGCAGCCTTGGCCTGATCGAGCAGCGTCTCGCCGGCGGGAACGTCGTCGAGCACTTCGGCCAGGCGGCCGAGGTCTTGCGAAATTTCTGTTTGCTCGTCTACCAAATCTTTGGCCAACTCTCCGACCAGTTCGTTCTTGCGGGTGCGGCTTTGAACTTCCTTTTGTTGTTCCATCAGCTTGCGCACCATGGCGAGCAGTTCTTGCCGGTTGCTGCTGATCAGGCCCCGCGCTTCCTCCAATTCGCGAAGCAGCTTCGACAGCGTTCGAATCACGTTCCGCTGGCTGTCGCCAGCCTGCGGAAAGTCAGCGTCCTCTAACAACTTGGCAATACCGCGAAATTCCTCGTCGATCTGCCCTGCCTCGAGTAGTCTCGTGCCACGAATCGCGCTGGCGCCGACCACGCCACCCCATTTGGCTACGTCGGCCAGCGTGTTTTTCAGATGAAGATACAGCCTGTAGTTATCGCGTTGGGCTTCAATGGCCGCCAGTTGCGGCTTTTCTCGTCTCGTCGGAGAAAGCTCTTTTAATTCGCTGGTGTTGGCCATGATGGTTTTTTCGCGGCCGATGATCTCTTTCACCTGGTCGGAGATTTCCGCGATCTTCAATCGCCGCAACAGTTTCTGCCGCTCCGCCTGTAGCTTGAAGACGACGTCGCGAATCCCCACGCGCGCCAACCTCATCTTCTCCTGCCGTCCTTTCTTAGTGGCGGCAACCTGCGCGTCGGTCAACAGATCAACGACGGATCGCATCTCCGTCTTGACCAATTTATCGATGTTCTTGCGCATGTCGTTGATCTCGAAATAGACTGCCTTCTTTTCTAATCCGTTCTCTTTGAGCTGTTGAAGCTGAATGTCGAGAATGTCGGTGATCAGATCTCGCGTTATCTGCTGCGCACGACGATTCGCCTGTTGTCGGCGGCGCGCTTCGGCACGATCCGCGTCGTCCGCGGCCAGCGCGGGCCCGACCACAAGAATCGACAACATCAGGACCGAAAACATTCGAAGACGTGTCATTTTTTATCTCCTTGACCAGCGAAGATTACGGCGTCGTTGAGCCACCGTTCTGATAATTTGTCCGCGGCCAACGTCGCCCGAATTAGGCCGGCGTCGTCCGTAATCGTAAAACTCAGCAGATCACTGAGGGTGACGTTTCCCTCGAACTCACCTCGGTAATCGGTGACCGCCATCCGCAGTTCCAGTTTATCACCTATCTGCAACTTGGCTGGCCGGCCGTCAGATAGCTTGAGGGCGCTCGCATGGAAACGATACGCCGTCTTGTTTGTCGGCAATCCTCCCTGTTTACGCAACAGCGGTTCTGTTCTCAGGGGCACCCGCAACGGGGCGATCGGGTCGGTCTTGGAGTTTCCCTCCTCGTCCTCGCGGCGAATGATTTCACCCACAAGCGAGACCTTTGCAATGCCGTGATCGTCTGACATCTTGTAAATCAGTGTCGGTTTTCCGCCGGGTGTCTCAACGCTCGACTTGGTTTCGAGCAGTCGAATGCCGGCGACGATGGTCGGCGGCTTATCGGCTTTGAGAGCGACGAAGCCCTGCTTGGGGTATTCTAGCTGCAAATCGTCCCGATCGGTAACCTGAATCGCATACTTGATCGACGAGCGGACCACCGCCAAAGGCGTTCCGTCCGGCAGACGCCATTGCTTGCCGTCCTTGTCGGTTTGCACCAGCGCGTAGACCCTCTCTTCGATCGTGATCGTCGCGTCGTTGAGCGGCTTGCTGCTCGATATCACAAGATCGACGCGGGAGCCTTCCAGCACGGCGATGTCGAGTGAGGTGGCCCTGACGTCATCGCCGTTCGGGCCGTTTTTCTTCGCGACAGCTTCCTGCTTGGGCTCGACCGCCACATAATCGGGCGGCGTAACGTCCGATTGCACTTCGACCAGCGGCAGCGGAATCATCCGCAGGCGGGCCAGATCGGTCCAGGCATCGCCCAGGGTAACACCGAAGTCGATTGGGCTTTCGGAGAATCGTTCTAACGTGGCCAGGTAAAGCGAATCTTCGATGGCCTCGTCGGACCAGCCGGCCAGAACGGAATTAAGATGTCCGATCGCGACGCTCAACTGCTGGCGATCCTCAGCGGCGCCGGCCAGCGCCTCGGCAGCCTCGGCAGCGTCGAAGCGGGTCAAGAGCGACATGTGGCGAATCCAGGCCGCACGAATTTTCTCGCCGGCGCGATCGTTTTCCAATTCGATCTCATCAAGGGCTTCCTCCAGCCGCCTCTTGCGATCCGCCGGGGTAAGCAATTCCAACTTCAGCGTCTCTTCGCGGTTCGACTTGCCGATCCGCAGGGCAACGCTTCCCGCCTCGGGCAGTTCGCCGCTGCACTGCACGATGAAAGTCACCGCGCTGCCCTGGGCCGCCTTGGCGGTATCGTTAGGTTGGGTGCCGTCGTCTTCGCTGAGCAATACGGTCGTGTCGTTGACGACGATCTGCTTGATGTGGGTCGTGGTCGGGTAGTGCATCGAACCGAGCAGCATCCGGTTCATGAACACCCTGGCGTAGTCGGGCGAAGTGAAGACGCCGATACCGATGATCGCGGCGACCACGGCCAACAGCGAGACGCGGCGTGTCATTTGCTCGCGAGAGAATCCCTGGTAGACGTCTAATCCCTGGCCAAATTCCGCGACGTAGTCGATCACCGCGGTTTCCAACTGCGGCGATCCCCACTGCCGGGCCTCGGGCGACTCGAACTGCATCGCCGCGACCAGATCTCGATGGTCCGGATCGAGCTGCTGAGACTCGACCAAGAGCGCCATGTCAACGGTCGACTCGTGGGTGCCAAGAAACGGCGCCGTGAATTTGAAAAACGCCCACAGGCTGACGCCGGCAATTCCAATCAACAACACGATCCGCGGCCCGACGCCCAGATGCCCGCCGGCAACCCTTACGTGCCCCTGGGCGAAATGATAATAGTCGACGATGAACGGGCCGTAATCGACGATGAACGCCAGCAGCAGCGCGCCGAGCACGGCGCTGGCCAACGCCGAATAGCCCGATGCCCAACGGGCGGACTGTCGGCGGCGGCGCAGGCCATCGAGTCGGTTTCGTAGTGGTGCCAGCTTATTCATACGACCAGTTTATTCATGCGATTTGAGTCATGCCAGATTATTCAGTTTGCGAAACGTCCACTCTCCTAGCATCAGCAAGCTCACGAACAGCAACACCGGCCAGGTGCTGCCGAGCGCGATCACGCGGGGATTGACTTCCACGCGCGGCTGCAGATCGATTTCATCGATCATGCGGTCCATCGCGGTCAGGTCGAACGACTTGCCAAAGGCCGCGATGGCTCCTTCCACCTTCAAATCGCGGATCGCCCGGCGGCGTTCAATCGAGACATTGGTCACCTCGAAGGTGCGAGCCATCATCTCGCCGGAAACCGGGTCTCGCACCCGCAGGTGATACGTGCCGGGCACATCGGCCAAGATGCTGTCGGTTTCGAACACGCCAACTTCGCGAAAGGGAACTTTCAAGCTCACGGTTCGTGGCGGCGATCCGGCGTCGCCGGGAATCTCCAACTCGGCCGTCAGAGCGCCTTCGTCGACACCCTCTTCGGTGAGCGGTTTGTATTGTTCATCGTAGGCGTTTACGGTGAGCGTGATACGATCGCCCAAGCGATAGACCGTTCTGTCGGTGCGGGGCACAAACCGCTTCTCGGCTCCCAGGGCGCTGTTGCTGAGGGCCAGCTTTTTGATCAGGCCGCCCCAAAAGGGCGTGTAGTAACGCTCGCCGAAGCGGCGACGCAGCCGCCACATTTCGTTAAAGCCGATGTAGACGACGTGTCCGCCGCTGCTGGGAAACCGCCGAATGGCGATCAGCGGCTGCTTCATGTTGGTATTTCTGCAAAGGTCGGTCGGATGCTCGGCGAGTACGATCGCATCCTCGTGCTTGCGGACCACGGGTTGATACCAGGGGATCTCGCCCAGATTGTCCCAAGCCTGCAGGTCGATGCCGGCGGTGCTGCCGAGTTTCATAAAGTCGTGATCGCTGGCCTCGCCGGTCAATTGCAGGCGAAATTCGCCGTCGCGCAACTGCTCGTCGGCGCCAACGATGACCGGCAAGATGCTGGCCAGATGGGTGTCGGCCAATTGGCCAGGCCCGAAACGAGGACCGGCCATAACGACCAAGCCGCCGCCGAATTCGGTAACAAATTCCTTGGCCATCTGGCAAAAGTCGGGACTCAGCGACGACGCCGGCATGTCGCCCAGGAAGATTACGTCGGTCTTGAAAAACTCACTTCGCTCGGGCGTAAGGGTGGTAAGAAACAGCGGATTGTTGATCCGCACCTGCGGATCGGCCGAACGCAAGAAAGTGCGAAAGCCCCGCATTCCGACCAACTTGTCACGATGAAACACCTCCTTGATGAATCGCCATTCCCAAGTCGGTTCGTACTCGATGGCCATCAGTCGCAGGAAGTCGTCGCGAATATCGCCGATGCGACTGCGCCGGTTGTCGTCCGTGCTGATTTCGTCGCCCGACGAAAGGACCGCCTCAACGATGAACTTGAACCGACCCGACTGTTCGGGAACAAAGGTAAATTCGACAGACGCCTGGGGCAAGACGACTTTCTTCGTGCCCAAGTCGATCGGTCTGGCGCCCCCGGTCGTGTCGACGGGCTCAGCCCTCAAGCTCACCTCGGCCGTGCGCCCGTCGAGGCCTTGCTGGTTAAGCCGCACGGTGATCGTCGTGCTTTCGGCCCGTTTCATCACGGGCGGAACGTCGAGATTGGTGACTCGCAGGTCGGCGGCCTCGGTAGCTCCCAGTCCGACCGTATAAAACTTCACGCCCTTGGCGGCCATGCGATCGACGGGGGCGCCCGAGGTGCCGGTCGGCGTGGTGTTACCATTTTCAGCAAAATCGCTGAAGACCAAGACGCCTTGCAGCGAGCCGGTCGCCTGGCGGGCAAGTAAGTGGCGAAAGGCGTCGCCCAGGGCGGTCACCGGGGCCTTTTCGTCGATATCCGCCAACTGCTCCGCCAGATACGTCGGGTCGATTTCGTCCTTGCCGGGCCGCCGCAGGTCGAGCGACCGCAGGCCGTCGGCGCGATCGAAGACGCAAGCCTGAAGCCGGTATTTTTCGGCCAGCTTGGCCAGCACCCCTCGGTCGTTCCTGAGCCAAGCCTGAACGTATTGCATGCGCGAGGGTTTATCCGTCGAAGTTTCGTCGTCCGTCGACCGTCCGACGGCGGCATCCAGGCGTCTGCGATAATCGGCGTCATATTCATCCCTGATATCCATGCTTTCGGTCCCATCAACCAGCAGCATGAGCGTTGGGAGAGGTTTGCTGGTTATGGTGACCTTGAGGCTTGGTTCAGCCAGAACCAAAATCAACACGACGAGCACCGCCGCGCGAATCATGCCCAGGCCAAAACGCACGCCGCTGCGCCCGCGTTCGTGTCCTCTGAAATAAAACAGCATCGCCACGGCCACCGCGATGGCGCAAGCCGCCACGAGCCAAAAATGGCTCTGCCCTTGTGCCCAGGGGGCGGCAAACTGAACCTGGTAATCGTCGATCTGCTCGACGTTTTTCAGACGCAGGCTCCACCCGATGTAGTAATTTAGCAAGTCGTTCATGGCTTCTCGGCGAGCGGCGGCCGTTAGGCCGGCGGTGATTCGTCCTTCGGATTCAAGCTGTTTCAGTACGGATGTATTACCCCCGAGCTAACGCTCGGGGCTCGCCGTGAATCGGTTTCTCAGCACTGGCCATGCCAGGATGCCCATCTCGGCCAGCAGGCATAGGCCGGCCAGCGCGATCAACCACTTCCACCAATCGATGCCCAGCATGGCGCCCCACACCTGCGCTCCGCTTTGCGATATCTTGTCACCCGGGCCGACCCAGCGGAGGCGCTCGTCCTCGCCGACGCGCTCGCGGAATTGCGCCGGCGTGATCGCGGCCAACTCCGATTCCTTCGTCGGACCGTTGATCGCCAGCGGGGCTTCCCACTGCTTCGTCAAGGCATCGGCCGATTCGGCCTCGGTGCTGTACGCCCGCACCCAATACACACCACGTTGGTTTAGGTTGGTCAGCCGCGCCTGATACGTGCCGCTGCCGGTCGGCACCACACGCAGCACCTGCTGGGCCTCGCCGGGCGCCTCAAGCGTGATCCGCGACTTGCGCAGCCGCGCGGCGATGCGAATGCTCTCTTCCCCCGTGCTATCGGAGAAGTTGCGGCGGTTGTCGCCATATTCCAGCGTGCGATGAAGCATCAGCCGCACGATCCGATCGAACATCACGTCACCACCCTGCGGGTCTTTCCAAAAAGTGTTCCATTTCGATCGCAAAGCGGTCGTGGTCATCATGACCTGACCGCGACCGATCGATCGCTCGATCAAGAATGGCAGATCGTTGGTGTACCTGGCTAAAACGCGGGGCATGCCCTGGTCGGCAAGCTCCTCGGCCGACCGGGTGTCGTCGCCGATGTTCACGCGGTCTGCCCAAGTCAGCCAGGCAGGTTGAAGGCGGGCCAATTGTTGCTCGTCGCGGGCCAATTCGGCGTTATATTTGTCCGGCACGCGACCGCCGCCCTCCCGTTCCCATTTTCTCCTTCGCTCGGCGACCTGGCGCGAGGAATCTCGCGCCTTTTCGATTTCGACGATGGCCCGCTCCCGCATTCGCTTTCGCTGAGAGTCGTTCAATTCGGCCACGGCCGTGCGAAAGAAAAACAGTCCCGAACTGTAAAAATCCTCCAGCGACTCCTCGGAATCGCCCGGCAGCATGAATTGCTCGCTGCCTCTCATGCTGTCGAAGGACAGCTCGAAGGCATCTTTGCCGCTCTTGACCTCGTCTTGCATCATGCCCAACAGCTCGCCGGCGAGCGGCATCGGCAGAATCCCCTGGCCATCGCGCCAAGCAAATCGATTCCACTCCTCCGGATCGAAATTTGCCCCGGCGGCGATGAACAACTGCCCGCCTTGAACGACATATTCACGTAACAGATCGACCGACGCGGCGGGGCTTTCCACACCCGCGATCACCACCAGCCGGGCATCGGCGAGCATTTCCCGATCCAACTCTTCGATCCGCACATGGCGGACGGCGATCATTTGCCGCTGGCTGTCGGACGTGGAACCGGGCGCCAACAGCAGCCGTAACTTGCGTGTCTCGCCGAACTGCCCGCTGGCGGAATTCTCCTGCTTGCCGCCGAGTTCATCGACGAACACCACGGGCAGCGCGCTGGCAACCGGCACCGACAAATATCGACTATCGTCCTCTTGCAGACGCTCTTCCGAGGTCGCGGCGTCGCCCTTGCCGCCCGCTGCGACCCGCACTTCAGCCTTGGCGGCGATGAACCGCACCTCGCCGCGCTTTAGGGCCTGATCTTCGTTCAGATCCGCACTAGGCTCTGCATCCTGAATCCGAATCTGATGCTTGAACGTAATCAGCCGGCTCTGGCCGGGCTGCAAGCTGATGTTGGTCGAGGCCACCTCTTGCTTGTCACCCACCGACAACACCACCTGGACGCTTTCCCGCAGGCGGGCACCTTCGTATCGGACGGTCACCAAAAACTCGGTCGGCACATTGGTGTCGGCGATGTTCTCACGCAGACGGAAATCGGAAATCCAGATATTCTCCCGCTCCTCGGGCGCGACGCTGACGATCTGAAGTTCTGGACCGTTGGCCAGCGCCTGGATCGAGACGCCATTCCAAAACGACTCTTGCTGATCGCCGAACAGCACGACCCGCTTGGCCATTCCCGAGACGTTATCGCAGGCCTTCTTGATCTCGTCCAACGCCACCGAAACGTCGGCCGCGCGATCGACCGCAACAATCCGCTCGAGCGCTTCGCGGGCGTCTTCCTTGGTGAGGTAGGCGTCGAGGCTGTCGACCGAGTTAGGACCGCAGATAGCGATCACGCTGATCCGGCTCTGCTCGGGCAATTCGTCGATAAACTCGACGGCGCGGATCTTGGCCTGCTCCAAAAGCGTTCCGGTTTGGCCCCGGTAGGCCATGCTGAGGCTGTTATCGATGGCGATCACGGCGTGAACCGGTTGATCGGGATCGACCACGGTGTCGGAACTGGTGAAGTAGGGCCGCGACAGCGCCAAGGCAAACAACGCGATGGCCGCGGTGCGCAAGGCCAACAACAGCAGATCGCGAAGCTGCATGATCCGGCGGTTACGCTGCAACGCCTCGCGCAGGAAATCCATCGCCGCCCAATCGACCAGGCGAAACCGCCGGCGATTGAGCAGATGAATGATCGCCGGCCCCAGGGCAACAACCCCGGCCGCGACGGCGAAAGCAGGTAACAGGAAACTCGGCATAGCAGCGGTCTCTATTTCTGATCGAACTTGGCCCGCAAGCTCTCGATCTTGCCTTCTTGCAGGATCGGCAAATAACGGTTCGGCATGGCCAGTATGAAACAGGCGACCGACGTGCCATACAGCCAACCCGATCCACGACCGTTGACGTGACTGGCTGCGTTCCAATGCCCGTATTCCGCCGGGTTCTTATTGTTGAGCGATTGCGAGACCACCACCTTGTCTCGCAACGTCGGGTAGTATCTTTTCCAGTCCTTCCCGCCGACCTGATACAGCGCCTGTCCGACATAATACAGCGTGTAGGCATCCATCGGCACTTGCCCGCTGCCCGGCCTGGTCTTCTCGGCCACAATGGCGGCGGTGATCCGATCCATATTTTTGGGAATTCGCCAATCGTCGTACTGTCCGAATTCTTGCAGGCAAACCACGCCGGCAGCCGCCATGGCGATCGATCCGCGTCCGCCACCCTTGCCATAGGTGAATGATCCGCCCCGTTTGCGCTGCTCCGCTTCGCTGGCCGTTCGACTGACGCCTTCCGGCGTGTAATGCTCTCGCACGCTTTGGATCGCCAGCTTGACCACTTCCGGCGGAATCTCCAGCCCACTATCGACCGCGCTGCGCAGCGCCTTGGCCTGCATCACCACGAGGCTCAGGTCATGGCCTCGCTGCTGCGAGCGGGCCTGGTAATCCCAGCCGCCGTCGTCGGCCTGCGTGTCGGCGATCAGTTTCAGCGCTTTGCCCAAGACCGTGTTGATGTCTTTGCCTCCGCTGGTCTTGTTGGCCGTCTTCGTGCCTTGCATCATCCCATGCGCCTGGCCCAACACGAACGTGGCCAGCCCGTGGTTGTACATGTCTCGCTGTGGATTGGCGATGTTGAGCAGCCCCGACGGCTTGGAATTTTTCAATATGTAGTTGAGGGCCCGCTCGACCGTTTTGCCGTACTTGCCGCGGCTGGGCATGTGACCATCGGACAAGAACGCCAGCGCGCCCATCCCCACCAACCCCAAATCGTTCGAGCCCCAGTTGCCCTCGACACCTTGGTTCTTGTGCAGCCACTCCAGCCCAAGCTTCAAGGCCCGCTCGCTTTCGGGCGTGATCTCGTTGTTGTCGTCGCTCTGTTGGGCGCAGGCAGCCGCCGGGCCAAGAGCGACCGAAAACAAAACAACGGCAGCAAGCAGGCGTTTGTATCGCGAAAAGTGCATCGAGAGACCGCCCTATCGGAAAGGGAGTAAAAGAAACCGGTACATAAATACAACCTTATATGTCGTTTTACCACCCACCGGTTACCCAGTGCGAGCAATTTTCCGGAAATTAAAAGGGGACAGGCGCATATATTGGGGTATTTAAGTTCTTTAGTGAGATTAGGTATCCTCTTCGTTCTTCCTTGGTCGGCCGCGTGGTCGTAGAGTGGTCTTCAGCCCCAAACGCTCGGCCGTCTGCTCCACCCAATCGCCCCCGCCGAGCGGTCGTCCGCGGGCGACGCATCCGCGAATGGCGGAGATTTCTGTTTCGGTCTGTGGGCGATTGACCAAGTCGAGCCAGTCGGCTGGCGATTTCAACGGTCGCTCGAAAGGCCAAGTCTCATCATCTTTCCGCCTGCCAGGCCACAAACTGCTCCACTGCCACTGCTCGGCCCGTTCTACCAAGTTGGCCCGTAATGCGTTACGTTCGACGTATCTCAGAACCTGGAAGTAGTGGTCATCATCTTGCACGGGAAACGATCTGTAGCGTCCCTGATACACATGCCCATCGCCGACCCGCCGATGGAATCGCTGCCATCGCTGGACGTGAGTGTTGGTCAGCCGCTGCATAAAGTTGGGCAGATCGCGGTCGCCCCGTGGCCAAAGCAGAAAATGCCAATGGTTGGGCATTAGGCAGAAACCGCAAATTCGCATGGGAACCAATCGCAGCGTCTCGCCAACCACCCGCAACATAGCTTGATAATCGCCGTCGGAGTAAAATAATTGCATCCGTCCCACGCCTCGGTTGAGGACATGGTAAACAAGGCCGCCGGGCGTGACGCGCATAGAACGAGGCATGAAGAACAGTATACCCAAATTGCCCTGAGTTACCAATATATGCGCCTGTCCCCTTTTTTTCGAGACTGAAATGACCACCATTCCTGCTGATAACAAACCCAAACGCTGGCCAAAGCACGCCGTCTGGATTGGGCTTGTGATCGCTGTCGGCAATGTTCCGCTTTATTTTTCCATCATTCAGTTTTCGCCCGATCTGAGAGATGTTCCCTGGATCAACATGCCGCTCTCGTGGCTCGCGTTGGCCTTGGCCACCGTCGGCACATGG
This sequence comes from Planctomycetota bacterium, assembly GCA_022564995.1. GTDB lineage: Bacteria > Planctomycetota > Planctomycetia > Pirellulales > JADFKK01 > JADFKK01. Next base: position 18,279 of record JADFKK010000064.1, on the reverse strand, counting down.
CAGGTGGTCAAACAGGGGCGCGGGGTGCTGAAGAAAGGTCTGGCTGCCGGCGGCTTGCTGCTGACTCTTTTTCTGGTTGGGATATGCAACTGGTATGTTTTCAGCTACTCCTACTCGCTCCCGGAATCGCCCGACGCAACCGCGACGGAAACTGTGGCCCCCGATTTTGAGCTGCCAGACCACAAAGGCCAGCCGATAAGCTTGTCTGACTATCGCGGCAAGAAGCTGGTGCTCGTTTTCTATCGAGGTAACTGGTGACCGTTCTGCCACTCAGAGCTGCAAGGTTTGCAGTCACGCCTCGAAGAGATTCACGCCGCTGGCGCCAAAGTAATCGCCATCTGTGCCGATTCGGTGGAGAAGAACGCCGCAGCCGTCGAAAAGTTGAAGCTCGAATTCCCGCTTCTCTCCGACAGCAACTTGAAGGCGACCAAGGCCTTCGGCCTGCTACACGAGGGCGGCTTCGGCGGCGAAACGCCCGACATCGCGCGGCCGGCCGTGCTCATTCTCGACCAACAAGGGGTCGTCCGCTGGCGCCATCTCACCGATAACTGGCGAGTCCGCGTCCGTCCGGAAACCGTCCTCGAGCAACTTGCGAAAATTCCGTAACCGTCAACCGTGTGTCGCATGATGCGCCGCGGCAAGCCGGCGGCCTACTTGCGCTGGCGGGCTTTCTTTTTGCCGGCGCCGGGTTTGCGATCCCAGGGTTGGGGCGGGGTTTTTTCGTAGCGCGCCGGGGCGTCGGGGGGGAGAGACGCGAGGATGGCTTCGAGTTTCTTACGGCCGGCGATGGCGGACAGCTCACTGCTGCCCAACAGGTCTTTTTTCTCGTGGGGATCGGCGATGAGATCAACAAGGCGGCTGCTCTTGCCGGCAACTTGCCACAGCTTGTAGCGCTGGTCGCGGATGGTGCGCGGGGCGGGGACTTGCCGGGAGGCGAGACGGCCGTTCTTCAGCGTCATGGTGCCGGGGCCCATGGCGAGGACCCATTGGCGCTTGGGGCCGTCGTGCTTGCGGCCGAGGATGGTGTCGGCAATGGAGAAGCCGTCGAGCTTTACGCCGCGCGGCAGTTCGGCGCCGCCCAATTCGGCGAAGGTCGGCAGCATGTCGGTAAAGTCGACCAGATCATCGACGACCTTTCCGGCGGGAACCAGCCCGGGACAATTGACGATGAACGGCGCGTGGGCGCCGGCGTCGGTGAACTGGTCCTTTCCGCCGCGGACCGGCACGCCGTTCAGCCGCGCGGTCATTCCGCGCGAGGTGCCGTTGTCGGTGGTGAAGATGACGATCGTCTTGCGGCGAATGCCCGTCTCGTCGAGCGATTTGACGATGCGGCCGACGAGCTGATCGATGTACTGGACCATCGCCTTGAACTTCTTGTATTGACCTTTCGCGTCGGGACGCAGCGGCGTGGTCACCAGCGGTCCGTGCGGCAGCGCCATCGGAAAGTAGACCAAAAAAGGCACGTCTTTCTTCCGCTTCATGAAGTCGATCAGGAAGTCGGCGTAGACGTCCGGCCCGAATTTGCCTTGGTGCGTTTTGCTTTCCTTGCCGATGCGAATGTAAGGATCCCAGTAACGCTTGCCGCTGGCCGGGATGCCCGTCTCGTAGCCGGTCCACATGCAGTGTTCGTCGAAGCCGTGCTTCCGCATCGCCTCGGGCTGCACACGAAAGTCGTTGATCTGCCACTTGCCGGCGATGGCGGTCGTGTAGCCGGCCGACTTCATCACGCGGGCGAACGAGACGTTGTGTTTCCAGTCGAAGTTCACTCCGGCCCCCCACCGCGGCACGTCCCAGTGGGCCGTCCAGCCGTGGCGGAACGGATATTGCCCGGTCAGCAGGGTCACCCGGGTCGGCGTACATTTGGGCATCGAATAGGCGTTGGTGAAGCGGATGCCCGTTTTGGCCAGCGCGTCGATGTGCGGCGTTTTCATCTCCCCGCCACCATAGCAACTAATCCACTCGCGACCCAAATCGTCGGCCATGATGAAGACAATGTTGGGCTTCGTTGGGCTGGGTTTCTGATCGGCGATCACTGAGGGGGCGGCGGCAGCGAGTAACACAACAGCGACAAGACCGAAAACAACGTGGCGCATAGGGGTTGCTCTTTTGAATTTTGGAGTGATATTCGCGGGGCGCAATGGTCATTAGCTCTTAGCAATTAGCTTTTGGCCTTTGGCAATGGGCCTGCCCCCATCCGACCCCTTACTATGCACGATCTGAGCGGCCGGCACAAATCCCCAGATGGCCGTGCTTCTCAGCTCTCCTCTCCTTCCTTTGCGATCTTCGCGGTCTTCTGTCCAAACCGTTGCTTGTGGCGCAGGCCGATCTCCTCGCTCAGGAGGATTTAGAACAGAAGGGCACGAAGATCGCAAAGGAGCAAGTGTTCGACAGGGAGGCAGGCCCAAGGTGTCGGCCATTTAGAAAAACAAAGGTGTAAGAAACCGTGTATTGGGGAGCAAACGGCTCCCGATGCGACTGTTTCTCTGATTTCAGAATCCGCCCGATCCGCCACCTGGTTAGGATTCATTTGGATCGCGCCGCCCTGTGACATCATCCGACTTGCTGCCAGCGCGGCGATGCCATATGGCCCGGTAAATGTCCAACTTGCCCGCTGACTTTGCCAAGATTAGCTCTCTGATGTCTTCCATCGCAAGAAAGAGGAATCCTGCCAGGGGCACAAAAAGAAATGATGTAAATGCTAGACGAATAACAAGAACCCACATCGGCCCCGACGTACCGAAAAGGCCACGAATAATTTCACGTAAATCCTCTGTGCCTTCGGACACGGCAAATCCTGAATACAAAAAGAGAACGACCGCCGTCAACACCCACGCCCATCGGCTCATGAACGTCAAGACGAAGAAGCTCGGTATCGCCGCAATGAGCAGAACACAATATGAAGATATCAGAAATTCATGGGACATTTTCGCGCCCCAGAGCTTGCCGATGTGTTCTACCTCCAGCACCATAAACACCAGGGCTAGAAAAAGCCCGCAGTGTGCAAAGCTGGAGATAATCTGCCTGCGGCTCATCTGGTATGAATCCTAACGACCAAGCTAACCTGCCCGGGGCTGCCGGACAGAGGAAACAGATACCACCAAAAACCCCACCCGGCAGCAGCGGGTCAGGATGAGCGCCTTGTTATGCGGCGTTCGTGCGACCTATTGACTGATGATTTGCAGCGATCAACGAGGTGCAAAATCATCGTGAGCGTACGATTCGAGGTAACCGCAAGATTCGCAGCGATATACTGCCACGGGGACTATCGCTCCTTTATCTATCTTTGTCCCAGTCCAGGACTTCCGTGGCGCTCCCTCAAACCAGTAACTGATATGAACGCCTCCAAACGTCTGATCTATGATGAAGCCCTGGACCATCTGCCCCTGACATTTCGGACAACGCGACGCCGTCTCAGCCATTGGTCGACCTTTAGAAAAGAGGAATCATGACAACAGTATGCGCAGCCGCATAACGACCAAGCTAACCTGCCCGGTGCTGCCGGGCAGAGGAAACAGTTTCTACCAAAAACCCCGCCCGGCAGCACCGGGTCAGGTTGAGCGCCTTGTTAGGCAGGGCTAACGCAGAATTTGTTGCTGTACCAGTCGAAATCCTCGGCCCATTTCTCGCCATCCTGCACTTCAATGATAAGCGATTCGAACCCCGCTTTGCGGATCTCGCTGTGGCTTGCTACGACGAAACCTTTCGGAGCATATTCCTTTGGATCGATAACACAATTGCCCAGATTGCCAGGTGCCCAAGTCTCGTGTTGTGGTTCGAACCACGCGCAACCGCACGAGGTACAAACCGCAAATACGCGCTCAGTCGCTTTGCACTTGGCAAAAACGACTTCCAAGCAAGGCATCGGACAGTCATGTGTCACAATGAATGCCTCGCTCATGGTGTTGCCTAACGACCAAGCTAACCTGCCCGGTGCTGCTGGGCAAGAGGAAACAGATTCTACCAAAAACCCGCCTGGCAGCAGCGGGTCAGGTTGAGCGCCTTGTTATGCCCTACGCGGTTGGTCTAGCGTGAAGCAACTCTCCGGCCTTGATCGGTCGGACGTCCCCCGCCGCAACCGTGATGAGCGCGACCGTGTGACCGCCACCATCGACAAACTCGACCTCGTATCCCTTGCCGTCCTTGTAGACGTGAACGACGGTACCGACATCACCACGATTTAGTTTCTCGTGTGGCGGATGGCAATCCAGAACGACCAACGAGTGTTCGGTTATCATCGCGCAGTTTCCGGGTAAGCAGTAACGAGTCGGGGCGGATCATCGTCCTCAACGATCCACACGGTCAAAACCAAGCCGGGACGGTGGTCAGGCCGGCCAACATGGCCCATCGCCTTATATTTTACACCAAATGCGGTGGTTTCAACATCGAAATCTTTGCAATGCCTGGCAATTTCAAGCAAATCGCCGGCGAGTTGCCTCCATTCGTCCTGAACATAGCCAAGTGAGTGAAACCAAACAGCCTTCGATCCACCATCGGGATGGTCGAGATTCAGTAAGTAGTCGCGAACCTTTTCGTCCTCGACTACAGCCCGTTCGGAATCCGGAATTGGCATTCGATTTCAGTGGGCATAACGACCAAGCTAACCTGCCCGGTGCTGCCGGGCAGAGGAAACAGTTTCTACCAAAAACCCCGCCCGGCAGCAGCGGGTCAGGTTGAGCGCCTGGTTATACTCGCTTTGCCCTAAACACACCGATGCCCCTGACGACAAGAACCGTAAGACAAACCAACGCGAGCAGCAGACCTTCGTAGACCCACCACCAACGCTGTGTGAGTGACATGAGTAACGCGTCGGACTCCAGGCCAAAGAGGACCACGCCCACGAGTTCGTCACCGAGTATTGCGGCGAAGAGCCAAGCAACGCAAATGGATGGCAGTATGCGATTGCGACGCGGATTATCTCGACCAGCCACCATTTCTGATTTCTCAGCGGATGTCATTATTGCGGTATAACGACCAAGATCACCGGGCGGGCAGACCAACACGAGCGTCGTTGAAAAACCAAAACACTCAAACGCACGAAACGACGTTGAAAAACCGAAAACGTAGCCCACTCCGGTGCGTCGCCTTGTTATGCCTACGCATTAATAGTCTGCGAAATGAGCGACGATTCGATACTTATCGTCAACCTTTCGGAAGACGAAAATAACAGCTTCATCCAGGCCGGCGCGTTTTCCCTTGGTAGCCTCCCGGAAGTGCAAATCGTAGACGTAATCTCCCTTCTTCGCGAGATGGATGGGTTTTCCATCGGCCGTGGCCTTGGTCAAGGTAGGCTTTGCCTTTTTGAACAGTTGGTTCCACTTTTCGCGGCCGACTCGCTTGAAGAGTTTCGCGTAGGCGTCCGACAGTTGACGTTTCGTCAACTCGGTGGGCTTATCCAGCTTCGCGCGACCGATGAAACGAGGTTCGCCGTGAAATAGCACTTGGTCGGCAAAGTGCTGCTGCATCTTCTCCACGTCGGCGTCGGCGAACGCTTTCAAGAATCGCTTCGCCACCGCTTTGGGGTCGTCGACGTTGTCTGCGGCGTGAAGTGCCGCACCCGTGTTCATGACGCTCAAAAGCAACACTACCGAAACGAATCGTGTCAGAGTTGTTAACATTTTCGGCTCCTTGTAGGCATAACTACCGTTTATTGAGCAGCCCGAAATCGATAATTGGGCGCACCGCTGCCCGATAACATTCCGCTCCAATGACTCGACGGTAGCACATAAGTCGCGGGGGTGCAATGATCTAGGTGGCCTCGGCTAGTCACGTTGTGGGCTGTGATCGGCGCGATCGTCAACCCACAGGAACCGAGGGCTAGCGCCCTGCGGCTGATGCCCATCAGCCGTGACGCGCTAGCGTCCGGTTCTCGTCGCGATCGTCAACCCACAGGAACCGTGGGCTAGCGCCCTGCGGCTGATGCCCATCAGCCGCGACGCGCTAGCGTCCGGTTCTCGGCGCGATCGTCAACCCACAGGAACCGAGGGCTAGCGCCCTGCGGCTGATGCCCATCAGCCGCGACGCGCTAGCGTCCGGTTCTCGGCGCGATCGTCAACCCACAGGAACCGTGGGCTAGCGCCCTGCGGCTGATGGGCACTTCACCCGGATTCGCCGCGATTGTCTTCAAAACGAGCGGTGAGCAATCGTTCCCCCACCGCTCGTTCCGAGCCACATTGGATATCACATCCGACGATGTGTCTAGCTACGCGGCCATGCGTCAAGCTACGCGGCCATGCGTCGCCGGTATCTAAAGCGCAACAGGCCGATTAGGCCAAGCAGCGCTAGCACCGCGCTGCTCGGTTCGGGAATCACTTCAAACACTTCGATCGAGTCGGACCGATCGTAACCAACCGCCAAATAACTGCGTCCGTCCGGACTCATCTCACTCGAGATGAAGATCAGGCCTTCGGGAGATCGAGAATCGGTCTCGGCGTGCGTGTTGATGTAGTCGACAAGAATCGGATCGTGCGGGTCGGTCACGTCGTACATCATCACGCCGCCGACGCGCTCCAGCCCGATGAACGCAAAGATGCGGCCGTCGATTTCACCAAGCACAATACTCTCCGGCTCGGAACCCTTGTTGTCTGAACGACTGTCGAACGAGCCCGTGGTTCCGGCCGAGTTGAATAATTCGGGGTATTTTTCCAGGACGGTCTCCGCGAACTCCGACCCCGAGTCAAACACGAGTTCACCGGTTTCGCTATTGAAGATGGAAAAGCTGCGCGTGCCGAACATCGTGGGGACGTCGATATCGCCGTCGCCGTCGGTGTCGCCGTCGATCGTGGAAACGCGGAGTCGACCCAGGATTTCGTCGTCGGTGGGATCTTCACCGCCGTATCTTTGTCTCAACTCGTCGAGCGTTCCCGGATCGATAAACGGGTTTCCCTCGATACCATGGCTGGCAATTTGCATTTCAAAATCGTCGCGTGCGTCTCCTTCATTCGCCGTGAGAATGTAGGTCGTTCCGGCGACGCGATACGTTGCAATCCCATCGGGCTGAAACATGCCATGAACTAGATCGTCGATGGCGGCAACCTCATCATCATCCGAGGCATCGATGAGCTTTTCGATCGACCCCAAATTATGGATGGCCGTCCACTGGTTCGTTATCAAACTGTAAACGGCCAGTGCATTATTCTCTTGGAGCGAGACGAAAACCTGGTCGCCCAGAGCTACGATCCATTCAGGCTCCAGGTCGAGATGAGGAGTCGCCGCGTTTGCCGGATCGATACGGATGCCGTTGAGCGTGACCCCGGGGGCAAGGTTCGCGGCCGAGAAGTCGGTGGTCACGACGTTCCCGTTCGTTAACCCGGAGATATTAGCAAGCGAGACCCCGGCGATATCGATAATGCTGATCGAACCGGGCGTATCCGCGACGGCTCCGATTTCGGCTTCGTTGGCAACGAGAACCTTGCTGCCATCGGGATGAAACGAGACACTGTCGGGATTGAATCCGACGTCCAGGTCTCGGAGGATGGCCCCGGTGTCCGTATTGAAAAACACGACTTTCCCTAAGACGGTATCGTTTTCAAATGGAATCACGATGGCGACTCCGAAGCCTCGTCCGTTGGGATCGATGGCAACGCCGCTCACGAAACGCGTGTTTTCAAATATGGCACTCAGGTCGATGCTACCGGCTGCGGAGAGGTTGGTGCCGTCGCCGAAGTTGGTCATTTGGACGGACAGCTCGTCGTTGCTACTAAACAGCTTGTTCGTCCCAGGGTCGTAAGCGATGCTGGCGGTCTCGTCGGCCGTATCGAGCTGGCCGATGCGGGTTAACGGGGCAGGCGAGGCGGTTGTTGTGAAAATCAACAGAGCCAGTGAACTTGCCAAGAAAAGCGCAGGGCGAAATAGGGATTGGGTGGTCATGTTGTGTCCTCAAAAAGTGTGATGGAAAGACGGCTGAATCGACATGATTCAGACCGTCGCTTCGATTCTCTCGAACTGGTAAATGTGAGCTATTTAGCTCCCTCCTTTCTGTCCTCAGTTCGAGTGTCACACTTTTTGACGAGGGGAATTGACATCGCTGAAAAGCGGCCATCCGTGCAGAAGGCGGTAATTTCAAATGCGAGATTACCACAGGCAGCGCTACGGGCTACGCCCATGCCGCCGAAACCAATCGTACGACTCACAGAGCATAGCAGTGACTGCGCGGGATGCAAGCAATAAATAAGCAGGCACACCGAAAATTACCAAATTACCTGGAAATCGGCCCGGAAACGTCGCCACATCCCTTTCCCGCCGGCCAGGAGGTCCACGTTGAATCCGTACCTGGACTCTCTTCGGGCTTGGGAATTCGTCATTCCTGCGTCATCGGACATTCGTCATTGGAGATGATCCAAGGACGGGTCAAATGACGAAATCAGAATGTCGAAAGAATGACGAAGCACGAATTGAAGGGAAGCGCCTCGACACAAGGCATGTCTGCGACCATGAGAAGACATACCGGCCGACCTTACGTCGTGACGTGTCGTGTCTCTTCCAGGCCGAGCCGCTTCATTTTTTTGTAGAGCGTGGTGCGGTTGATGCCGAGCGATTCGGCCGTTTCGTGGCGGTTCCAGTCGTTCATCTCGAGCACTTCGAGAATGATCTGGCGCTCGGGGCCGGCCAAGGCGTCCTTGAGCGAGCGGCCTCCCGTATGCGACACGTTGATCGGTCCGCCGAGGGACATTTCGCCCGGCAGGTCTTCCAGGCCGATCGTGTCGGATTTTCCCAACAGAACGGCCCGCTCGACGATGTTTTGCAGCTCGCGCACGTTGCCGGGCCAGCGATGGCGTTGCAGGGCGGCCAGCGCCTCGTCGGTGAATCCGGTGGTCTTGCGGCCGGTCTCTTCGGTCACCAGATGAAGAAAGTGCTCCGCCAACAGCGGAATATCGCCCAGCCGTTCTCGCAAGGCCGGCAGCTCGACGTTGATGACGTTAATGCGATAAAACAGATCCTGGCGGAAACGACCGTCGGCCACCGCCTCGGTCAGGTCTTCGTTCGTGGCAAGAATCACGCGGGTGTCGATTTTATGGGTCGTGGTCCCGCCGACCGGCTCGAACTCGAATTCCTGCAGCACGCGGAGCAGCTTGACCTGCATGGCAGCGCTGGCGGTGCTGATCTCGTCGAGAAAGATCGTTCCGCCGTCGGCCTGCAGAAACTTGCCGATCTTGTCGCCGATCGCGCCGGTGAAGGCGCCGGCAACGTGTCCGAACAGTTCACTCTCCAACAGGTTCTCCGGCAGCGCGCCGCAGGCCACCTCGACAAACGCTTTGTCGCGACGACAACTGCGACGATGGATGGCCCGGGCCACCAACGATTTTCCGGTGCCACTTTCGCCCGTGATCAGAATCGTGGCTTTCGTGTCGGCCACACTGTCGATCATGTCGAACATGCGCCGCATGTGGTGATTCTGACCGACGATGTTTTCCATGCCGAAGCGCAGGTCGAGCTGTGTCTTGAGATTCTTGTTTTCCTCGATGACCTCGCGCTGGCTGAGCGCCCGCTCGATGGCCAATTCGAGTTCTTCGTCGATGAGCGGCTTGGTCAGAAAGTCGAAGGCGCCCATGCGGATCGCCTCCATGGCCATGTCGACCGTTCCGTAACCGGTGATCAAGATGACCGCCGCCTCGGGTCGATGCTCCCGGCAATAGGCCAGCAGGTCGAAGCCGTCGCCGTCGTCTTCGAGCCGCACGTCGGCCAGCACCAAATCGAAGGTGCCTTTTTCCAATTGCTCGATGGCCTGGGTGAACGTGCCGGTCACCTCAACCTTATAGCCCAAGCTGCACAGCCACTCACCCATCGACTCGCGAATGTGGCGATCATCATCGACGAGCAAGACAGATCCGTTGGTCATGTCGGTGCCACCTCTAAGTTTTTCCGCCCAGGCGAAGGACGAAGTGTTTGGGGCCGATGGGCGAGACCGTTTGGGACTCGCGTCTCGACCGGTAGGGTTGTAACGCTTGTCGCGGCGCGATCCGACTCGGTACGATGTTGGCCAATGGATCAACCGGTGCCAATGGATCGCCCGCTACGACAAAACATCGGGGAGTGAGGCGGGGAGACGACAAGCTTGCTCGCTAGAGCTTGCCCGTCGAGGTTTATCTACGTCACGGTATGCTGTAAGTCAACGCGCCGGCGAGGCAGAAATTCAACGCCGGCTCGATGGCACCTCAGTGCTCCCGGTCGGTGTTGGAAACCATTCCAATCGATGACGTCTGAGTGCCTTCGCAAATCGCGGTCGTGCCGTTGCACAATTGTGCAATTTGGTTGGAAAATCGCGACACTTCGCATTTAGCGAGCCCATGCGTCTCCGAAATTCTTGCCCATGTCCTGTCGTAACGATTTGCGGATTTCCGCAAATCGTACGATCTTGCGGGATTGTGTAGTCCCGAAGCTGGAAATTTCTGCCACCATCGGATACGATTGGGGTAGTGGGACAGTCGCTTGCGACCAGGGATGGGCTGGCGCGCCCGACCATAGTTCGCCGTGACGAAATGGTTCGGTCGCAAGTCAATCATTTAGGGCATGCCACGGAAGGCCGAATTTTCTGCTTTTTCAATGGAGGCATAGCATGAGCATTAATGTTGTTGTCGCGGACGACCACGAAGTCGTCCGCTCCGGTCTGGAGAGCTTGCTGGCAGGCTCGGAAATCAATGTCGTGGGACAGGCGACCAATGGGAAGGAAGCGGTCGAAGAAGCCGTTAAACACAAGCCCGACGTCGTGCTGCTGGACATTCGGATGCCGGACGGCGATGGCTTGGCCGCCTTGGACGAGATTCATCGCGAGTTACCCGACACGCGCGTTGTGATGCTCTCGACCTACGACAATCCAACCTATATTGCCCGAAGTGTGGCCTTAGGAGCGAGTGACTACGTGCTCAAGGGCTCCTCGCGGCAGGAGATCATCGGTGCCATTCGCGGGGCAGCCTCTGGACAGTCGCCGTCTAAGGCGGGGGCGTTGGCGGCTGTGGCCGGCACCATGGGCAAGCGGAAAGCGCTTGGCGACGCGGAAGTCCCGCTAACCAATCGCGAGACACAGGTGCTGCGGCACGTCGCCTTGGGCCTGAGCAATAAGGAAATCGGCCGCTCGCTGGGCATCAGCATCGAAACCGTCAAGGAGCATGTCCAGAATATCCTCCGCAAGGTCGGCGTCACCGATCGCACACAGGCGGCCGTCTGGGCCGTTCGGCGTGGGGGGATTGTTTAGCGGAAATGAACGGCTCGGCCGCCTATCGCGAGCGCCGAAAGGCTGGAAAAAACGGGGGTCGAGCTTAGCCGTGGGGGTTAGCTCGGGGCCCGTTTTTTCATGCGCAATCGCGTTTCCTACGAGAATCCATCGTACTCGCACCTCCTCCTCGTACTCGTACTCGAATCGCCGCGGTAGTAGAATGAGGCGGCACTTGCAACAGTAGAAGCGGCGTCCCGCCGCTTTCGGGCGCTTTCGCAGCGCGAATGCACCCGAAAGCACCGAGCAACGCGGCAAGATGCCGCGTCTACTTTCTCCCCCCAGGCAGATTTCGAGCAGAGCGATGGCTTCCACAACCAATGGCCAGCTTGCCGTGCAAGCAACCAACGTAACCAGGATCTACGGAACTGCGTCGTCGACGGTCGAGGCCCTGCGCGGCGTGTCGACCGAAATCAAACCAGGCGAGCGGGTGGCCCTGCTGGGGAAATCGGGCTCGGGTAAATCGACGCTGCTCAACATGATCGCCGCGCTGGATCGTCCTAGCCAGGGATCGATCGTCGTCTGCGGCCAAGATCTAAGCACCCTGACTGCCCGACAGGCGGCCCAGCATCGGCTGACCACGGTCGGCATGGTGTTTCAATCATTCAATCTAATCGCCTCGCGCACCGCGCTGCAAAACGTCGAACTGCCGATGGTCTTCGCCGGCCGCGCTCCCAAAGAACGCCGCGAGGCCAGCCGGCGGTCGCTCGAAATGGTCGGCCTGGCCGACCGCCAGAGTCATCGTCCCGGCGAGCTTTCCGGCGGAGAACAGCAGCGAGTGGCGATCGCCCGGGCGTTGGTCAACAATCCGAGAATCTTGCTGGCGGATGAGCCGACCGGAAATCTCGACACCAACACCTCCGAAGAAGTCATTCAATTGCTGCTGGATCACGTGCGACGTCACGGCACAACATTCATCCTCGTAACCCACGACGAGCAACTCGCCGAGCGCTGCGCCGAGCGGATTTTACGCTTGCAAGATGGGCGCCTGGTTGGAGAGAATAAAAAAGGGGATAAGTCCAATTAACTGCGACAGACCCCGTACGGAGACGATTCAATTCAACCGCAGTTAATTGGACTTATCCCCTTTTTTTAACCACCATGCGTTACACCGACATCATCTCTGTTTCTCTGCTGGCCCTCTGGCAGCATAAAGTGCGCACGCTGCTGAGCTTGCTCGGTATATCGATTGGCACGTTCATGTTGGCCACGAGTATGTCGATCGGCGAGGGGGTCAAGCTGGAGCTGGCCCGGCAGTTCGACCGCGGAGATCGGCTGCGGCGGATCGTGGTGCGGCCCGATTACGGAGTCTCGAAGGAAGATCTTCCGGAGAAAGAACTCGAAATCGTCGGGCAGTTGAGCGACGCGCGGCGTGAGCGAATTCTCGAAGCAAAAATCCGCCGCTGGCGGCGCAAGCGCAAGCAGCCGAAATTCGCACTGAACGACGCAGGGCTCGACGCGCTGGCGAAGCTCCAGCACGTCGAACGTATCAGGCCGAACGTCTATCAGCGATTCGGCGCCACACTCCTCGTTGAGACAGGCGCAAAGCCGCTCGATGCGATCAGCATCGGCGAGCGGATCGACGAGCGGCGTCTTGCCGATCGACTTGTGGCGGGCACTGGCTTTACGGACGCGGGCAGCAACGACGTTCTGGTCCACGAGTATCTTGTTTATCGTTGGGGATTCGTCGACGACGACGAAGTGCAGCAGGTTATTGGCAAGAAAATTCGGATCGATTTCAAGAAAGCCCGCGGCACAGGCGCCGCGGCGCTGCTGGAACTTGGCGGGCTGGGAGAGCTGAGCCTCTCGGAGAAAGAGCGCCGGACTCTGGAAGAAATTGTGCGGAAATTGCCGCTTCTGAGCGATGAGCAGAACGCAGTGCTGAAGAAAGTCATGGGCCGTCTCAACCCAAAAAACGGGTCTGATGCGATACCTGCCGGCGAAGAATTCACCATCGTCGGCGTGATTCGCGATCTATCGAAAGAGGAACAGTCGCAGCGGCTCGGCCTGGGCAATCTGGGGCTCGACGTCGACCTGATCTTTCCGCTCGACACGGCCCGCCGGCTGGCTTTGAAGGTTCCCAAGAGAAAAGAGCGGGGCTTCGAGTCGGTTGACGTCTACGCCCGCAAGCAAGAACAGGTGGCGACCGTCGCCGAGGACATTCGCCGTCTCAAGCTGCGCCAGTTCTCATTGGCCGACGTGGCCGACCGCGTGCAAATGCGGGTGACGATGATCACTTGGGTATTGAATTTTTTGGCCGGCATGGCGCTGCTCGTATCTGCGCTGGGAATCACCAACACGATGGTCATGAGCGTGATGGAACGGACCCACGAGATCGGGATCATGAAAGCCGTGGGGGCGCGCGAGAGCCACATCCAGTTGATCTTCCTCGTCGAGGGCGCGCTGTTGGGGTTGCTGGGCGGCGGCCTGGGAATACTGCTGAGTTGGCTTGTCTCTTTTCCGGCCGATGACAAAGCCCAAGCGATGATCGCCGAAAAATTTCCCCGCAACCTCGTCCAAGATTCGCTGTTCGCCTATCCCCTTTGGATATCTCTCGGCGTTCCGCTCCTGGCCGGCCTAATCACCACGCTGGCGACAGTTTACCCGGCCCGCCGCGCCGCCAGAATCAGCCCCATCAAAGCGCTGCGGCACGAGTGAGAATCGGCCCGAAACGGCCTTCTGACGCGGCGTCTCCGACGGCGACCACCTCACTTCGATAAATCGATCTCTGCCCAGCCGGTCGGGTCGCCTAATTTCGTGAGCCAATAGCCCACTCTGTGTTTTGCCGAGGAGAGAATTCCATCGGTGATCTTGTCGCAGGTTCGTGGGTCGTCTATTCCGTAGGGTGCGCTGGCAGTAACCGGAGCGCCCAGCGCGATGTTTTCTTTTCCGCTGAAGATCTGAACTTCGGCAAACCCACCGGCGTCGCGATAGATTCTGGTCACTTCGACGCGGCAACGGTCGGCCTTCACACGCGGCACCTTCAGAGCAATGGACTTAGCAAGGTTTCTTTCCCAGGGAACGCGGACGCGCTTCACGGCCCAAACGGACTTGCCGTCGCGGAAGAGAATCACGTTGCACTCAAGCGTGCCCGTGTTGTGGGAATCGCTGTTGTGCTGGTTCCAGAGGACAATTCGATCGATGGAGGAAAGACTCACGCTTTTCCTCTCGGCCTCTAAGACGGCATCCAACCGCTTCGACACCCTCGCCTTTTTTAGCCCGGTCAACTTCGGCAGGACTTTTCGATACCAGCCGGCCGCGTGCTTGCGCAGCGCTCGGCTGCGATGGCTCGGCTGCTGTTCGGCGATGTCCCACCAGGCGTCGGCCAAGGCGAGCTGCTCTTCTTGCTTGTTGACGCCGCGCTGCTCGCTCGCGGCCAGGTCTTTTAGCACGGCGTCGTTGCCTTTGATTAACATAGCCAGCCCGCGCTTCCAGTCGGCTTTGACGTAGCACACGTATTTGCCGGCGGACGTGTTGGCGGCGGGGTCATCGGGCTTGGTCTTGAGGGTCTCGAAGGCACCGCGGACGGCTTCGTATTGCTTGGCCAAAACCTCGCCATCGTCGCGCAGCCGGCGGATGTTGACCAGCAAGTCCCTGCTTCTTAGGCTGGTGGCCGATTTCAGGGCGGCCGCGATGTTCTTCTTGGCCTCTTCGTATCGATCCGCCTCGTGACACTCACGCACCACCCGCAAGGCTTCGCGGACGACCCGCTTTCGGTGTCCTGTCGGAACCTTTTTGGCGGCCAGGGCCTGCACCAGCGCCTCGCTGCGCATGGCGATCACGTCGACCTCGAACCGCTGGTGCATCTCGCCAATCGCCCGTTCGGCCGCCGCGTAGTCGCCGTGAAACGCCGACATGTCGCGGACCATCCGCAGCATGACATATTGCGAGGCCGGCTCGTCGGCAGTGTCCTTGGCCGTGGTGAGGATCTCGCGGGCCAGCTTGGCCCTCGCCGCCAGACCAATCGCCGCATCGAGGTCAAAAATATCGCGAACCTTCGCCTCGGCCGCTTCCTGCGCCGCGGCCGTCGGAATCGGCGGCTTCGCCGGGCGCTTGATTACCGGCGGTAGCGGATCAACTTTCGGAGGGTCACCGTCTGCCGGATCTTTGTTGTCGACGACCTTGAAGGGATCGTCCGGATCGACCATCGGCTCCTTATCCGCCGGATCAACCTCATCCGGGTTTTTCTCATCCGGTTGTTTTTCCTTTGGCGGTTTCTCGGGCGGATCGGCTGCCGGGGTGGTATTCTCAGGCGCGGGCGAATTGCCCGATTCATCGGCGGGTATGTCTTGCGGCGGACGAACGGAATCGCCGAGGTTGGCTGTCTGATCGTCGCCGCCCATCATCGCAATCGCCGCGATCACCGCCACGATGCCCAACAAGGCCCCGCCAATGCCCAGAGCCAGCCACAGCGTGTTCTGCTTGCGATGCCCCCTGCGATGCGACGGGGCGCTGCTGATTTGCGGCGCGCCGGCGGCCGGATCAAACGGTGCAGCAGCCGGCAGCGAAACCCGCGGCACCGGAGCGGCGCTGGGCGGCAGCGGAACCGATACCGCGGTAGATGCCGGCTGGTTGAGCGGAATCGCCCGGGCGATTCGCGGCTCGCTACGACTGCCGGCCAATTGCTTTTCCAACTGGACGTCGTAGGCCGCCTTCTTCTGGACATTGAGCAGCAACACGCGGGCCGTGCTAACCCGATTAAGAAGCTCCTGGCAGAGCTTGCTCCGAGCCCCGGTTTGAAAGGTTCGCAGGTGGGCCATCTGCCGGTCGGCCGCGCTGTCGATGACATTCGCCTTAGCCTCATACAGCTCGATGCCCAACAGCCGATAATGATTCGGAGGCTGGTCCCTGGGCGCAATCCCCAACCATTCATGGTAGGCGTCAAACGAATCGGCCATAGTGTTCCCTCTCCAGCGCGGAGACGGTATATCGAGGAAGCCCCAGCAATCCAACCCGCCCATTATGCGCGATTCACCCTCACCAGGACAAGCCGACGGGTGCTCGGCCTGCGGAAAAATCGGGGGGACCGGGTGAAGAGATCGCCGGATCGAGTGGCTGGCGGCAGCGCGCCGTATTGCGCATTGATACGGAGGAATTTCCCAAAAACGGGTGCGGAGTCGCGATTTGCATTGAACGTATCAGCGGAGGCCGATATAATGAGAGGCGGTGTTTTTGAACGATTGGATTGAGTTTTGGTTCTCTGACGCTTCTGACGCGACCACTGGTCGCGGCTTTACAATCGCTCGACGCTGTGCGCCCGTCCTTCCTCCTTCCTTCCTCCCGCCTGCCGCCATGATGAATCGCTTGCTGTTGACGCTTGCTGTCGGTCTTACGCTCTTCGCCGCCCAGAGTGCCTTGGCTGCCAAGCCGAGCGCCGAGGGGATCGCGTTTTTTGAGAAGAAGATCCGGCCGGTGTTGGTGCAGCATTGTTACAAATGCCATTCGGCCGATGCCCAGAAGGCGAAGAAGCTCGAAGGAGAGCTGCTGCTCGACACCCGCGCGGGAGTGCTCAAGGGCGGCGAAAGCGGCAAGATAATCGTGCCCGGCGATCCTAAAAAGAGCGTGTTGATCGACGCCATCAAGCACGGCGATTTGGAGATGCCGCCCAAGAGCAAATTGCCGGCGCAGGTCATCGCCGACTTCGAAAAGTGGGTCGAGATGGGCGCGCCCGATCCGCGCGACGAACAGTCGGTGTTGTATGCCGACGCAAAGATCGACATCGAAGGCGGCCGCAAGTTCTGGTCGTTTCAGCCGCTGGGCAAAGCCGCGCCGCCGATCGTAAAGGACACCGCTTGGGTTCGCACGCCGGTAGATCAATTCATTCGGGCCAGGCAAGAGGCCGCGGGCATCGCCCCGAACCAGGCCGCCGGGCGCCGCACGTTGATCCGCCGGATGGTTTTCGATCTGTGGGGGCTTCCGCCCGACGTGGCCCAGGTCGAGGCGTTCGTCAACGATACTTCGCCCGACGCGCAGGAAAAGCTGGTCGATCGTCTGCTGAAAGGTCAGCATTACGGCGAGCGCTGGGCGCGGCACTGGCTCGATTTGGCCCGCTTCGCCGAGAGCAACGGTTACGCCTTCGACAAAGATCGCCCGGCGGCGTATCACTTTCGCGATTTTGTCATCAAGGCCCTGAACGAAGACATGCCGTACGATCGGTTCATTCAATTGCAGATCGCCGGCGATCAACTGGCCCCCAACGATTACATGGCCCAGGCGGCGACCGGCTTCCTGGCGGCCGGGCCGTTCACTTCGCAGCAAACACAAAAAGAGCGCGAGCGCAGCCGCTACGAGCAGCTCGACGACCTGATTAGCACGGTCGGCACTTCGACGCTGGGGCTCACCCTCGGCTGTGCCCGCTGTCACGACCACAAATACGACCCGGTGCCGCGGTACGATTATTATCGCCTGATCGCCGCCTTCGCCGAGACGGGTTTTCAGAACTTCGGCCTGGACGCGAACCCGCAGGTGTACAAGAAGGCCAAGGCCCAGTACGACGCAGCGCACAAAGTGTTTGTCGATGCCCGGGTGAAATTCGAGCGAGAGCAATTGCCCGCTCGGCTGGCGAAGTGGCTCGTCAATCGTCCGGCGAAAGCCATCGGCCCGAAGCTGAGTGACTGGCACGTGGTCGGTCCGTTCGCGGCGGCCGATTTCGACAAGGCGTTTGCTCAGGCATTCCCGCCGGAGAAGAAGGTCGACCTGAAACAGACGTTTTTCAAAGGCAAAGTCAAATGGACGCCGCAGCCTTCGTGGAAAGACGGCACGGTTCATAACACGCTCAGCGGCGAAAACTCGGCGAATTATCTGCACCGCACGATCGAGATGGCGGCGGCCGGGCCGCTGGAGATTTCGCTGGGGCGGGACGACGCGATCAAGGTGTTTCTCAACGGCAAGAAAGTCTACGAGAAAAAGCAGCCCGGCGGCGCCGCGCCCGACCAAGACAAAGTGAAGCTGGCGCTCAAGGCCGGCCGCAACGATCTGCTGCTGAAAATCGTCAACGCCGGCGGCCCGTCCGGTTTTTACTTCAAGGCCCTCGATAATCAGCCGCCTAAGAAGATTCAGGTCATCCTGGCCCT
>JADFKK010000373.1 GCA_022564995.1 Planctomycetota bacterium | reverse complement strand
GTAGGGCCAGATGGAGTCCGTGAAGGCCCTGACAGCCATGTATTCCGCGTTTCCCAGCGTCCAACCGGTGAAAGCCCGGGCACACTCTTTGACGTCGTCCTCGGTGTAGTTGCCGATGCCCATGGAGAAGAGCTCCAAAAGTTCCCGGCAAAAATTCTCGTTCCCCTTACCCGAGCTTCCGTCGATGGGCTACGGCTGGTTCCTGGAGGATATCGACGGCATTGCCTATTTCTTTAATGATCCAGATGGTTCGCTTCGCGGATGGGAGATATGGACAAGCGACGGCACCCCGGAAGGAACTCACATTATCAAGGACATCCTATTCGACTTTACGACCGCGCTTTTTTCTCTTTCACATGCCTTCGTCGAGTTCAACGGCTTTGTGTACTTCATGGCAGACGACGGAATCAACGGACTGGAGCTGTGGCGAACAGACGGGACCGACGCCGGGACGGAACTTTTTGCGGATCTCGAGCCGGGGCCGGAAGGGAGCGGGACAACGGAATTAAAGCCATCGGATGAGCGATTATTCGTGATGGGTTCCAGCTTTTCTTTGTGGGTCCTTGAGGCTTCAGACAGCCAGGCCGACGAAATTCTTGAACTCACGCTCAGCCGCGGTTTTGCACCATCCCTGGAAAACATAGGCGGAGTTGCCTATTTCGTGAACTCTCATCCCTTGTTAGGGTTGGAACCGTGGATTAGCGACGGAACGCATGAAGGAACGATACTCCTCAAAGATATCGTTCCAGGACTTGGCAGCAGCACATCTAATCCCGAGTTTACAGGCTTCGACGGTTTCGTATATTTCTTCGCAGATGACGGTATCCTCGGAACGGAACTTTGGCGCTCGGACGGCACAGAAGACGGAACCGTACTCGTCGCCGACTTAATACCCGGCGAAGAGGGTACGATAAATCCTTCCCTCCACGCCTCAGAGGATCGCCTCTTCATTTCCGCCTCCGATCAATTCGGAGAAGGGCATCTGTGGGTCATCGAATCGACTCCCTAAGACTGATCCATCTGCCACATCGGTCCCGTGGCGCAGGACTTCATAACCTAGGTCCTCGCAATACCGCATGAACGGCCAAAGCGTATAATGGGCCGACTCAAGTGGTCAGATCGAATGGGAGGGCACTCATGAACGTTCCGCGCGATCAATATGAAACGATCCTTAAAACCATTTCCTCCGACGACAGTCCTGTCGGAATCGATGCGCGAAAAACGCATGTCATCATCATTCACATGCTAAACGAGATCGAGAAGCGGTTGTCCGCTCTTGAGTCTCGCTGAGTTAGTGGGAGACCCGCTGGACAGAACAAGGGCCGTGGCGATCTGTGCAGCCGCCTGGAAGACGACAGCTTACAGTTTTTTCTCGATCCGCTGTTGGCCGACCGCGTGGATGAATTGGCCGCCTTAAGTCGTCAGGTGAACGTGCCGTTGGGTGTTTCAGCCTCGATTACCCGGCCCGCGGACGTCACCGCGCTGTCGCGCAGCGGCGGCCCGCAACATGTCGTGATCGAGTTGGCGCGCGTCGGCGGAATTACCCGAGCCCGCCAATGCGCCGCGGTGGCGGCGGCCTGCGGCCTGTCGCCGTCGCTGGGCCGTTGTGTTTCCGGCGGCGTGGCGCTGGCCGCGATGTTGCAACTTGCCGCGTCGACGCCGGCGCTTTCGCTGGCCAACGAATGTACCTGCCACCAGCGGCGCGACGAACTGCTGCTCGAACCGCTGGAGATCGCCGACGGCATGATGACGCTGCCCCAAGCGCCCGGGTTGGGCGTCGAAGTCGACCGCGCGAAAGTCGAGCAATTGCAGGTGAGCGCTCAGTAGCTTGAAAAAAAGTGAATCGAGCGCCCGGCTTAACGCGACGGTGGAGTCGCTGCGAGACGAGCGGAAGTCGGGCGGTGCTGCGCACAGCCGTTGATGACCTCAAGCTCACGCTATGGGTTAGTCCCTCCGGCGGATATGGGCCGAAACGCTGGATTCACTGAATTGCGAAAGATCGGTTGAAACGTCGCGTCTACTTTACCGGCTACATCCATCGGCACGCGACGGGGCCGAGCATGAGCGCGTCGTGCGATTTCTTCAATTCTATCTTGCCGACGGGCTCGGTGAAGCTTTTTCTCGGCAAGAAACACCGGTTATTTCGCACAACGCATCGGACTAGCCGAATCATCGTCGTCCGAATCATCCCAGCAGCCGAGCATCGCCGCGACCGCCGCCTCGATTTTCTCCGGCGTTTCATACGTGCCGGCCGCGATTTCCCCACGCACGCGGGCGATCTTGGCGTCGTCCATTGATGAATCATGAGTGCGCGGCACGATAGTTGCCCTTGCGGAAGTAGGGCACGCTCCGCGTGCCAAAATCAGCGCCGTGTATGCGCCCTACAATCGCGGCCGAGTAAAGTCTACGTTGCAGATTTGCTAAGCCGGCGAGCGGTTGGCGTCAGTTTTCCCAATCGCTAGCATCCGCACAACAGGTTACTTTTTCTCCACAACCCACACGTTGCGATAGACGACCGGGTTGCCGTGTCCTTGGAAGTAGATTCCGTCCGGCCCGGCGCCTTCGGGGCTCTTGCCGGGCGTGCCGTGGGTTAGTTCCAAATCGTCGTGAATCACGTAGCCGTTGTGGCGGATGGTCGTGCGGGCGTTCTTGACCTTCTTGCCGTCCTTGAAACGGGCGGCGGTGAAGTCGATGTCGTAGGTTTGCCAGGTCAGCGGCGGGTAGCACATGTTGACTTTCGGCACGTTGATCGAATAGATGCCGCCGCACTCGTTGTTCTCGCCTTTCAGCCCGAACGAATCGAGCACCTGACACTCATAGCGATTCTGCAGATAGACGCCGCTATTGCCGCGACCCTGTCCGCGACCGTAGGGCTTAAACGGTGTGCGAAATTCGACGTGTAGTGTGTGATCGCCAAACTTTCGCTCCGTTTCGCAGCCAGCCAGCAGCAATTTGTCGGCGGTCATCTTGCCGCCTTTGAAATGCTTGGCCGTGCTGCCGTCGAACAACACGATCGCACCCGCCGGCGGTTTGGCGCCGAGCGTCTTGCTCTTGCGCGAGACCTTCTTGAGCGTGCCGAGCGAATCGCCGCCCGAGCCGCTCAGCGAAAGCTTCTCGCCGGAGATGGTTCCACTGAGCGCGTCCGACTTGAACGTGGTCACGCCATTCTTGGTTTCGCCCTCAATGCGCTGCACCTTGTCCTTGCGCTGCCAACCTTCGCCCGGCAAGCTGCCGGTGTACAACACCAACCGGAATTTTCCGCCGCCCAGGGCGATCACCTGCGCGCCGAATTTGTCATTTTTGTATTCACCCTGCACGGCATAGTCCGCTCCGGCCTTGGCCGGATCGGTAAACGTCTTCTTGTCCGCCGGCGCGGCGAAAGTAACATGGCTGAGCGAGGCCAGCAGCGCAGCGGCCAGAGTTAGTTTGAGGGCATGAAACATGGCGGGACTCCTTTTCGGTCTTGGCGGGAACAGCCGCACCGGCAGCGCGGCAAAGAAACCATTGTGACAACCCGCCCGCCCGTTGGCAAGTTTTTGCGATGGAGGGCCGGTTCGTAGTGACCCGATTCATCGGGTCTGACGGACCGCATGAATGTGGTCGCTACGATCAGATACCGCATGAATGCGGTGACTACGAACCAAAGACCGCATGAATGCGGTCACTACAAGCTACGCAAACAGCTTCGACACCACGTCGCCCTTGACCATCTCGCGGGGTTGGTTGAGGTGGTTGTAGCGAATCGTGCGGGGATCGAGGCCCATGGCGTGATAAACGGTCGCCAACAACTCGGTCGGATGGATCTGACCGGAGACCGGAGCGGAGCCGGTGCTGTCGCTCTTGCCGTGGACGTAGCCGCGCTTGATGCCGGCCCCGGCGATGCAGCCGGTGTAACAATAGGGCCAGTGATCGCGGCCGTCGGCGCTGTTGCCGTTGCCCGAGGTGCTGACGCCCCGCTTGGGGCTGCGGCCGAATTCGCCGACGCAGATCACGAGCGTTTCGTCCAACATGCCCCGCTCGTCCAAATCGGCGATCAGGCTCGACAGCCCGGCGTCCAACATCGGGGCCGATTGGGTCTTCATCCGCTTCGGCAAATCTTTGTGATGATCCCAGGAGTGATTGTCGCTATTGGCCACCTTCGGCCAGTTGACTTGCACAACGCGCGTGCCGGCCTCGACGAGCCGCCGGGCCAACAACAAACTCTGACCAAACGTGTTCTTGCCGTACTTCTCCCGCGTCGAATTCGACTCGGCCTTCAAGTCGAACGCCTTGCGGGCGCGGCCGGAGAGGATCAGACTCAGGGCCTTCTCGTAATAGGCCGGCAGATCGTACTTGGCGACCGCCTTCTCGATGTCGGGCATGCCCTTGTTAATCAACTCGCGGAGCCTGGCCCGCTTCGCCAATCGCCGGCTTGACACCTCGGGCCGCAGCTTCAGGTCGTCGACGTTGATCTTGTCCATCTTGTTCATGTCCATGTCGCCGCCGGGCGGATAGAGCGTGTACGGATCGTACGCGCGGCCCAGGAATCCGGCCGTGCCGCCCTTGCCGATCACGTTGCTCTCTTGCAGCGGCCGAGGCATCATCACAAACGGCAACATCGGCTCGGTCGGTGGGCGCAGGTCGATAATGTTACTGCCGAAATGCGGAAAGTCCTTCGGGCTGGGCGGCTCCAACTGACCCGACGCGCTGACCTTGTCGGTCGTGTAGCCGGTCATCATCTGATAGATGGCCGCCGTGTGGTTGAACAAACCGTTGGGCGTGTAGCTGACCGCCCGCATCAGCGTCATCTTGTCGTTCACCTGGGCCAGCTTGGGCAGCGTCTCCATGAACTGCACGCCGGTGAGCTTGGTGCTGATCGGCTTGAAGACACTCTTGACATTATCCGGTACGTCAATCTTGGGGTCCCACAGGTCGAGGTGACTCGGCCCGCCCTGCAGGTAAATCATGATCACGCTGTTGGCTTTGCCCCAGCCCGGCCCGCCCGACTTGCCGCCCTCGGCCTTCGCGAGCGCTTCACTTTGGAGCAAGCCGCCCAAGCTCAGCCCCAGCATGGCCGACCCGCCGACGCGGAGAATTTCCCGCCGCGAGAAACCGGCGTTGGGGTCACAAACGTCCTTGCCTTTTTGTCCGGGTATAACGAGCATGATCTTCCCCTGTGCTTTGGAGCGGTCAAAGGGTGAAATGTTGGCGATGGGCCGGCCGTGCGCAATCCGGCCCATTCTTGTCTTATCGAACGAGACTGTAGTATAAGTGAAAGCTGATCTGTGTGTCAATTACGCACATTTTGGCCTGAATTCACTAGGCCCGGTCTCAAAACATCAGCCGCGACGCGCTAGCGTCCGGTTTTCGGAGAGACCGCGTCCGCATAGAACCGTGGGCCAGCGCCCAGCGGCTGATGAGAAATACGAGTTCACACCGTATTGAGACCGAACCTAATTGGACAGGTATCCCCTCGCGTCAGATCGACGACATCTGACATCGTATCGACCACACGATCGCCAACTCGCGGGTCAACGATGAATCGCACCATCTACTACCACGAAAGGACTTACGTCGATCCGCAAATTTCCGGCACAGGAAATGCGTCTACCCGGGGGCGATTGTGGCGCGGCTGTGCGCCGATCCACGGGGCCTCGTCAACAAGGAGTGAGAAATGTCTTCCGAACCGCTCAGGCTTGCGGCCGTCGTCGCAACGTCGTTGGTCGCCGCTGCGCTTTGCTCGCCGGTTTTGGCCGCCGGCGACGCGCTGACCAACGCTCAATACAACAAGCTGACACAAATCGTGGTGCCGGCGTTCGAGAACGGCGATTCGCTGGGAGTGCTCAAGGGGCTTTCGCCGCTGCTGACGAAGCTGAAGCCGGCGGCGATGCGGGAGGCCGACGCGCTGCTCAAGCGGCACATGGCTCCGCCGGTCGACCATCTGCTGACGGCGGCCCGCCGGGCTTTGATCCGCCAGGGCATGACCCGCAAGATGCCGAAGGCCAGCAAGTTCGAAGTCTTGTTGGTGCTGCCGGTGCTGCATCGGCAAGTGGCCGACATGCTGAAAGGGGCCAAGGACCATGCGGCCTGGAAGGAGCCCCCGGGGAAGGACGGCGTCTTGAAGGAGTACGGCCTGTTGTTCGAGGCCATGCACGTGCTCGACTCCGAGCTGGCTTCGATTGGCGGCGTGGCCCAATACGCCGCGAAATCGGGCAAGATGGTCTCGCGTGTAAAACCCGCCACGCTATCGGAAGCGCAGCGCGAGGCGGTGGCGTTCGATTTCGCCGCAGCGGAGAAAACGCTCGCCGGACTGCGCAGCGAATTACGCGAGCGCGCGGTGGAACTGCGGATCAAGCGGCTGTCGCGGGCGGCCGACGTCCTCGAAAACTCGCAGGTCGGCACCCATCGTTACGAGGCGGCCTACGCCGCGGGCGTCGATAAAGGACAGCTCGACGTGTTCTTCAAAACCACCGGAAAAAAACGCCGTGGAAAGTTTACGCGGCCGGCACTGAACGAGTTGGGCCTGGAAGAATCGGTGCAAAAGAACTTCGAGCGGGCGGAAAAGGCCGCCGGCGATTTGATGGTCAAGAGCCGGCTGCTGTTCGACGGGCTGGCGTGGTGGCTGCGGGGACGCTACGGCCGCGGCCCACACGCCGGCGGCCTACTGAAAGACGCCGAGGTGCTGGTCAACCCGCAGGCGCAAGTCGCCCTGCTGATGCCCGCCAAGCGGCCGCGTCCGATCCCGCCGCCCGGTCCCAATTCGAGTTCGGTTCCCGACTATGACCGCCGGCACCATTACACGTGGGCGTGGGAGAATCGGCAGAGTTCGCCCTATTTCAAGACCAAGATAACGAAATCGAATGCCACGATATTCTTTACGTGACCGGGAATCGAAGTCGACGTGGTCCGCGTCGAAGTCTCGACTAAGAAGTTCCACAAGTTTCCGAAGACAAATTCCAAGCTGGTGCAAAGGTTGGTCGCGTTTTACGAGTATCAGCAGGCCTTGCGGCGCTTCGGCGCGCTGTTGCAAAGGGCAACGCCGGAAGACCTGAAAACGATCGACGAGATCATTGCCGAGCGGAGAGAGTTCACCATCTTCACGAACCTCTCGCGCAGCGTCGAGAAGGGCAAGAGCACGCTCACCGAAAAGCCCCAGAAGCCCGGCGACAATTTCAAACGCCAAGGCCTGGCCTGGGTTGTCGCGCTGGCTCGCGTCGAAGTCGCCGCGATGCTGGCCGGGTTCACCCGCACCAAGCGCCCCTTTGAAAAAGTCGGGGCCACTCGCTTCGATCTGCCCGCCTACGGAGAGATGTTGCTGGACGGTTTGCGAACGCACTACTGGTCGCTGGCGGCCGACCCGCGCCTGAGGGACGTTACGCGGGGCCGTCTAACGATCCGTCAGATGCTCACCTACTCGCGCCGCCTGCTGCTCGCCCGATCGTTTCACGACGCAGTTGTCCGGATAGGCAAGGGAACCTTCAACAACGCCCAACAGGCCGAGCTAAAGACCTGGGGAAGAAACCTGGAAAAGCTGCACGGGAAGATTCTGTCGCGCGTCCAAATACGCCTCGACAGCACGAACGCGCTGCAAAAGGAACTCCTGAAACAATCTGGGCTTATCGCACCCTAGACAAGCGGCGGGTCGGCATGATAAGAAACCGAGGCGCCCCGGGAGGCTGTGTTAT
>JADFKK010000063.1 GCA_022564995.1 Planctomycetota bacterium | reverse complement strand
GGGCCAGCGACCCTACAATCCGACGGAGCTACGGCACGACGTAGCGGTCCCCACGCAGGCTAGCCATTGCCGCCAGCGTGATCAGGGACGGCTGCGCATTGCCGCCAGTGCTCCAATGTACGCCAAGGGCCGCCAGTGTAGCGGTGCGCCCCAGGTGTACCTCGAAAAACGGTTCTTCCCAGTGCCGCCAGACGGGTTGCGCCCAGATTGCGCCCCGGAAAGCGGGCTGGGATAGTGCCGCGGCCGGAGGTGCGCTGGGGGTGGGCGTGTTTTTTCCGGCTGGCGCGTGCCGCCAGCGGAACCCCAGGGAGTCTAACCATGAACCCACCACTTCCAATCGCTACCGTCCGTGTCGGAAATGAGCGACCGACCTTCTACATGGGAAAGGAGCGAGTGACCTTCTATCCCGAAGGTGGCATCGGATTCGAGCGAGACGTCCGCGGCATCGGCTGGGTCGTCAATGACGATCCGTCGCAACTCATGTCGGAACTTGCCGATCGCCTCCAGCCGAACCTCATGCCTGGCTGTCCGTTTCACGACATGCTGATCGAACTGCTGGGGTCGCTGCTGCACCAGCTAGGGACTGATTCCGACCTGGACGAGATCGCTGGGGCGGCGAAGTACGACCGCCTGGAAGAACAAGTGCGGGATGTTCTTGAACTGCTGGACCCGACGCACCCGTCGCTTCAGCACTGCCCAACTATCTCAGGGAGCCTTTAACCATGAACGCTGAAGAACTACGCCAATGCTTCGATTGGAGCAACACGAAGCCCGACATGCGGGACCGTGTAATCCGCGCCGTAGAGGACGGCTTCGACGTCATCGTTGCCTGCACTGGCGAGGTGAAGCCCAACACGGTCATCACCTGGTTCGATTACGGCTACGTCCATCCGCTCGACGCCGGAAACTTCGCATTCCGCCCGGATTGGGACACCCTCGACGAGTCGGTGATCGCGGTCCAAACCCACCAAGGAGTCCAACCATGTCAACTGCAACGCTAACCGAAACCAAGTCCATCGCCGACCAAGTGGACGAGCTGACTCGTCCGCTGCTGGAAGCCCACTTCGGCGACCTCGACATCGACCGAGAGATGATCGACGGCAGCCCGGGGACTGAGTTCCTTCACTGGTCCCGCCTGCTGGGCACCACCATGGATCTGTTATTCGAGACGGAGGACTTGCCGGCTGCCGGCGAGCACATCCCGTACCTGTTCGGTACGGCCGATCGCCACCACATCATCAAAAGGGTTGTGTCGATTGCGGAGCACTACACCAACCCGTACACCGACAGGCCGTTGCTGGTGCTGTACTTCGACGGACGGCGGCTCCACAAGATCACGGCGGAGCGTGCCGTGGACATCGCCAAGTCTTACCGGCATCGTCTTGAAACCGAATGGAGGACCAGATGAAACAGACTGGATGACTCCCACTTCGCCCTGCGGCTGGAGGATCGCAGGTCGAAGATGGCAGCCATTTACGAGAAGTGGACAGGAGTGGACAGGATTGTCCGAAATTTGTCCGAAGCCACCTCACCCCATTGACACCGACCCCGTGAAACGCTACCGCGGGGCCGTCTTATAACCGGGTGCAGCTTGTAGCTGCTGGTCGGTCGCCGATCACTGACATGTTCCATGACGTGCCAGCGGCCGGCCACCCGATTTTACTCTATCGAAAGGAAGGTGACTTATGGCTGAACGTAACGACGGTGGAACGGCGGATTGTGCCACTCTGCGAGATTACTTCGCAGCGGCGGCGATGCAGGGTGAGCTGGCGCGTCAAACAGCGAATTATGCTGAGGAAATGGGCCCATCGAGCATCGAGTATTTAGCAAACATCAGCTACGCCGTAGCCGACGCGATGCTCAAGGCCCGGGAGGTGAGTGATGGCTAGTACCGCAAAAATCTGTGTGCAATGCGACGGTTGGGGCGTACAGCACGGCTGCGAGACTCGCAACATTCAGTGCAAAACATGCCGAGGCTCGGGGATTGTCTACATTCCGACTCCCGAATCTTTGACATTGCCGCCAGCGAAGCAGCGGGTGATGTTTTCCGGCCTGGACTGTCTACCGGGCCAGCAAGATTTGTTTCCCACCGATGGAGAGTAACGATGGCAATCATACTTTGCAAAGCTGTTGAATATCCCGACGAAAACGTCATCGAACTTACTGACATGACGGAAACCGGCTTGCAGCAGGTCAAGTATTCTGCTGAGCAGCTTACCGCCGAGATCGACGAAATGCTCGACACGATCTGGTCGCAGCAAGCCGACGACGTAGAAGCCCTGTACGCCCAATCGGAATAACCATGCCCAAGATCGGCACCCAAATTTTCGACGCCCGCGATCGCAGCCGCGTCGGTGTGTTCAGCGGCTGGACCGACCACCCGATGTTCGGCCCCCGCGCCAAGGTGCGTGTCGTAGGTCGAGCCACGTTTTACATCCTGCTGCGTTACGTCCGCCGTGGACGACCCGATGGCAACCGTCGCCGGCGGCGTAAGCAGATTTCCCAAGAGCACCTCGATCGCCTGACGGCCCAGAGGAGAGCACGAGAGGAGACCCCATGAACTGGATAGCCACCCCAACCGACGACGGCACCTGGAAGGTAATTCAACCTGGCGAGACGTGCGAAACTCGCCGCGACGAAAAGGGCAACCCGGTGATCGGCATCAAGCCGGACCGGATCATCGCCCGCGGCCTCAGCGAGAAGGAGGCGTGCCTGATCGCCGCGGCGCCGAAGCTGCGGGAATATCTGGCCCAGGTTATCAACTGTTGTGATCTTCAGGACGCCCCGCCCATGGTTGAAAATACCATTGTAGAGGCCGCAGATTTTCACGACTCGTTACCGTAACAGGAGACCCCATGCGACAAAAGCTAAGCGAAAAGTACCGACCGACCACCCTCGACGAAGTCTTCGGCCAACCGCCGGTGACCTTGCTCAAGGCGCTGGCGAGAGATCCTTACGAGTGCTGCATCATGCTCGACGGTCCGCCCGGTTGCGGCAAGACGGCCGCGGCCTGTGCGCTGGCCCACGACCTGGGCTGCGTCGATCGCATGTCGGGGCTGTACGAAGTCACGGCCAGCAGCTTCAGCGCCGACGAAGCGCGAAAGATGCTGCGGGAGACGTTGCGGATGCGTCCTCTCTGCGGCGCAGGCTGGAAGGTGCTGGTGCTCGAAGAGTTGGAATTCCTCAGCCCCACAACGATCAACTTCCTCAAGCCGGCCTTCGACAAAAACCTGCCTCCGCATACGATCGTCGTGGCCACCAGCAACGATACCAGCCGGCTGGGCGAGACCTTTTTGGAACGCTTCAAACCCTTTCGCACGTTCCACGCCGGCAAGTCGTTTGCCGTCGCCGCGCAGCAACGGTTGCTGGCCATCTGGCTTTCCGAGGGCCAGTCGCCCGAGCGGTTGCCGTCCGGTTGGCAGACCTGGGGCTGGTGCGGCGAGCGCTTCAGTATGCGAATCGCGCTGGGCATGATGCAGGACCATCTTACCGTTATGGAGGCCATCGGATGAATCTCCAAGCCCTTAAACCGGCCGACCTGAAGGTTGGCCAACGGATTGCCGTCAGCACGCCGTTCAATGCGCGGGTCTGGGTCAAGATGCCCGACGGCGAGTTCGGCTTCTCCCAGATGGAAGGCTTTGTGGGAGACGACGACCACCCATTTTCCTGGGCCGAGGTGCAGCGCCTCGACCTGCCTTACGCCTGGCTGCTCGTCGACACCGACGACGAGGGCACCCAGGCCATCCGCGTACACGTCGACTGCCGCACGCTACAACTGTGGTTCGACGAGGAGGATAGACCATGACACCGACTGAACCCTATCACGTCTTCGGCTACGCTCGCATGAGCACGCTGGCGCAGTACCTCTCGACCAAAGCCCAGAGGGCCAAGATCGACAAGTATTACGCCTTCCGCTTCGACGACGACGAGGATGCCACCTGGGGCGGTTGCTATGAGGACCATGCCGTCAGCGCCACCCGAGTTGACTTCCGCGACCGACCGCACGGCCTGGAGCTGAATCTCAAGCTCAACCGTGGCGATCACATCCTGCTGGCCCTGGGAGACCGAGCATTCCGTAGCGTCGCCGACTGCTGCCTGTGCATCAAGGACTGGACCAAGCGGGGCGTCATCCTGCATTACCTCAACGCGAATTTCGACACGAGCACCGCCAGCGGGCGGATGATAGCGCAGATCATCGCATCGATGGGCGAGTACGAGGGTGAGCTGCGCAGCGAGCGGCAGCGGGAGCGCAACAACATCGCCCGGTCCCACGGTCTGCCGACCAACGCCCACTGCCCCTGGGGCTGGAAGATCATCGGCACGAAGCAAACACGCCGCTTCGTCGAGGTATGGTCCGATCGCAGCGTCGCCAACATGATCCTCTCCCACATCGACCAGGGCTGGAGCTACGAAGCCTTGGCACACGATTTCAACAGCCGACCCGATCCCCCCAAAGCCAAGGGCTACAACGGCCGCGGCAAGCCCTGGACCGTCGCCGGCTGCTTCAACGCCGCCAAGGCAGCCAAGGCGGACTTCCCCGATCCACGGGAGAGAAAAGAGGCGTCATGAATCGACGCACGTCCAACAGAACCGTTGTCGGCTTCGTCGGCTCACCTCTGCTTCCGTGCCGGACGCCGCGCTCGTCGAGGCGCAGAATCACCACCCTGAATTCCTTCTCCACTTCGACCTGCCTTTCGAGAAGACGTTGAAGACGAT
The DNA here is from genome assembly GCA_022564995.1 of Planctomycetota bacterium. GTDB lineage: Bacteria > Planctomycetota > Planctomycetia > Pirellulales > JADFKK01 > JADFKK01. Next base: position 26,748 of record JADFKK010000063.1, on the reverse strand, counting down.
CGAAGATTGCGAGTTCAGACCAGGCAAACCGGTAAAGTTTCCATCGCCGCCGCCAGCCTTCAGTCGGCGCCACAAATCGGCGCGAGCACGTGAAGCGACAGGACTGTTGATTTCCGCCTTCCGCCTCGAAAATGGCCATCAGCGAAAGCCCCGAGATTTGTATCTGGGGCCGCCCTGCCGCGAAAATCGCTGTGTCATCAACCTCCGATTTTGACGTTTTACGGTGTTTTGAATAACGAGATGGCAATTTGGGACTGCGATCGTGCGGAATGGAGCAACGCAAGGCCTGGCAAGGAGATATGCCGAAAAAGGAACGATTGACGGGACTGCTGGGTTGATGCCTATGTCAATGCTCTCGCTTGGATCGACCCCAATGTTGCTTTGGAGGGCAGCAACGCCCGCTCCGCATTGTCATCGCCACGCATTGGGCTGAAGAGACGGCCGAATCCGCTGCCCTTTCGAGCGGCATGACGTAAGATCGCCGCAAAACGCTGGGTTTTGTCACCCATTGACGATAGACTAGGAATTACGACGGACAACAGCGGAGAATCGGAAAGCGCCAATACTCCGCGCGAAGGCCTCGCGGACGAGGGTGGTCGCGGGCGACTCTTCAGCCCTGAATCAGGACGGAAAAGTTGATGACGATGAACGAAGACACGACTTGATGCTTGACCTAACCCACGACACTTCTCGACGCACTCGCCGCTGGCGTCAAACCTCACTGCGCATCGAACCGCTTGAGACGCGGATGCTCTTGGACAGCACGGTTGTCTTTAACGAATTGATGTACCATCCGGCCGACGATGGTATTGGCGAGTGGATCGAGTTTCATAACCAGATGGCCACGAACCTGGATCTTTCGGGCTGGACGATCCGTGGCGGCGTCGACTTCTCTTTCCCTGAGGACACCATCATTCCCGGGTTTGGCTATTTGGTCGTTGCCGAGGATCCGGCGGCGCTTGCGTCGCAGGGCGGTTATGACGATGCGTTGGGGCCGCTGGTCGGTCAATTGAGTAATGGCGGAGAACGGGTCGAGTTAGTCAATAACAACGGTCGCGTGATGAATGAGATCGATTACGACGACCAGGGTCGCTGGCCGGTAGGTCCCGATGGCTCGGGCGCAACGCTCGCCAAGCGAAATCCGAATGCGGGCAGCGAGGCGCCGGAGAATTGGACAACGAGCTTCAACATGGGCGGCACTCCCGGAGCGAGCAATTTCTCCGACCAGTTACCAAATTTGACATTCAATGAAACGGCCGGCGGCAATGATGCCGAATTTTGGATTGAGATCGTTAACAACGGTGATCAGGATCTCGGCCTGGAAGGGTTTGCGATCCAAATTGTAGGGGCCACCGACCGCGCGTATGTTTTCCCGTCCACAACGCTCGGGGCCGGAGAATTCACCCAGATCGTGCAGGACACGCTCGGTTTTTCCGCTAATCCGGGCGATCGGCTGTTTCTGCTCACGCCCGATGCTCAAAATGTGCTGGATGCCGTGGTTGTTGGTGACACGCTTCTGGGTCGCTCGCCCGACGGAACCGGGGACATGTTGTTTCCCGCTTCGCCGACGCCCGGCGCGGCGAATAATTTTCAGTTCCACGACGAGATCGTGATCAACGAGATCATGTATCATCACCGTCCCGAATTGGGAGGCGAAGGGCAACCCTTCCTGAAAAACGCCGAAGAATGGATCGAACTATATAACCAAAGCGATCACTCGGTCGAGTTGACCGGCTGGGAATTGGTCGACGGTATTGAATATGCCTTCGCCCCTGGCACGATGCTCGACGCCGGTCAGTACCTTGTCGTGGCCAAGGACGCCGCTGCACTAAAGGCAAAATACCCCGCCATCGCGGATCGAATCGCGGGCAACTATTCGGGCCGGCTAAACAACGAGAGTGACCGAATCGAATTGGTCGACGCTGCGGGCAATCCGGCCGATGAAGTCCACTATTATCAGGACGGACGTTGGCCCAAATCGGCCGACGGTCGCGGTTCAAGCTTGGAACTGCGCGACGCCGGGGCGGACAACGCGATCGCCGAGGCCTGGGCGGCAAGCATCGAGGACGATGATTCAACGTGGGAGACTTACTCCTATCGTGGCACGGCGGCCGCAAGCGCCGTCGGCCCAGACGGCCGATGGAACGAATTCGTACTCGGCCTGCTCGGATGGGGTGAAGTGCTGCTGGATGACATCAGCGTGATTGAGAGCCCTGATAGCGGCGCGCCGATCCAATTGATCCAAAACGGCTCGTTCGAGAACGACACAGTGGGCGGCGCCGCCGTTCCGCTCCAAGTGCGCTCGTCGGTCGGAGATTGGCGGATCATTGGCAACCATCGCCACAGCGAGGTCATCGTCGATCCGACGGACGACGCCAACCAAGTGCTCCGCCTCGTCGCGACCGGTCCGACCGAGCACATGCACAATCACGCCGAGACGACGTTCGCCAATGGATTACGCGTGACCAACGGACGGGAATACGAAATCTCCTTCAAAGCCAAGTGGATCACCGGCTCCAACCAATTAAACACTCGGCTCTACTTCAACCGTTTGGCCGCGACGACGTTGATCGCCCAGAGCGAGTTTCACGGCACGCCGGCCGCTCAGAATTCGGTATTCGAGGCAAACGTCGGGCCGACCTACACCGATTTCGGCCACTCGCCGGCCGTGCCGCAACCGGGGCAAGCGATCGACGTGTCGGTGTTGCCCGCCGACCCGGAGGGTCTCAATGCGGTCACGCTCTGGTGGGCCCTCGATGGCAACGCGTGGCAGAGCACAGACATGACGCCGGACGCCGACGGCAAATACCACGGCACGATTCCCGGCCAGGGCTTCGGCGACGTGGTTCAGATTTACGTGCAGGCCCAAGACGCTCTCGGCGCCACGTCGACCTATCCGTCCAAAGGGAGCGACTCGCGTGCGCTGATTAAGATCGACGATAACTTGGCGGTCATGGACAACGTGCATAACGTCCGGATCATCATGACGACCGACGATGCCGATTTCTTGCATGAAATAACCAACGTCATGAGCAACGACACCATGCGGGCCACCGTTGTTTACGACGAGACGGAGGTCTTTTATGACGTCGGTGTCCGGCTACGAGCCAGCGAACGGCACCGGGCGTGCGCCTGTAACGTGAGCTTCACAATACGATTTGACCCGGACCATCTGTTCCGTGACGTCCACGAAACGGTTGTGGTCGATCGATCCGGAAGCGGCGGCGATCAAGACGTGTATGAAGCGATCATCGAACCGGCCTTCCATCATGCCGGCGGGATTCCGGACATGTATAGCGATATTATTCACGTCAACACTCCTAAGGACCAGCACAACGCCTTTGCCATGCTCAAGATGGCCCGCTATGAAGATGATTTTCTCGACTCGCAGTTTGAAAACGGCAGCGACGGGCAGCGGTACAAGATGGAGCTGATCTACTACCCGACCACGGCGACCGTGGACGGTCTCAAGCTGCCGCAACCCGACGGGGTGATCGGAACCGACTTTCGCGACCTGGGCGACGACAAAGAGGCGTATCGCTGGAACTTCATCCTCAAGAACAATCGAATGGCCGACGATTTCTCGCCGTTGATTGAATTTGCCAAGACAATGGACCTCAGCGGTGCGGCGCTGGAGGCCGCGGTGCCGCTGGTGATGGACATCGATCAATGGATGCGTGCAAGCGCCATGGTCTCGCTCACCGGTTCCTGGGATCAATACATTTTGGGCCCGAACTCCCTTCACAACATGATGGTTTACGTTCGTCCCCGAGACAACCGAATCCTCATGTTGCCCTGGGACATGGATACGGCCTTCAAGCGCTCCGCGACGCAGCCACTCACCTTCTCGCCGGGCAACATCCCCACCAAGAACCTGCAAAAGATCCTCGACATACCGGCTTACGAGCGGCTGTTGTTCGGTCATTTTCAGGACATCATCGCAACGACGTACAACACCGACTACATGGCTCAGTGGACCGAGCACTTCGGTCAGCTTGGACGGCGTAACTATTCGTCGATACTCAGCTACATCGGCACCCGAGTCAACTACATAACGTCCCAATTGCCGGCCGAAGTTCCCTTCCGCATTACCACGAACAGCGGTGACGACTTCACAACCGGCGAGGTGGCCGAGACGATTCGCGGCGAGGGCTGGATCAACGTCCGCGAGATTCGCCTGGCCGGCAGCGATCAGCCGTTGCTGGTGGAATGGACCAATCTGGACTCCTGGCAAGCGACGGTTCCACTCCGTCTGGGCGACAACCCGCTGATCTTCGAGGCTTACGATTTCCAGGGCGCCTTGATCGCCAGCGATTCGATCGGCATCGAGAGCACGGCCGGCAAGACACGGGTGGCCGACGCGCTGCGGATTACCGAGCTCATGTTCAACCCAGCGCAGCCCACTACCGCGGAACTGGCGATCGATCCGCTGTTTGACAACGACGACTTCGAGTTCATCGAACTGAAGAACATCAGCGGCGAGACGATTGACTTGACGGGCGTGCGTTTCAACGACGGCGTGGACTTCGACTTCGCCGACAGCAGCGTCACCAGCTTGGCGCCGGGTGCGTTTGTTGTCGTGGTCCAGAACACCGGCGCATTCCTCTCCCGTTACAGCGAATTCGACCAGAGCCTGATCGCTGGCGAGTTCGCCCCTAACCATCTGAGAAACAGCGGCGAGCGGATCACACTGCTCGATCAGTTCGGCCAGGCGATCCACAATTTCCGTTATCGCGACGGCTGGTACGACGGCATCGACGGCGCCGGGTTCTCGCTCACGGTCCGCGATGCGACCGCCGACGTGAGCCTGTGGGACACGAGCGAAGGCTGGCGGCCCAGCAGCCTGATCGGCGGATCGCCGGGGGCCGACGATTCGCTGACCACGCCCGATCCCGGCTCGATCGTCATCAACGAGATTCTCACCCACAGCGACGCGGCCGGCGGTGACTGGGTCGAGCTGCACAACACGACCGACCGCGCGATCGACGTCGGCGGTTGGCTCCTGAGCGATGACGAGTTGGTCCTGGACAAGTTTCAGATCGCCCCCGGCACGTCGATTGCTCGCGGCGGATTCTTGCTGCTCAGCGAGGATGACCATTTCGGCAATGCCGATCATCCCGGCACGAGCGTGCCGTTCGGCTTCAGCGAACTGGGCGAGCGGATCATCGTTACGGCGGCCCTGCCCGATGGCACCCCGCTGGGTTATCGCGAAGACAAGACGTTCGGCGCCGCGGAGAACGGCGTCACCTTCGGGCGGCACGTCAAGAGCACCGGCGGATCGGATTTTACTGCCCTAGCGACGCCCACGCCCGAGGCGGACAATTCGCTTCCGCTGGTCGGTCCGATTGTGATTCACGAGATTTTCTACCACCCGACGGACGACCGCGAGGAGTTCATTGAACTGAAGAACATCAGCGACGCGGTAGTTTCGCTGTCCGATTCGGCGGCGCCGACCCATACGTGGCGATTCACCAACGGCGTTACGTTTACGTTTCCGGCCGGCGTGAGCGTGGCGCCCGACGAAACAATTCTGGTCGTTCCCGACGATCCGGTCGTGTTCCGCGCAGCCAACGGCGTGCCCGAGGCGATTGCGATCTTCGGCCCCTATCTCGGCTCGCTTAACAACGGCGGTGAGTCGCTCGAACTGAGCAAGCCCGGACCCGCGGAACCCGACGGCACGGTTCCGCTGATTCTGGTCGATCGCGTGAACTACGACAACCTGCCGCCGTGGCCGATGGAAGCCGCCGGAGCGGGCGCGGCGCTGCAGCGCCGGGTGGTCGACGCCTACGGCAACGATCCGGCCAACTGGGCCGCCAGCGGTGACGGCGGAACACCCGGCATCGTGCCGCCGCAAGTCACCGGGGTGTTCGTTTCAGGTTCGGAATGGACGGCCGAGTTTTTCGACCATCTGGCCGCGACCGGATTGGGCGAAGCCGGCTTTGCAATTCCCACCGGCATGCGTCAGTTCGACGCGCTGAGCTGGATCGGCATCGATCAAGTCAGTATCCGCTTTAGCCGCGACATGACCGTCACGCAGGCCGACTTGACGTTGTGGGGAGTCAACACCCGGCAACACGGAATCGCCGACTTCGCATACGACAACGCCAACTTCGTCGCCACCTGGACGCTCGGCAACCCGCTTCGCGCCGAGGCGCTGCTCCTCGATCTGTCCAGCGAAGTCCACGACGTGGGCGGCCGCCACCTGGACGCCGACTGGGTCGACGGATCATCGACGTTCCCCTCCGGGAACGACTTCGTCGAAGGCAACGAGCGGTTCCGCTTCCGACTGAACGTGTTGCCCGGCGATGTCGATGCGGATGCGACGGTCGATCGGACGGACCTGATCGACATAATTCATCACCTGGGCTCGGGCGCCGGCAACTCGGAGTTCGACCCGCGGCACGACCTGAATGGTGATGCGCGGAGCGACGTACACGATCTGAGGGCCGCGCTGCTGCGCATGGGCAGCGGATTGCCCAGCGGAGAGGCCCAGCCCGGGACTGCTGCGCCACATGCGGCGGTGGACGCAGTGTTCTCACGCGCCGGGGGAGCTTCGCCGGGCCGGCTCTTACTCGCCGACTCACTTGAGGAATTCATCGCATCGGATAAGTCGATGCGTGCGCAACGCAAACGAATCGACTCGCGGCCATCGTCGCTCGATCGTTCGATCGACACCATCGACCGACTGGGACGACGAGATCGCTCAACATTGCGCCGAGCCGATCGCCACAACAACCTATCCACCACGCGAGACACACCACTCCGCCGCCTCCAAGCCACAGCGGTTGACCACGCCGTGGCCGAGCATTCGGCGTCAGACCGCGTAAACGCCTTCATGCGACGGGCGGTAAACGGTGTCCGACATTAGGATTTTCAGCCCGCCCCCGGTCTTCCCGACTCGCGGGTTTTTCTTTCGCAATACGCTGCTACTGTGTCAAAAACCCGTGGCGCGTGAGACGCGCCATCAAAGGACCGTTTTTGGAACGGCCGAGGTCGAGTCGGATGGCGACCGAAGTTGACCGGCCCAGAGCAATTTGACACACGTTTTCTGAAGCACGCGGGAGTGCCCCAAGAACCCGTCGCGTGGGACGGCCAGCCGGCATCGGCCAGAATCAGGCCGGAAATGCCCCATTTAACCAACATTTTGCGGGACGCCTTACCTGCAGCGGTCGGTTTCACCGATGCGAGTTGGAATCCGACGGAACCTGCCGAAGTCGATGCAACCGCCTGCAGGAAGAAAACTGCGAAACTCGTATCGGTCTGGATCACCTCGTTCGGCTAGGCACAGTGCGTCCAAGGCTCGGGTCGGATTCGCCTTGGCGCGCCAGTACGTCGCGGGAGTCGTCGTCCTGTGTCACGAACGGTCTCGGCCTTGACGGCACCGGACACGCCCTCCTGAGCGCGCTCGGATGCCGCCGTTTCCTACGTCGGTCGCGATCCGCCGCAATTTCGCCAGATGGAGGTTGTCATCATTTCGACTGCAGGATCCCATTGCAGTTTACGTCCTTGCAAGCTCTGGCCTGGTGCTCGGGATTTCGGACCGAGGCGAGTTGACAGCTGACAGTTTCGTGCGGCGGACGATTTCCCTGACGCAAGATCGTGAGATACAGCGAACAGTCTGCGCGTCTCCCAAGTTAGGGCGCGCGGGGCATCGGCCAGGAAGTCGTCGCGTTGATTTCGTCCAGGCCGAACCAGTGGCTAACCCCGGTCTTAAAGTCCTCCATGATGGCGATCAGGCCCATGTCTTCCGTCTGTACATCGCAGAGCTTCTTCCGAGAGGCCAAAACCCGCCGTTTGGCGCAATCCTCATTGTGCGATGGTCTCTTGCAGGGCGAGAGCAGCGAAGTCTTGCAAAAGACAGCCGCAGACGATAGAAGTCATACTGCCGCCTCTGACCTCGCAGACAGCATCTGGACTTGGTTTTCGTGGGGCCTCGTTTTTCATCCGCGAGAATTTTTCCTGACGGTCTTGACAGAGTGGCTCAATCGCCGGCAACTGCAAATCATCGAATACGCCACGCGAGGAGATGAGAATCATGTCTCGCCGCAGTTCCTTTTGGACTAAGTGTTTGTTGTTGGTTTGCATTCTCGGCGTTCCGGTGACGCAGGGGTGCAAAGAACCGGACTCCGTCCCGGTCAAGACCGACGACCGTGCTGAGGCGGCCCGCCCCATCGCTCAGGCCGTGAAGAGCAAGGAGCGGCCCGGCGATGACCGCTGGCCCAAGACGCGTGCCGAACGAACCGATTACCGCGAGACTTCCCACTACAAAGACGTCTTGCAGTTTCTCGAGGAGTTGCAGACGAAGGGAGCGCCGATCTCAATTGAGTTCATCGGCACCAGCACGCAAGGACGCCGGATCCCGCTGGTGATCGCCGCTCGCCCGCCGGTGGCGACCGCGGCCGACGCCCGCCGTAGCGGCAGGCCTGTCGTCTACGTTCAGGCCAACATTCACGCCGGCGAGGTGGAAGGGAAGGAGGCCGCCCTGATGCTGCTTCGCGACTTGGCCCGAGAGCCGAAAGGCGGCGTGTTGGAGAAGATCGTGCTCTTGGTCGCGCCGATCTACAATATCGACGGCAACGAGACCTGGGGCCGCTGGCAGGAGCACCGCCGCAGTCAACCTGAGCCGGAAGTGGTTGGAATACGTGCCAACGGACAGGGACTCGATCTGAACCGCGACGGGATGAAGGCCGAATCGCCGGAAATGCGGGCGGCGCTGCGACACATCTACACGACCTGGGATCCGGACGTGCTCATCGATCTGCACGCCACCAACGGTACGCGCCACGGTTACCAGTTAACCTACTCTCCACCGCTACATCCCGACACGCAAAGCGAAATCCTGGATTTCAATCGGGACCAATTGCTTTCGGTCGCACGCCGTCGCATGCGCGTGGACCACGGGCTCGATACGTTCGTATACGGCAACCTGCCTCGCCGTGGAGACACCCGGGGTTGGTATCAGAGTGCCCCGGACCCCCGGCGGATTACCAACTATATTGGATTGCGCAACCGCATCGGCGTCCTCTCCGAAGCAACCTGTTATCTGCCCTTTCGTCAACGCGTCGAGACGACCCACGTCTTCGTGTCAACCGTGCTTGAGGAGATCGGCCGCCAGGGGGCGCAAATTCTGCGCTTGACGCGTGAGGCGGACGCCCGCGTCGTTGAGTGGGGATTGCATCCGGAGAAAGCGCCGGCCCTGACGGTTCGATACAAGACGATTTCCCGCGGCGAAGAAGAGATTCTCTTGGAGAAATCGGAAACACCGGGCCGTTCCGCGCAGATCACGCCGCCGAAGGAGTTCGTTTCGCAGCGGATGCCGGTCTTTGATCGTTTCACCACAACAAGGACCGCCCGTTTCCCGGCTGCCTATCTGATCCCGGCAAATTGTGACGAGACCGCAGAGCTGCTGATCCGCCATGGAATCGTTGTGGAGAAGTTGCTTGCCGACTGGCAGGGAGCGGCAGAAGCGTTCACGATCGAAAAGATCGCTTCCGCCGAGCGGCCCTTTCAGGGACACGTGCTCAAGGAGTTGACAGGTCGCTTCGAGTCGCTGCGGACTGACATGCCCAAGGGCAGTTACTTGGTGAGAACCGCGCAGCCGCTGGGGATTCTCATCTTTCATCTGCTCGAGCCGGAGAGTATCGACGGGGTGGCGGCCTGGGGCTTTCTGGACGGCAAACTTCATCAGGGCAAGGCTTATCCGATCCGTAAATGTTACCGGCAGGTCAACGTCGCTGCGGAAAGACTACCGTGACCTCGTTACCGGAAGAGCTTGGACCTTTATCGTCCTAGGCTTACCCAAGACACGTTGTTCGCCATCGGCGACTCGCAGCAGCCTGATTGTGTACTGACCGGGGTCTACCAGAGCGCCACGCCGGCGGTTGCCGCCCCGTCGACGAGGTGGCTGGTTTTGACCTTCGCCCTTGCGTGCATGGCGAAGATCCCATTGGACGCGATGCGCTCCCGCTGTCGTAGGTCCGGAAAGTGACCGCACGGTTGACCCGTCCGCCGACTGGATCGAAAGCACGATTCGGTTCCCCTCGCCCTCCGGTAATCCATCGCGCAGAAAGTAGCTTAGTGTGCTGCCAAAGGGCGGGTTCGCCGTCGCGTAATTCCCGCTGGCGGCCTCGACGTAACCATTCTCCTCGTAGACCCAAGTGTCGCGAGGCGGGAAGAGACCGCCTTCGCCCGCCAAAGCCGTGGAGTTAAGGTGCCTTAGCGCGCTGAAGTCGTCGAGGACAAAAAAGCCTCGCCCAAAGGTCGCTCCGACAAGGTCGTGTTCGCGCCGCTGAATCGCAAGATCTCGAAAGGCGATCGGTGGGACGCCGCTGTTGATCGCAGTCCAGTGTTTGCCACCGTTGACGGTGAAAAAGAGACCGAACTCCGTACCCACGAACAACAGGTCGCTGTTGACGTGATCTTCGATGACGCACCAAACGGCGTGACGCTTCGGAAGATTCGCTACGATTGACGTCCACGTCTTTCCACGATCGTTGCTCCTGACCAAGTAAGGACGGAAATCGCCACGCTGATGGTTATTGAAGGAGACATAGAGCCTCTGGGTGTCATGCCCGGAGGCACACACGTCGGAAATGTACGTCCCCTTCGGAATGCGCGGGAACTTCTCGATTCTTCTCCAGCGAGCGCCTCCGTTTGCAGAGATCTGCAGGAGACCGTCATCGGTTCCCACCAGCAGCAGCCCTTCTTTAAGCGGCGACTCGTCGAGGGCCGAGATGACGCTTAACGTGGTCGTGAACCGATTCTTCTGAACCGCATTTTCACCCCACACGCGTCCCATGATTGGCAACGCGTCCCGATCCAGTTGGCGAGTCAGGTCGTCACTGACCGCCCGCCAGCTATCGCCGCGATCATCGCTGCGGAACAGGCGATTTCCCGCGAAGTAAAGCCGCGTCGGTGAATGGGGGCTGATGATCAGCGGTGAATCCCAATGCCAGCGAATGCGAGGCTCATCTTGCTTTGATTTTGGACGGATCCCCTTGCTTTGGCCCGTGCGCTTGTTGAGTCGACCAAGGTCGCCGTTCTGAGACAGCGTGTAGACAATGTCCGGATCATCCGGATCGATGCGGGTTTGGAAGCCGTCGCCGCCGCGCGTTCGGATCCACTCGCTGGTGCGAATGCCCGCGCGATTGACGGTGCGCGACGGCCCCGCCATCGAACCGTTGTCCTGAGTGCCGCCATAAACGTTGTAGAACGGCGCGGCATCGTCCAGAGCGACTCGATAGAACTGCGTGGTCGGCAAATTGGTGAAGTGTCGCCAGGTATCGCCCTTGTCATAGGATTCGTACAAGCCTCCGTCGTTCCCCACCAAAAGATGGTTCGAATCGCTAGGATCAAAGACCATCGCGTGGTTATCGACGTGCATGTTCCACCGCAACGGCCGAAAGGTCTCTCCGCCGTTGTCGCTGACGTGAATGCGCACATCCAGCGCAAAGATGCGATCGAAGTGATGCGGGTCGGCGTAGATCTCGCCATAGTATTGCGGATCTACGACCTTATAGTTGCTCCTCCGCACCCAGGTTTCACCGCGGTCCGCCGAACGAAAAAATCCTCCTTGGTTGCCCGCTGCGGTAACGAGGGCGTAGACGACGTCGGGCTTTTGTGGAGACACCGCCAGGGCAATGCGCCCCTTGTCGACGGATGGAATACCCTCGGTGAGCTTCTTCCACGTGTCGCCACCGTTGGTGGTCTTGTAGATTGCTGACTCGGGTCCGCCTCCAATCAGTTGCCCGACACGACGTCGCCTCTGGTAGGAGGTCGCGTAGATGACGTTGGGATCACGAGGATCCATCGCCATATCGGTCACTCCGGTATTCTTGCTGATCTGAAGCACGGTTTTCCAGGTCGCGCCACCGTCGACCGTTTTATAGAGGCCGCGCTCACCGCCCGCTGACCAAAGAGGGCCCTCCGCCGCAACATACACGACATTGGAATCGCGCGGGTCGATGATGATTTTGCCAATGTGCTCTGAATCGCGAAGTCCTACGTTCTTCCAAGTTTCACCGCCATCGTTACTCTTGTAGACGCCGTCGCCGTAACCGACACTTCGGTTGGAGATGTTTTCGCCCGTTCCCAGCCACACCACGTTCGGGTTTCGTGCGTCGACGGTTACATAGCCAAGCGAGTAGGAGCCACCTTCGTCGAAGATCGGCTTCCAGCTATTTCCCCGATTGGTGGTCTTCCAAAGGCCGCCAGATCCATGGGCGACATACCACGTGCTGCGGTTCGTCGGGTCGACCGCGATCTCCGCGACGCGACCTGGTTTATAGGCCGGCCCGAGCGGCCGGAGACGCGCGGCTCGCGCAAAGTCCTCAGCGTACTTATGGGCAGAGATCCCTTCGCCGGTGTTCGCTGTGGGCTTCGCTGTGAGCTTCGCTGTGACTTTCTCTGCGACGATCGTCTTGGCGTCGAGCAAAAAGACGCTTCGTCCGTGCGTTCCGATCACGAGCTGATGTTCGACTGGGTGAATCGCCAGATCGTGTACGGGAGTCGTCGGAAGGCTCGCGCAAAGCGACTGCCACGAGCCGCCTCGGTTGGTCGAAACATAGACTCCCAAGTCAGTGCCCACGTACAGCACTTCTGGGCCGCGCGGATCTTCACGGATAACATTCACCGATTCCGCCGGAAGATTGCTGGCGATCGATCTCCAAGTGGCGCCTTGGTCGGTGGACCGATAGAGATACGTCGAGAAGTCATCGTCGCGATAGCCGGTGAGCGAAACATAAACCGTTCCGAGTTCATGTTGCGAAGCCTCGACACGGCTGACCCATTTCTTTGGAAGACCGTCGTGACACTTTGTCCAGGTCTGTCCGTCGTCGCTCGTCCGATGCACTTGGCCGTTGTCTAGCCCGACATAGATCAGGCCTTGCTGAAGATGAGATTCAGCGATCGAAGTGATGACTCCCAACGGTACCGGTCCTCGATTGCCGAGCTTTGGTTTCTTCACAAATTCCGGGCTAACTTCCTGCCAATGGTTGCCGCGGTCGATTGACTTGAGAAGCTTGTTTCCTCCGACATATAGCGTCAGCGGATTGTGGTGTGAGATGATGAAAGGCGTGTACCAACCGAAGCGATATGGTGGTTTTCCGAGTTGCGCTTCAGGTCGAATGTGCTTGTCACCCTTGGCTCCTGTCAGCGGCGAGCCGCCGAGTTTTTTCCGATAGATGTCCCCGTGCTGGTGCTCGTAGTAGACCCACTGTCGATCGGTCGGGTCGGGAAGTGTCACAAAGCCGTCGCCACCGCCCCAGCGATCGAGAAACACCTGCGACCAATCATCCTCTCGAGCATCTTCCAGCCGCGCCGTGCTAGGACCGACGTGCGAAGCATTGTCCTGCGTCCCGCCGTAGATCTTGAATGGGCCAGCGCCCTCTTCGACATGAATCGTGTAAAATTCTCCAATGGGAAGATTGTTGATATGCAGCCAAGTTGCCCCTCGATCATAGGAAGTAAACAACCCGCCGTCATTTCCCAGGAGCACACGATCCGGGTTCTTAGGGTCGATCCACATGTCGTGATGATCGAGATGCATCGCACGTGTCTTGTGATCGTGCAGACGGACGATCTTTTCACCGATACGCTGGAACGTCTTTCCAGCATTCTTCGAGTAGTAGACGCGATTGCCTAAGATAAAGAGTGCATTTTCGTCGTCCGGTATGACGTGGATGTCAGCGAACTTCCAACCATATTGCCTGTACACGTTGTAAAGACTCTCTGCGTGCGTTCGCTTCCACGTTTCGCCCTTGTCATCGGAGCGGTAGACCTCAGCGCCAATAATTCTGTCGCCCGACGGAGAATGATTGTCAATGAACGCGTAGACAACATTTGGGTTCGATAAGGCGACGGCTAATCCGGATCGCCCCAAGTCAGTGTTCTCGGGCAGGCCTCCGCCAAGGCGTTTCCAATTCTCACCGCCGTCGGTCGACTTATAGATACCGCTTTCCGGACCGGCCATCTTGTATCGTGTCTTGTGCCATGCCGCGGCATAGAGCGTTTCAGGGTCATGCGGATCCATCACAAGATCGACAACGCCCGTCTGATCGCTGATCGCTAAAACGTGCTTCCACGTGTCGCCTCCGTCGACAGTCTTAAACAAGCCGCGCTGGGGATTGTCGGTCCAGGCATGACCAATAGCGGCCACGTATACGATGTCGGGATTCGTTGGATGGACGAGCACCTTGCCGATGTGGTGCGTTTCGGCAAGCCCCACGTGGCGCCAGGTGTTGCCGGCATCCGTTGATTTGAAGACGCCCGTCCCCGAGTATGAGAATCCGCTGTGTCGAGGCTGCGTCTCGCCCGTTCCAACCCAAACGATCTTGTTGTTGGACGGAGCCAGGGCCACGTCACCAATGGCAAACGCAGACTCTTTTTCGAAAACAGGTCTCCAGGTGATTCCGTTGTTGATCGACTTCCAGAGGTTGCCCGAGCCGGCACCGACGTAAATCGTAGAGCCCCGGCAGGCGAGCGCCTCAATCCGACCACCTTGGCGCGTCGGCCCCAAGGCCCGCCACTTTAATTTCTTGTAGGCGGATGTCTTTTCCAGGCGGACGTGTTGCTCCCAAGATGCCAGGCGGTCTTTGGCCGACGTCGCTTGAGACCATGCCTGCTCTGAGTGCGTCAACACTCCAAGGACGATCATGCACAGCAGTTTGAGTTGGTGTTGTCGTTGATACATGGTGCTGACTCCGAATGACCGGTTATCGCTTCTCAGGTTTCCGTAGTATACCCTGGATAGATGGGGCAAATCAAAAACCGCTGAATCGTTGATTTGCTGACGTGTCTCACGCGCGATGACTTGCTGGGGCAGCCCGTCAATGTCGCGATTCGTCAGAACGCCCTACTCACTTCGCAAATGTGGATTTCACGGACGTGCTACGCCCGCCCCCGCGTGCCTTCTTCCGCCGTTTCTTCCATTTCGCATAGTAAGGCAGAAAGAACAGATAGACGCCGGTAAGCCACAACATGCCCAGGACCAACGCTGTGGGTAGGAACACCCACAGCTTGACACGGTCGTGAAAGAAGCTGCCGTCGTGGATGCTTTCAATCAGATCCGAGCGCCGGTAGGCAACTTGGAGAACCTCACCGGTCTTCGCATCGAGTTGAATCTCCCATCCGTTCGCACAACGCACTTTGAGCATTCCCCTGCCGGGACGCACATCCACTCGGTCGATATCGTCCCAATGTTGAACTTCCGCTTCCGGGATCCTTCGAGTCGCATCGAGGATCTCATCGAAGCTGAGCGAAAGTGTACCGCTTGATCCCTTTTTCGTCGTCAGCTGAATCCAGGCGAACTCCTTCTTGAGTTGCAGAATCACACCCGAGACCACAACCACAGAGCCCTTAACGTGGACCGGCAGGCAAATGACTCAGCAGGTATCGTACCATGTGCATACGCATGTGCAATGTTGTGCCTCGACCTTTCCGGATACCATGGTCGCGGTTGGGGTAAGTCATGTAATCAAACGGTTTCCCCAATTCGACAAGGCGATCGACCAGTCCTTCGATGATCTCGAGATGGGTGTTGGTCTCGCCCGTACCGTGAATGATCAGCAGGTCTCCCTTGAGGCCTTCGGCAAAATTGATGGCAGCAGCCTGGCGGTATCCTTCGGGATTCACCTCGCGTGTTCGCATGTAGTTCTCCTGGAACCCCGCATTGTAAAGATGCGGCTGTGGCTTGGCCGCAACAGCGATGCCTACGTGGTATACATCCGGCTTCCGAAACATCGCGTTTAGGGTGTTCGTTCCACCACCACTCCAGCCCCAGATACCGACCCGAGATAAGTCGACATACGGCCGGGTGCGGCCCAGCTCCTTGATACCCGCTGCTTGTTCCTCGGTAGAGAGCGGGCCAAGTTTGCCGAACACCGACCGCCGCCAAGCAGCCCCTTTCGGCGCTGGTGTGCCCCGGTTGTCGATCGACACCACAAGATAGCCGAGGTCGGCGACCAGGCGATGGTAGTCAGCTTGGCTCCGTCCCCAGGAGTCCAACACGGTCTGTGCATGCGGCTCTCCGTAGACATACACAAAAACGGGATATTTTTTGGCAGGATCGAAGTCCGAGGGCTTGAGCATCCACGCGTCCATAACAACGTCGCCGATATCGAGCTGAATGAATTCTGTTGGCTGAGCGATCATCGCCGCCATCTTCTTGCGCAGCTTCTTGTTGTCTTCGAGTACGCGCACGACGCGATGTTCGGGAAGCTGCACGAGTTCGATGACTGGCGGCGTGTCGAATGTTGAATAGGTGTGAAACGCCCACTTAGCGTCAGGGGAGAACTCATACTCGTGAGTGCCGGGCTGGTTCCCGGGAGTGACCCGCTGGGGCTTTCCGGTTCCGTCCAGACGCACACGATAAAGATACTTCTGGGTTCCATTGTCGGGGGACGCGTTATAGTAAAACCAGCCTCGTTCTTCGTCCACCTTAACGCGCTCGATGATATCGCTGGCGCCGGGTGTCAGAAGTGCTTGTTCTTTGCCGTCGCGAGAGACCACATAAGCGTGTCGCCAGCCATCCTTTTCGCTGATCACAATAAAAGCACGGCCATCGCGGATCCACTCTAGCCCGACATTCTTACGAATGCTCGCGACGACCCAGGCGGGATCGGATTCATAGTACATACGAGTAATCGCACCCGTGCGGACGTCGGCGATTAGAAACTCGCGTTTGTCGCGGAATCGGCTGAACTTTTCCACCAGCAACTCATCGGAATTCCCGGCCCAGCCGATCTGTCCGAGATAGAAACCCTCCGCAGGTTCGGGAATTGAGAGCCAGCGTGTCTCGCTTCCCTGGGCATCAACGACGCCAACACGCAATGAAGAGATCGTCTCACCCACTCTGGCGAAACGAGTTTCTCTGACCTCCGGATAGGATGGATCGCTCGGGACAAGCACCGACCTCAACCTCACCTTGGAGTAGTCCGATTGCACGTAGGCGATCCGCTTTCCATCGGGGCTCCAGATTGCCCGTCTGTTCGAAACCGAACTACCGACGGTGTTCTTCGTGAGGGAAATCGTCCGGTCGCTGCTTAGATCGCGGACGTACAGATTCCCGTTATCGGAGTAGAGCACACGCTTTCCATCGGGAGACCGATTGCTTGACCTTCTGGCTCCCCGCCCGCCGGATGATTCAAGCACTGTACGTTTACCGCTGGCAACGTCATAACGTGCCAATACCCGATCGTTCGCCCCGGGGACCGATTCCCGAACCGTGTAGCCCGAACTATCAGGAAGCCAATCCGCTCTGAATCTTTTGGCGCGGAACTCTCCCCGCTCGTAGATCCCACGCAGTCGCGATTCGGCTTTTTTTAGAATTAGATCCTGTGAATCCTGACCAACCATGTCAGGCACGGCGATGATGCCGACAATACAGAGGTAAGTGAAGCACGCAACAATCGTATTCCTTCGCATTCTATTTACTTCCTTATCCGATGGTGTCCAGCAATTCGTTCGCTTCGATTCTAGGGCGATTGCGTATGACCATTGGAGCCTCTGGCTCCTCGGCCCCGTAAATCGCTCGACTTGGTAGGAATGGGACCGATGTCAAAAAGCTACTTCTGTTTGCCAAACGCTTGAATCTCCTTCACGTCGAGGACGAAAATGCTGCGTCCGTGTGTGCCGACGATCAATTCATTCTCGCGGGGATGGACGGCCAGATCGTGCGCCGGTGTCGTGGGGAGATGGTTGCAGAGGGAATGCCAGCTCGCACCGCCGTCGGTCGAGGTGTACACACCCAGGTCGGTCCCAACGTACAGAACGTCCTTGGCCCGGGGATCCTCGCGGATTACGTTGACCGACTCGGCAGGTAGGTTGCCGGCGATCGAACTCCACGTCGCGCCGCAATCAGTTGATTTGTAGAGATACGTCGAAAAGTCGTCTTCCCGATAACCGCTAAACGAGACGTAAACGGTCGCCTTGTCGTGGCGCGAGGCGACCACGCGACTGACCCACCGGTCGGGCAGGCCAGTATTGATCTTCGCCCAGGCGTCACCGTCGCTGTGAGTTACGTGGACATTTCCATCGTCGGTGCCGACATAGAGCAGGCCCGGCGCCACATGCGATTCGCTGATCGTGGTGATCGTTCCGTAGGGCACGTTTCCACGTTTCTCCGGTCCCGGGTTGGTCGTCAAATCGTCACTGATGGGCGTCCAATCGTCGCCGCGGTTGGTCGACTTGAAGAGACGGTTCGTTCCGAGATAGAGGGTCGCCGCGTCGTAATGTGATATCAAGAAGGGAGTCATCCAATTAAACCGTAGGCGCGGCTCGCCCTCGCCCACTTTGGGCCGGATACCCTTGGACTTGCCGGTCTTCATGTCCTTTCGCCGAATGTCGCCGAATTGGTGCGTGTAGTAGATCGTGGCCGGATTCTTCGGGTCGACCGGTGTGTGGAATGAATCGCCGCCGCCCCACCGGTCGAGATAGATTTGCGTCCAGGCGCCCCGGCTGCCGTCTTTGGGCACGTGATCGCTCGGGCCAAACAGCGCGGCGTTGTCCTGCGTACCGCCATAGATGTTGTAGGGCGTGGCCATGTCGTAGGTGACGTCATAGAACTCGCCGATCGGAAGATTGTTCAGATGCAGCCATGTGTCGCCGCGATCGTACGAGACGAACAATCCGCCGTCGTTGCCAAGGATCAAGCGGTCGGTGTTCGCCGGATCGATCCACATGTCGTGCGTGTCGAGGTGCAAGACGGTTGACTTGTGTTCGAGCAGGTGGACGATCGTGCCGCCGAGCTGCCGGTAGGTCTTGCCGCCATCGGTCGACGTGTACGTGCGCTGGCCCGGCACATAGATCTCGTCTGCGTTGTCTGGCGAGACTTTGACAAGGCAGAAGTCGTATCCCACGCGGACTCGGTCCTCGTTGACTTGCCGCCAGGTTTCTCCCTTGTCGTCCGATCGATAGACGCCTTCATCGCGCCCGCGACAATCGCAGATGGCGTAAACGACGTTCGGGTTGCTGGCGGCGACGTCGACCGAGAATCGCCCCACGTGGTCGCCCTGGGGAAGGCCCTTGGTCAGTCGCTTCCACGTCTTGCCGGCGTCGATCGATTTGTAAATTCCACTCTCCTTGCCATAAGCCGTGTGCCCCCAGGCCTTGCGACTGCGCTGCCAAGTCGTGGCGTACAGCGTGTTGCTGTCCGACGGGTCCATGGCAATGTCGATGACGCCCGTCTTGTCGTCAACGTAGAGAATCTTCTGCCACGACTGGCCGCCGTCGGTCGTTTTATACAACCCCCGCTCTTCGTTGTAGGTGTAGAGGTGGCCGATGGCGGCCACGTACACCACGTCGGCGTTTTTCGGATCAATGACGACGCGGCCGATGTGATGCGACTCGCCCAGCCCCATGTTTCGCCATGTTTGGCCGCCGTCGGTCGATTTGAACGCGCCGGTGCCCGCGTACGAGCTTCTGGCCATAAGCACTTCGCCCGTGCCGACCCAGACGATGGAGGGATCGGAGCGTGCGACGGCGACGTCGCCGATGGCAAAGGTCGACTCGGCGTCGAAAATCGGTTTCCAGGTCGTGCCGTTGTTGACCGTCTTCCACAGATTGCCGGAGCCGGCGCCGACGTAAAGTGTGGCGGTGTTTCCCGGGGGCGCTGCCACCGCTTCGATCCTCCCACCCTGCTTGCGCGGGCCAACCGAACGCCACTTCAAGTGCTTAAAGCGGGATGTGTCCATCAGCTTGCGATGCTGCTGCCACGACTCGCGGCGCCCGGCGGCAGTCGTTGCGCCAGTCTGGGGCGCGTCGGCGGCTCTGGCCGGCGGTGGTGGGAACGAAGCGAAGCAACACGCAATGGCAACGAAGCCGGCGATTACCGATCGTTTCATATGGAGTCATCTCCTAAGCTGTGTCTGTCGGCTGGCCGATCGTCTTCTTCACGATCCATCGATTCGCAAGGATTAGTATGACAAGAACGACGGCGAATTGCACGAGAACCGTGCCAACATTGTCTATATGTTCCGGGTCGAACGGCTTGAGCCAGCCCTCTCGATTTTTGTCCCACGAGTCGTACATGAACCACACGAGCAAAAAGACGGCCTGCAGAGGCACGAGCACAGCGATCACAAAATCCCACCAGCGGCCGACCTTGATGTTCGAATGCTCGTGATTGAGGTGCTCCCGGCGAAAGCGCGTTACGCCGTGTGTGATGATCGCGATCGCAAAGAACAGGCCGGTCAGCATCAACGCCACGCCCCAGACCCAGTCTTGATTTTTGAAAACCTGCATCGACACGGCCGACGGTATGCCGAGCGTAAAGCCGACCGCCCCGACGATCTTGATCGCTCGACTGCGCTCCATGCCCGTGTCGACCAGTGCTCGCGTGGAGACTTCGACCATCGCGACCATGCTGGTAAATGCCGCGAACGCCAATGCGAGGAAGAACAAGAACATGAAAAACGTACCGCCGGGGAGCGTCTTGAAAAGCTGCGGCATCCAGATGAACGTGATCCCCTCGTTTCCTTGTGAAAAAATGGTTTCTTGAACGAGCTCCGGCGACAGCTCCTTACCGCCCTTGATTGCTTTGTCTAGATCTGGAAAACCTTGCAGAATTTCAGGATTCTCGGCGACCTGCGTAACAAGCTGGGGGACGACTGAAAAGACCGTGCAAAACACCATGATTCCCGCCAGCAGCGAGATCAGGTTGTTGGCCGTGGGCAGAATGAACGCGTTGAGCGTCGTATCTTCACGCTCGCGCATATAGGCGGCGTAACAGAGCACCAGCCCCCAGCCGGCGCCGGTGTCCCAGGCGTTTTGCGTCAGCGCTGCGATCCAGATCCCCGGCTCCGTCAATCGCGACCAGTCGACCGAGAACATGAACGATAGGCCGGCCGAGGCACCCTCGAGCGTCAGGGCACGCACGGTCAGTATGAGGATCAACAGAATGAGGATCGGCATCAGCACGAGCGCCACGCGCTCGATGGCTCTCACGCCACGAGCCACGACCAGCACCGTGGCGCCAAAGACAATCCCGTGCGTCAGGACGGGCCAAGACGATCCGGTGAACTCCCGCCAAAAGGTTCCCGGTACTTCCTCGGGAATTTCGCCCGTGACGGTTGCCACGGCAAAGCGAACGGTCCAACCCGCCACCACCGAGTAATAAAACGTGATCGCGGTGGTGACAAACACGGCGAATGCACCCATCCATGCCCAACGCGGGCCCATCATCAGAATGAACGCCTTGACCGGCCCGCTACGGGTCTTGCGGCCCATGCCGAACTCGAGCAGGATCAGCGGGATCGACCAGAGCAGCAGAAACACGACCCAAGCGACGAGAAACGCGCCGCCGCCGTTGGACGCGGTGATGCGTGGAAATCGCCAAATGTTTCCCGTGCCGACCGCCATGCCGAGCATGGCAAGCATCATGCCCAGCCGGGAACCGAACCGTTCTTTCGCGACGTTTTCCATGCGAACTTTCTTGTGCCCAAACCGACGCCGCGCAGCGACTTGGCTGGCGAAAGACAGAGAAACTCCTTGCGGATTTCCTCTTAAGATTACAACGACTGGCCTCTGAAGGCAACACAGTAAAGGCGTCCGCACGCCTAACGGGCCACGTCCTGCGAGCCGGCTTTCGCGCACTCACACTGGAGTTTCCGCTGATCGGCGATGTTCGCGGTTCGGGACTCTTCTGGGGCCTCGAGCTGGTGCGCGATCCAGAAACCCTCGAGCCGGCGGGTGTCGAAGCGACGCTCATCGCCAACCGCCTGCGAGACCAAGGCGTGTTGATCGGCACGGATGGCCCGCTCCACAATGTGTTGAAGATTCGCCCGCCGATGCCTTTTGACAAGGAAAACGCCGACCATCTCCTCGCCCGCCTCGGCCATGTGCTGCAAATGGAGTTTTGAACGCGGGAATGTGACAACCTACAGTCGTATGCGCACAGTGACGTGCATGTCGACGGTGAGCATTTCCGCCTTTGCAGAATCGCTTGCTTTCATCCGAACACAGCGTCGTCCATATCTTCCATAAGAGAGATCTTGATGCGTATTGCGCGGATGATTCAGGCAGTTGACGCACACGCCTGTGGCGAGCCCGGTCGGGTTATCGTCGGTGGATTTCTCGATGTACCGGGCAAAACTGTTTTTGAAAAGATGCAGTATATTGAGAAAAACGCGACCGTCCTCCTCGAGACCGGTATGGTCCCAATGTCCGAGCCGGTCACCGAACTGACGCTTGAGTCGCCGGCAGGGCTAATCCGCATCAAGGCCGAGTGCAGGGGCGGCAAGGTACGAAATGTCACTTTCCGGAACGTGCCGGCCTTTGCGGTCCATATCGACCTGGAAATCGACGTGCCCCATCTCGGCAAGGTCACGGTCGACGTTGCTTACGGTGGGATGTTCTATGTTCTCAGTGATGCGACGCGTTTCGGGCTGAAACTCACACCAGACGAAGGCGGCGAGATTGTGCGAATCGGCGAGATGATCAAGGCCGCGGCGCAGGAGCAATTGCCGGTCGTCCATCCGGACCAGCCTGGTTTCAAAGGCATCACGATTGCAGTCATGACACTCACATTCAATAGGGGGGCAAGCTCGCAGTATGATCGGAAACGAGTTATCTTCTGGGGGGGGTGGCAGGTGCCAGAGCCAAAAGAAGACCGACTGTTGTCAGGTCGTGGCTGGTTTGAAAAAATAGGAGCGTGAGATGAGCGGTCTAAAACAGGCGATCGATGCAGGAGATTTGGAACACGTCAAGCGTTTGGATGTCCAGCCGTGCTGTCCGCCACGACATTCTGGACTTTCCTGCGCGAGTTCTCGCCACTTGAAGTCTGCACTGGCGGGACCAGGAACGTGCGGATGAGACGGTTTCGAGTGCCTGGCCGTTGTTTTCGGTCTATTCCGGCGGTCCGGACGCAGGTTCTACGGAGCCGTGCCGAATTCCTCCGGATCATGGCCTTCTGCTTTGGCTCCTCCGGAATCGGCTGGCTCAACTCAGCCGGAGATCGACGACAGCGGCTCGCATGTCGGGCACGATTTGTTGCGGTTCACCTCCAATCGGGATTGGCGTGCGTCTTTCCTGCCAGTCTCAAGTTCCTGGGCAGTGTGCTTTCCGGTGCCAAAATACATCTCATCGGGCGTCTGTCCACGAAACGCCGAATGAGGCAGCCGTGTATTGTGCTCATCGACGTAGAATGCGATCAGTTTCTCGAGCCTGCCGAGGGTCTCAAGCGTGTTCAAGTACAACCACTGGTGTTTGAGCGTTCGCCACCAAGCTTCAATGAGCGAGTTGGACAGCGTGATGTCGATCAGGGCGAGAAGCCGTCGGAGGAGTCCAGAATCGACCAATTCGTCGACGGCACTGTTGAAGTTCTCGACTCCGCCGTCGTTGAGTTGACAGCGAGTAACGTGGGCTTCTTGCCGGCCAAGTCAATCGCGGCGCTGAGAAGGATTTCGGCCGTGGCGTCCGGGTCGAGCGTCGCAGACACTTTCCAGGCGAGTATCCGCCGCGAGAAGTTGTCGATGACAGCACGAAGGTATCCACGACTTCCATCGAGCAACCGAATCAGCGTTGTGTCGACATGCCAGAGATACCAGGTGGTTGGTGAGGCGAAGACTTTGCCGAGCCGCTGTGCAAGCAGTGCCAACGTACCAGTTGGCACGTGGCGGTACTCTTCGGAAGTCACCATCTCCTTGATGGTCTCGACCTCAGCGGAGGTAAGTTGTTGCGGCGAGGATCGTGGACAGGATGGCATGTCGTCGAGACCGCACTCCTGCTCCCGTTTCCACGCATGATATCGCGAGTGCGACAATCGGAGGAGCCGCAATACGGCCCGCAGCGAAAGGACGCAGCGCGACTTCTCTATTGCTCGCAGCAGCGTTGCCTTCGCAGTTCCATCGGGAAGACGGGTGCTGGAGAGCGAGAATCCAGACACCTTCAACAGAACGGCCAGGAGCCGCAGTAATGCGACCAGCCGCTGGACACGGCTGCGCAGCTCGAGTACTTCCTGCTGGAGCCGGAGGGCGTCCATGTCAACAATGTCGACCGTGACGACCTCGGCGCCAGTCGCCGTCAGCCAGCCGCGCGCGGTTGAGCGTGGAACGCCTTGTTGGATGGCATATTCGACGTCGCCTGTCGATCGGACAAGCTCGCCAACGCGATGATCATAGCGGTGCTGAATGCGAGTTGTGGAAGTCATACCTCCATCATCACTTCTGCGGCTCACAGAGTAAACTCGACTGGAAACTCCTTGAATCTCCCAGCGCCGCATGAGAGAATGGCGAGAACTCGCGCAGAAAAGTGCAGAATGTCCTGGCGGACAGCACTGCTATGATCACCGCTTGGATACGTGGGGTTCCGTAGCAGCCCGTCGAAACAGCGGAGTGAAGGGCGTCACGTCCAAGTTTTCGGACAACCTACTATCTACGGGAAAAAACGCTCTCTCACCGAAAATTGAACCAGACCCCACCGTGCCCCACGAAACAAACCAGCCCTTACGAGAGGAGACTCCCATGTCAACACCGCAGTTATTCCGGATCGCCGTTTGCCTGTTCGCTTGCCTCGTCTTCGCCACCGCCGGCGCGCGCGCCGAAGCTCCGGATACGATCGACGTGTCCACCGGGCTCCGCTCTTTTTTTGAGCGATACGACGCCGATCGTGGCAGTCTGAATCGCTTCTACAACATCCCGCTTTCTGCGAACGACCACCGGCGCAGGCTAGCGTTTTATCAGCAGCAACACCGCACCCTCGAGAAGACCGACTTCGATCGGCTCAGTCGCGACGGTCGGGTCGATTACCTGCTGATTCGCAGCGAGATCAATCTCACACAGGAGAAAATCGTGCGAGAGGCCAAGCTCGACGCCGAGGTGCTTCCTCTCTTGCCGTTTTGGAAACCGATCGTCGACCAACTCGAATCACATCGCCGGTTGGAGCCCGTGGACGGAAAGACGGTCGCGGCCCGACTGGAGGAGATCGAGAAGCACATCGTCGCTGCCCATGCCGAACTGGAAGGCTCGCTGGACGCCGCAAAGAAACGCTGGGATAAAGGTACGGCGAATCGAGCGGCGCGGCGCATTCGCGACCTGAGCGGCAGCCTATCGCGGTGGTTTCGCTTTTACGACGGCTACAACCCCATCTTCACCTGGTGGGTCAAGAGACCTGTCGAGCGGGTCCGAGAGGCTCTCGATAAATACGCCACGCTCATCACGGATCGCCTGGTCAATCGTGTGGTGGAAAAGCCGAAGGATCCCGATCGCCTGGTTGGCAATCCTATCGGTGCGGAGGCACTTACGCTCGCGCTGCGGCGCGAGATGATCCCGTACACACCTGCCGAACTCGTCAAAATCGCAGAGCGTGAATTCGCCTGGTGCGACCGCGAAATGGAGAAGGCCTCCCGCGCCCTGGGCTTCGGAGACGATTGGAGGAAAGCACAGAATCATGTAAAGACGTTGCACGTCAAGCCGGGGGAACAGGCCAAATTGATTAAGTCGCTCGCGCTTGAGGCCGAGCGTTTTCTCGAACAACGCAATCTGCTGACGATCCCGCCGCTCTGTAAGGAAACGTGGCGCATACAGATGATGCCCGCCAGCCGGCAAAGGGTGAATCCCTACTTCACCGGAGGCGAGGTCATCAGCGTGTCCTTTCCCACCGACGAGATGGCCCACCAAGACAAACTCATGAGTATGCGTGGGAACAACATTCACTTTGCACGGGCCACCGTACACCACGAACTGATTCCAGGGCATCACCTGCAGGACTTTATGACCGCACGCTATCGTCCGTATCGCAGGAGGTTTAGCACGCCCTTCTGGAAAGAGGGCTGGGCGGTCTACTGGGAGATGCAGCTCTGGGATCTCAAATTCCCCAGTTCGCCCGAAGATCGCATCGGGTTGCTCTTTTGGCGCAAGCACCGCTGCGCGAGGATCATCTTCTCGCTCGGTTACCACCTGGGAACGATGAGCGCTGAGGAGGCCGTCGACTTTCTGGTCCGGCGCGTCGGCCACGAGCGACGCAACGCCACGGCCGAGGTGCGGCGTTCGATCCAGGGCGGCTATTCACCGCTCTACCAGGCCGCCTACATGCTCGGCGCCTTGCAGTTCCGGGCACTACATCGCAGCCTGGTTGGCGGCGGCAAGATGACCGACCGCCAGTTTCACGACGCGGTCCTTAAGCAAAACTCCATTCCCATCGAGATGCTCCGCGCCGCACTCGACAAAGACGTGAAGCTCACGCGAGACTACGTCGTCGGCTGGAAATTCGCGAAGGAGGGCGCGTCGCGTTAAACCCCTCGACGTCGCGCATACGTCTACGCCTGCTCTTGGAAATCAAGCGTTTGCCCAAAATCTTCCGTCTCGTGTGCTAGTCCAGCGATTTTCTGGGTCGCGAATTCCGACCGCAACCTCCGTATCAAGCACGGTTTATGCTAATCTTCAATGGATTCATCGAGAACCGATCCGTTGGATGATAAAATGCCCGGCAAGAAGAAACAACCGCAGATCCCACTCCCCAAGAGTTTGGACAAATACGTTAAATCCGGCATCCTCCACGTCTTTGCTCTGGCCCAGTATGCGCTGATCTACAGTCGCAGTTGGGCTGGCCGACAGCAGCAACCAGCGCGCGGGACTGAAAGTCGAACGCGACCGCTGGGAGCAGGAAGCGGCCCTGGTTCACGAAGCGATGCGAATCAAGGATGTCCGGATGGCACAGCTCGCGCCCCAGCGGAGACCTCACTACCAAGCCACCGAGCGAATGGCGATCCTTGAACTACGCGCCGCCCGAAGTTGGTCGTACGAGCAGGCTGCCAGG